>NZ_FNWC01000007.1:1279288-1599111 GCF_900104635.1 Coprococcus phoceensis
CTGTCTGATGCTTTTTGTTATAAAAATAATCCTTCGCGATATTCGGATATTTTGTCGCAACACGAATCAGCTCATGATGATTTAAAAGCTCCTTTGCTCTTGAGGGACCACACACACACATTCGGCAGTTTCCAAACTGTAAATCTAGTACCTCATATGTTTTTCGTCCTTCTTCTAATATCGTATCTTTTCCAACCACACCAATATCAGCTGCTCCATATTCTACATAAGTGGGAACATCCGGACCTTTTGCAAGAAAAAATTTTAATTTTAGTTCTTCATTTACAAAAATTAATTTTCTGGAATCTTTGTCCTTCATCTCCTCGCAAGTGATGCCAAGCTGCTCTAACAATTCCAGTGTTTTTTTCGCAAGCCGACCTTTTGTCAATGCAAATGTTAAATATCTCATATGATTTCCTCCCAACCGACTGTTTTTTTCTCATCTGTCAAAAGATTCGTCATTAAAATCTCGTCTTCTCTCTTCAGGTAGAACATTCCTCCACAGAAGTTCTGTCTCGCATATGACACATACTCATCCAAAAATCTGTCATCTGATTTTTTCACGAGCTCTGTCGGTTTCTCGGCAAGCCGAAATTCTTTTGCCAGCGCAATTGCTCTGCTGCGCTCACTTTCTTCATACAAGATCAACGTATTTTTCTGATGATACGGTATCTCCAGTTTCTGTCTTGAAATTGCGCCCATCAGTTCATCAATAACGATTGCAAATCCGATGGAAGGGAATTCCTTTCCAAATTTTTCTACAAGATGATCATAGCGTCCACCTTTCACAATTGCATCTCCCGTACCATATGTATAACCGCGGAATATAATGCCCGTATAATACCCATAGGTGCCGCTCATGCTGAGATCAAAGGTGATATATTTTTCAACTCCGTATGAAACCAAAATCTCATATGTCTCTGACAGGCGTTCCACTGCACGCAACGCTTTCTCACAAGAAACGATTTTTTTTGCGCATTCCATGATCTCGATTCCACCTGTCAGCTCCTCCAGCACTCGGAAAGCCGCCTTTGTCTCTTCTTTTACACCACAGTTATCCAGCAGCTCTTCCACACCGAAATAATTCCTGTTTGCAATCAATTCACGAAGCCTTGCCTCTTTTTCTTCTTCCAGACCTGCATCCTCCAACAGACTTTCAAAGAAATCAACATTTCCGATATAAATCTGAAATTCATTTAATCCGGCTGCCTTCAGACAGTCTGCAGCCAATGCAATCATCTCCGCATCCGCCTCCAAAGAATCAATTCCAAGGAGTTCCGCACCCATCTGCGTACTTTCCTTTAATTTTCCACGATAGCTTGAATGATTGATAAATGTGTTTCCATTATAACATAGACGGACCGGAAGTCCTTTTGAATCCAAAAAAGTTGCTGCAACTCTTGCGATTGACGGCGTAATATCCGGTCTCAACACAAGTGTATTCCCATCTCTGTCAAAAAATTTATAAAGTTCCTTTGAAGAGATTGTACCAATCTCTTTTCCGAAAACATCAAAAAACTCGAACATCGGTGTCTGTATATCTTGATATCCGTATAAGTGCAGAATCTCTTGTAATTTTTCCTCCAACATAAGCTTTCTTCTGCATTCAATCCCATAGATATCCCGAACTCCTTCCGGAGTATGTAAAATCTGCTGTCTCATAATCTCCTCCAATACTTTATTACGCTACCATATTAAAATAATGCTTATTATAACATTTTTTGAAAGATTGTCAATCCCTGAGATCCAAATCCTGCTGCAATGCTTCCAAATATGATACCAGACATCCATTTTTTAACTGGATAAAAAATGTCTGAGAAAGCTCTTCATATCGGATACTTTTTCTGCCTCCTGTTTTTGCGCGTTCCCAAAATTTTTGAATTTCAGAAAAACGCATATAATATAACTCGTTTCTGGTGCTGTAATAGATAATCAAGAATGCAATTCCTCCCTGCTTTTCAAAATTACTCATAAACGTCACCTGATGTTCATGAATATTTTGCAGCGGAAACGTGTCTGTATTACATTCCTTCGCATCAAAGCATACCGGAATCCCCTGTACCGCCCCAATGTAGTCAACAGTACTTCTCTGATCAAAATATGCCAGCGTGATATGACGATGCTCCTTATCAATCCGAACAGGAGTGATTGGCGTCGGAATTTTTTGAATCAACGCCAGTCCCTTTTCCAGATAACGTTCATTCGTCCGGTTGATCATATCCTCCAGTGTAGAACCGCGAAGTCCTCTTGAATTCCATGTCCCCATTTTTCTATTCCTCACTGTATTTTTCTGCTTTTAAAATATTCTGAAACAATTTTGGAAGTGGTGCCACAAATTTTCTTTCACTTAGATTCGACAACTCACCTGTACAGGCTGGCATTTCCAGCCGATAAGCATGTAACAACTGACTTTTCAGTCCATACTGCTCTTTTAGTCTATCGTTGACCTTTTTGCTCCCATACTTGTAGTCTCCGATAATCGGATATCCAATCGATGCCAGATGTGCCCTGATCTGATGCGTTCTACCGGTGATCAGATGCACTTCCAAATATGTATATTTTCCATTGCTCCACAAAGGCTCATATTCTGTCTCAATCGGCAGGCAATCCCCTTTTTCTGCCTTTGACACCGTTACTTTATTTGTCTTTTCGTCTTTTACAAGATATCCGCTCACCGACTGAGAATGTTTTACCTCACCTGCCACAAGACAGCGATAATATTTTCTCAGAGAACGATTTTTAAAAAGTGTTCCCATCTCCTGCAGCCCTGCAAGACTTTTCCCTGCTGCCACCAGTCCACTCGTATTGCGGTCCAAACGGTTGCAGACAGACGGTCTGAATTTTCTAAGTTCTTCCTCTGTCAATTGTCTTGTTTCAAGCATATATGAAATAATATGTTCCACAAGCGATTCATCATCGGCCGCTGCCTTTTGTGACAGCATCCCAACCGGTTTGTTGATCAGCAGTACATTCTCATCTTCATAGATAATATCAAGCGTTACATTGGTATGAACTGCATGGATATTGGAAAATTTTGCAATCGTCTCATCAGCCAAAAACAATTTTACAGAATCACCGACCGCCAGCTTTTCGTTTCCGGTTGCCTTTTTCCCATTCAATACAATATTTTTTTTTCGCAGCATTTTATATAAAAAGCTCTTTGGTGCCTCGTTTAAATACTTCGCCAGCATCTTATCCAGTCGCTGGCCGGCCTCATTTGCCGCTACAATAATTTCCTGCATAGTACTCCTCTATAATGAAATCTGAAATAACAGATGTCGAATTCCTTCTTCTTTTTTCTTTGTGTCAGGTCTGTTTGTTTCCGCCATATGCTGCATACTTTCTGCCCTTGCAAGGAATGCAGTATAATCCGTAAAAATTTTCACAGACACTTTTGTATACTGATTTTGCTCCAGCATCTGACGTAAATGTTTTCCGGTATAGACAGGATCTATTTTTTTCCCGGAAGAATACCCACAGATCGTATTGTCCAATATAATGATACTGTCAATGGGCATAAATTTGTCCTTACTCGTAAATACCAGATCAAATGCAACCGTCAAATCCTCTGCATGTTTCTGAATCTCTTTCGCTCGTTCCTCTGCAATCGAGTGATACGGAGAGATTGTGATTACCTCCACCAGCGCTTTTGCCGCCGGAAGGCATCCAAGTACGGCGACAACTGTCAAAAGATTCAGTCTTGTATGCGTCTGCCAGATACCAAGTATCAAAAGCGCGATGACAATTCCAAATTCCAGTACCGCTTTCAATATCAGTTGTTTTTTTCGCGCCTGAATATAGCCGGCTTCTCCTTTTGTAGCTTTCATTTCTTCGTTCCTTTCCTTACCAGAATTTTTTCATCGCTTTTAGAATCACACTGTGCGGAAGCAGCTTTGTTGCCGCCTCTGCTCCCTTCATCGCCGTCCCGTACACAGACAGTTCTTTGCCCTCTCGTGCATCAAGAAGCGCCTGTTTTACGACCGCTTCCGGTCTTGCCATCACCGCAGCCTTCATTTGATTTTTTTCTTTTTGTCCGGCAATTTCAAAAAACTCTGTCTCAACCGGTCCTGGACAAACTGCGGTCACAAAAATCTCTTCATCGCAAAGTTCTGTGCGAAGACTTCTGGAAAAACTAAGCACATAGGATTTTGTAGCTGCATAGACACTGAAAGACGGCTGCGGGCAAAATGCTGCCGCCGAGGCAACGTTCACAATTCTGCTTCCTCTTGTCATATATGGAATACAGATCTTTGTCATATGAGTCAGTGCTTTACAGTTTAACTCTATCATATCTAACTGATCCTCAGCAGAAAGTTTTTTCACTTCCCCAATTTTACCAAATCCTGCTGCATTCACAAGCATACGGATATCCGGATCTTTTTCTTTCAAGAGAACTTTTAGTTCTTGATAAATGTTTTGCTCACACAAATTACCTTCTAAAATACGCACATTGGTAAACATACAGCTTTTTAATTCTTCCAGCCGTTCTCTTCTGCGGGCAATCACCCATATCTCATCTAATTCTTTATACAAGTGCTCAATCTGTTTTACAAACTCTTTTCCAAGTCCAGAGGATGCGCCTGTTACAATCGCAATTTTCAATTTATTCACTTCTTTCTGATGCTGTTTTTATTTTGTCTTTTTCCGGTGTACGTTTCGGATTGCTTTTTTCTTCTTTGCAGCAGGTTTTTTCTGTTCCTGCCTTTTATAATCCGGTTTGCCCTGATATTTCTTCTCCTGTCTCGGACGAATCAGACAATGTTTGTCAAATCCAACTAAGTCCATTCGGTCTGCCATGCGAAGAGCCTCCATGACAAGCTGATAATTCTTCGGATTCCGATATTGGATCAACGCTCTCTGCATCGCTTTTTCATGTGGATTTTTCGGTACATATACAGGTTCCATCGTCCGCGGATCCACTCCCGTATAGTACATACAAGTCGATATCGTCGACGGTGTCGGATAGAAGTCCTGTACCTGCTCCGGCATATAGCCAAGATCCCTTAAGTATTCTGCAAGAGCCACGGCTTCTTTCATCGTTGAACCCGGATGCGAAGACATCAGATACGGAACCAGATACTGTTTTTTCCCAAGTTTTTCGTTGATCTGTTTATATTTTTTCGAAAATGCCTGATAGACACTGTTTTCCGGCTTACCCATCTTTTGAAGAACAGGATCTGCTACATGCTCCGGGGCTACTTTTAGCTGTCCGCTTACATGATACTCACACAGTTCCTTGAAAAAAGTATCATCTTTATCTGCTATCAGATAATCGAATCGGATACCTGAGCGAATAAATACCTTCTTTACATTCGGAAGTGTACGAAGTTTTCGTAAAAGCTTCAGGTAGTCTTTATGATCCACCTTCAAATTTTTACACGGCCGCGGAAATAGACACTGCTTTTGCTTGCACACTCCTTTTGTGAGCTGCTTATCACAAGAAGGTGCTCTAAAGTTCGCAGTCGGTCCTCCAACATCATGAATATAGCCTTTGAAATCCTTATCCCAAATAAATTTTTCTGCCTCTGCGACCAAAGATTCATGGCTTCGCGTCTGAATGATTCTCCCCTGATGAAACGTAAGAGCACAAAAATTGCATCCGCCAAAACATCCACGATTGCTGATCAGACTGTATTTTACCTCCTCGATTGCCGGAACTCCTCCAAGCGCCTCATAGGACGGATGGTATGTTCTCATATAAGGATAGCTGTAAGTGCGATCCATTTCCGACTGGCTAAGCGGTTTGGACGGTGGATTCTGGACTACATATAAATGGTCCGAGTATGGTTCCACAAGTCGTTTTCCTGAAAAAGGATCTGTATTGCAATACTGCGTATAAAAACTCTTCGCATAGTTTAGCTTGTCCTGCTTTAATTGTTCGTAAGATTCCAACATGATCGCATCGTAGACACTGTCTAAAGACTTCACCTTACAGACAGTTCCGTCGATGTATGTGATATCCTCCACTGCAATACCACTCTCCAGCGCTTCGGCAATCTCAAGAATCGAGCGTTCTCCCATTCCATAAGAAAGAATATCTGCACCCGAATCCAATAAAATCGAACGTTTTAATTTATTTGACCAGTAATCATAATGAGCCATTCGGCGCAGACTCGCCTCAATCCCACCAATAATGATCGGCGTCTTTTTATAAACCTGACGAATCAAATTACTGTAGACGACCGTCGCATAGTCCGGACGTTTTCCCATAACGCCGCCCGGCGTAAATGCATCTGTCTGACGTCTCTTTTTCGACACAGAGTAGTGATTCACCATAGAATCCATATTCCCACTGGATACAAGGAATCCAAGGCGAGGTTCACCGTATTCTGTAATGCTGCTTTTATCTTTCCAGTCCGGTTGACAGATCAACCCAACTTTATATCCATTCGCCTCCAAAAGGCGTGTGATGATCGCATGCCCAAAAGACGGATGATCCACGTAAGCATCTCCGGAAACATAGACAAAATCCAACTGTTCCCAGCCTCGCTCCTCCATATCTTTTCTGCAAATCGGTAAAAATCCATTTCTCATTTCAGTACCTCATAGGTGTTATTTTTAATATCTTCATAATCTTTTATATAATAGTCTGCGAGCGCACGTTTTTTTTCATCCTGATTTTTTGAAAAATCGTCTTCCACTGCACAGACTTTCATTCCGGCATTGACACCTGCCAAAATTCCGTTTGGCACATCTTCAAAGACAAGACAACGTTTCGGTTCCACCTGCAAAGATTGTGCAACTCTTAAATACACATCAGGAGCCGGTTTCCCTGCTTTTGCTTCGCACGATGTCCATATAGAATCAAATAACGGCAATACTTTTGTTGATCTTAAAACTGCCTCTGCAAGCTCGCGTTTATTGCTTGTAGCGATTCCAAGCTTAATCCCTCTTTGATGAACTTCCTGTAAAAAGTCAAATGCTCCTTTTTTCAGTATAAGCTCATTTGCATATTTTTCATATGCCATTCCATACCATTCTTCCATCAATTCCTCTAATGTGTGTGGAAGGTTTGGAAACAATTCCAGAAAATATGCTGCTGTTTCCGAATAACTTTTTCCTTCCATTCCTTCATGAAAATTCTCCGGCTGTGTCAAACCATATTTTCCTAAAAATTCATCGTCGATTGCAGTCCAGACCCACATGGAATCCACCAGTGTGCCATCCAGATCAAAAATAATCGCCTCTATATTCTCTAACATAATCGCTTAAGTTCCTCCTTCGTAAGAGCCCGGTATTCACCGCTCTTTAATGTCTCATCCAACAGAAGTGTTCCCATAGAAAGCCTTTTCAAATAAATTACTTCTTTCCCCACGGCATGAAACATCCGCTTCACCTGATGGAATTTTCCTTCCTGTATCGTAACTCTTATCTCAGAAATCTCTCCGGAATACAAAATTTCAAGCTTTGACGGAAGTGCAGTCTCGCCGTTTCCGATTGACATTCCTACGGCAAAGATTTCTTGATCGACCTCATCTACAATCCCCTGCACCTTTGCATAATACACTTTATCCACATGTTTTTTCGGTGACAAAAGCCGATGCGCCAGCTCTCCATCGTTTGTGATCAAAAGAAGACCTTCTGTGTCTTTATCAAGCCTTCCTACCGGGAACAAATCTCTGCGCTTTTTTGAGGAAATCAACTCCACTACTGTCTTATCCTGCCTGTCTGTTGTGGCTGAGACAACTCCTGCTGGTTTGTTTAGCATATAATACTCGTGCGTTTCATAGGAGACCGCTTCGCCCATACAGCACACTTTTTGATGTGAAATGTCAATCTTTCGCTCTGGAGATTTTTCAATACTTCCATCCACTGTTACTTTTCCCTGACGGATCAGTTTTTTTACTTCTGTTCTCGTCCCAACGCCCATATCTGCGAGATATTTATCTAATCGTATCATTATGACTGCCATCTCCATCCAGGTAAATATTTGTTCTTCAAAGTTCCGTTTGCAAGTTTCCCAAAGCCTAGCGGATAGCCGTCCACAAGGACAAGCTGCCAGCCTTTTTCTTTGTGATCAACAAGATCGTCAACTTCGATCGTCTCACCTTTCAGATAGCGGATCACACGCTCATCCTCCACGGAAAGTGAGATTGTGCGGCGGTATTCTTCTTTTTTCAGACACATCGCAAGTGACTGACTCGGCTCAAACCGGTTCTTTTTCACATCTCCAAGATACAGTCCTGTCCGAAGGAAACGAATACCTTTTACATTCGGGATATCTTCCGGCATATAGTAGACTTTCTCGCTGTAAATCTCCAGTCTGCTCCAGTCCATCTCCCATGTGATGTCCTCAAAAAATGCAAGCAGTTCTTCCGGCACTTTTTTCGCGCGCTTTTTCTTTTCTTTGACCACTAGTTTCTCCGACTTTTCCCCTTTTTGAAGCAATGCCAGATAATGTCCCTCTCCGTGCATCTTATGCGGCCAGATACGGACTGTTTTTTCAAATGCAGGCTCTTTTGATTCAGTCACTTGCGGCATTCCTTTTGCAAATCCCTCATATGGCCGAATCTCTTTTATCTCAAATTCCGGATATTGTTGTCTTAAATATTCAATTGTTCCCTCATTCTCTTCCGGATCAAATGTACAAGTAGAATAGAGCATCATTCCACCCGGTTTTAACATTCTTGCAGCCTGCGTGACAATACTTCTCTGAATCTTTGCAAAAAATTCCGGTCCATGTTCTTCCCAGGCTTTCACCATCTTTTTATCTTTTCGGAACATTCCTTCGCCGGAACATGGTGCATCGATCAAAATCTTGTCAAAATATTCCGTAAAATACTCTTCAATTTTACCTGGCTCCTCACTGAGCACAAGCACATTGCCGATGCCGAACACTTCAATATTTTTTAATAAGCCCTTTGCTCTGGAATTGCTGATGTCATTTGCCACAAGCACACCTTCCCCGCAAAGTTTTGCTCCAAGCTCAGTCGCCTTTCCTCCCGGTGCTGCACAGACATCCAGCACCTTATCCCCCGGTTCAATCGGAAGGCGGTTTGCCGGTGTCATGGCGCTAGGCTCCTGTAAGTAAAAAAGTCCGGCAAAATAATATGGATGCTTTGCCGGCTGCACGTGCTCTCCATCATAATAAAATCCATTCTCAATCCATGGTATCGGTTGAATCTCAAACGGACAAATCTTTTTAAATTCTTCCACACTGATTTTTTTTGTATTTACGCGGAGACCATAAAGTCTTTTCTCCTCATAACACTTTATATAATCATCAAACTCTGCTCCAAGCAGTTCTCTCATCTTTTTTTCAAACGCAATTGGTAAATTCATTTTTCATCCTCCATGTCAATTTCATATTATACCATAGCCATACTATTTTCTCCACAAATATTAGTCAGAATACGCACATTTCAGCTTATGCGGTTCCAGATACCGCATCACCCAATATGGATTGACACTCATTTCCTGACCGTTCGGATACACATAAATTCCCACATGCAGATGCACCGGAAATTTCCCTTTTGTACCTTCCTCTCCATAGCCTGTATCCCCCATGAATCCAATCACATCCCCGGCTTTCACTCGGTCTCCCTCTTTAATATCCGCATAGGAATCCAGATGTGCGTAATAAAAGTATCCACCGGAAGGCGCCAGAATACCGATACGGTATCCCCCTTTCGGAAGCCACCCTTTACTTTGTATGACACCGTCCGTCATGCTGACGACCGGATAATATCCTGGGACATCTTTTTTTGCCATCAAATCACATCCCTCATGTCCGCGTTTTCCACCATAGTTTCGTTCTTTCATCCATCCATTTTCAAAGACCACCGTTGCATCTTCATCCGTCGTTGATTCTGGTACTGGAAAATATTTCACATCATCCCAGATTGCCTGATTGATTTTCAGATAAGTATTCCATGCCTTTTTCTGTTCCCATGTCTTCTTTCGTTCGCAAAACGTTTTTTCTGTACATGTATACGGAAACGGTTGATAGCCAAACTTGCTTTCCAACAGATAGATTCCTGCCTGCAGCCCTTTGCTCTGATCATCACAAAAACTATTGATCATTTTTTCACCTAACTGCTGATCTCGAAATTCCATCTTCATAACTGTATTTTCATGCAACCGTTCCATTCTGCTTATCGACAGCAGTCTGCCAATCCATATTTCTGTAACAAAAGAAAATAGTAATACAAAAAGAAGTAATTGATATGCCTGTCTCTTTTTCACGACAAACTCCTTTTTGTATTACTATATGTTTTTCTTATCTTCAAATATGTATTGTTTTATTTACAATTTTTTAAAACTGCAAGCAGATAATCCCACATGCGCTGCACAGATGCAACTTCCAGTTTTTCATTCACAGAATGCACGTCAAACATATTTGGACCAAAAGATACGCAATCCAGTTCCGGAAGCTGTCCGGATAAGAGACCACATTCTAACCCTGCATGAATTGTAGCAACTACAGGAGCTTTTCCGAACATCTGCTCATAAGTATCGATCATGATCGGGCGAAGTTTTGAATCTGACTTGTACATCCATGCCGGATAGTCACAGGATACTTCTCCTTTTCCTCCTGTGAAAACAGCATACGCATTCAGCATCTCTTCGAGTTCTTTCTTTTTACTCTCCACAGAACTTCTCACCATAAAGATCAACTCGATACTATCCTCTTTTGTAGATACGATTCCAAGATTCAAAGAGCTCTCTACAAGTCCTTTCAATTCACGGCTCAATCCTTGCACTCCATATGGTGTAGAAATTAACAGGAATACAACTTTATCTGTTGTATCTGCTGTGCATACATTCAGTGTAGTTTCTTCAGAAAGTACAACTGAAATTTCCAAATTCGGCTCGTCTTTTCCAAATTCAGTTTTCACAGTTTCTGCAAGTTCTTCCACATATGCTTTGACGGCATCTTTCTGTGTTGCGTCCACTAAGATTTTTGCTTTCGATAACGGCGTGATAACATTGTCTTTTGTTCCGCCATTCATCTCAATCAGTGCATATGAAAATTGTGTTTTAAGACTGTTTAAAATTCTTCCGAGTACTTTGTTAGCATTTCCCCTTTGTTGATTGATCTCGATTCCAGAATGTCCGCCTCTCAATCCTCTCACAACGATCTCAGCCGCAACCCCTGTTTTTTCTTCTTTGGCCAGCGGAAGCGTAATCGTATGGCGGAAACCGCCTGCACATCCTGTCAGTAATGTTCCCTCTTCCTCGGAGTCAATATTGATCAGCATACGACCTTTTAATACAGAAAGATCGATTGCTCCTGCGCCACCCATTCCAACTTCTTCATCTGTGGTAAAGACTGCTTCAATCGGCGGATGTTCAATCGTGTCACTGTCAAGAATTGCAAGTGCATATGCGATGGCAATTCCGTCGTCTCCCCCAAGACTGGTATCTTTCGCCTTTAAAAATCCATTCTCCTCATATACTTCAATTGGATCTGTGTCAAAGTTATGTGCAGAATCATCCGTCTTTTCACATACCATATCCAAATGTCCCTGAATGATCACCGGTTCACTGTTTTCAAATCCTGCTGTTCCGGCTTTTTTAATAATCACATTGTTCGCCTCATCCTGAATGCATTCCAAGCCTCGCTCTTTTGCAAAGTCTACACAATAATCACTGACTCTTTTTGTGTCAAATGTTGCCCTCGGAATCCGGCAAAGTTCTTCAAAAAAATGAAAAACCGATTTTGGTTCTAAATGTTCTAATGCTGACATAATAAATTCCCTCTTTCCTTTAAAATTTTCCTATAATCTATTGTGTCACATCAGACATAAAAAATCAAGCATATCCATATATTATAAAAACAAATTGGAGGTCTGTTATGAGACGCTATGCCTTCCCATTCAGTGTGATTTTATTATTTTTTATTATGCTTTCTTTCCCACAGGAAGTATTCGACGGAGCAAGCGAAGGATTACTGCTTTGGTTTCAGATTGTCCTCCCTACTTTACTTCCGTTTATTATCATCTCAAATATCCTGATACAAACAAATTCTATCTCCTTGTTATCCCACATATTTGGTCCTGCTTTTCAGAAAATCTTCCGTATTTCAACTGACGGAAGCTTTGTGGTACTTGCAGGATTTCTCTGTGGTTATCCGATGGGCGCTAAAGTGACCTCAGATCTCATTTTGGCAGGACGTATAACCAAAAGTGAAGGCAGCTATCTGCTTTCTTTTTGCAACAACACAAGCCCCATGTTTATCATAAGCTATGTAATCTGGCAAAATCTGTACGATCAGACTCTGCTTTTTCCATCCTTACTGATTTTGTTTGCCTCACCGATATTGTGCAGTTTTGTTTTTCGAAACATTTATAAAAAAAATCTGCCAGCCAAAACAGCGGGAAAAACCAGTATATCTTCCCGCATCCATTTTAACTTTGAGATCGTTGATACCTGCATCATGGATGGGTTCGAAACCATAACGAAAGTCGGAGGATATATCCTATTATTTTCTGTTCTGTTATCTCTTTTGCAGATGCTTCCGGTAAAATCAGCTTTGATATCAAACATATGCCTCCCGATGCTGGAAATCACCAATGGAATACCTATGTTATCTAAAAACATACTGTCCCAAACAGAAAAATATGTTTCTATACTTGCACTGACTTCTTTTGGCGGATTCTGTTCTGTCGCACAGACAAAATCCATGATTCGTCAATCCGGTCTCTCTATTGTCCCTTACATAGCAGAAAAACTGGTCACCGCATTGGTAACCAGTTTGTTAGCTTTCTTTTATATGACGTTTATTCATCCATAGAATCGCTGCCGAATTCCGCTTCCATACCACGGTCAGACTTATCTGGCACTTCCAGCTCCGCACGATTAGTCTTGACGATGTCGTAACACTCTCTCAAAGAATTCACAAGACCATCGTATTTTGTTGTGTAGCTGTCCAAAGTATGCCCGATAATATTTTCCACGTTCGACATAATATCGTCTGTGTACTGCATCGCACCAATTCGGATATCATTCGCATCATTTGTCGCATTATCCAAAATCTCCTGCGCCTGCTCTGTCGCTGCTGTCACGATATCATTCGCCTGAGCATATGCCTGCTGCATGATCTCATGTTCGCTTACCAGTTCGTTTGTATGAATCTGAGCTTCCTCCAGCATACTCTCGGCTTTCGCGCGTGCATCCGCTAAAATCGCATCCTTATTGGCAATGATCTTCTGATAACGCTTAATCTCGTCCGGCGTCTTCATGCGAAGTTCACGCAAAAGCTCGTCCATCTGATCTTTATTTACAATAATCTTTGTTGTAGATAATGGCTGAAATTTACAACTGTCAATATATTCTTCAATTTCCTCAATAATTTGTTCAATACGACTGCTCATAATTTACACTCCTTTTCTTTCTTCCATCTTCTCTTTTATTTTTTTCACAATCACTTCCGGTACAAACTGTGTAATGTCTCCCCCAAAGCTCGCAACTTCTTTTACCGTTGTCGAACTCAAAAAGGAAAACTCCAGACTTGTCGTCAAAAACAAGGTCTCAATCTCCGGTTCAATTTTGTGATTCGTCTGTGACATCTGTAATTCATATTCAAAATCTGTAATTGCACGCAATCCCCGAACAATCACTTTCGCATCCATCTGCTTTGCAAATTCTACTAACAACCCCTCAAATGGAATGATTTTGACATTTGGGAAGTCTTTTGTCACTTCCTCTAACATTTTAACACGTTCTCCTACAGAAAACAACGGCGTTTTCGCTTTATTATTCAATATTCCGACAATTAACTCATCCGCGATGGCGGCGGAACGTCGAATAATGTCCAAATGACCAAGCGTCACCGGATCAAAGCTTCCCGGATAAATGGCTCTTAGCATTCTTTAAGCCTCTCTTTCTAAAAATATATGTTTATTAGTCTTATATATCTTTTCTTTAATAACAGAAAAACCAAGTTCCTCCACATAAGAAAACTCTGTATCCAAAGAACTTTCCACAATCACGACAGCATCTTGCGAAAGAATAGTTGATTCAGAAAGATATTCTAACACCTGCTTTTCCAGCATCTTACGGTACGGTGGATCCATAAAAATATAGTCAAACTGATACTTTCCTTCCAGACGTTTTAGCGCGCTCAAAACATCCATCTCCAAAAGCACCGATTGTTTTGCAAGCTTTGTAAATGTAAGATTCTCGCGAATACAAGCCATCGCCTTACGGTTCTGTTCTACAAACACCGCTTCTTTTGCTCCTCTGCTGAGGGCTTCTATTCCGATTGCTCCACTTCCGCTGAACAAATCCAAAAAACAGGAATCTGCAATCTCATGCGAAATCATATTAAACAGTGTTTCTTTGATACGATCTGTTGTCGGTCTTGTGTCAAGCCCATCTATTGTTTTTAACTGTAAGCGTTTTGCGCTTCCTGCTATAACTCTCATAATGTTCCTTTCCTGAATAAAAATATCATTTTTCATTATACGAATTCCCTCGAAACTTGTCAATTACTGCACAGAAAAAACGTGCAAACCTTTTCTGATTTGCACGTTTTTCTAATTACATCTGCCAATTATTTCTCTGACATTTGTTTTTCCTGCTGCTCGATCATTTTTTTCACCATATAACCACCAACAGATCCGTTCTGTCTTGATGTTAAGTCTCCGTTGTATCCTTCTTTCAAAGGTACTCCGAGCTCACTTGCCACTTCATATTTAAATTTGTCTAAAGCTGCTTTTGCTTCCGGTACTGCTGTTCTGTTTGATGAACGACTTGCCATAATTCATTTCCTCCTCTAAATCTCTTTCCTTTTATTTTGTAACTGTTTTGTTACAAGGATAGTATATGGAGAATTCATAAACTTACACTAGAAATAGTTTCTTTTTTTGACAAATTCTGTCATGTGATTTAAAGCGTTGTTTCAAGCATTCCTTCCCGGATATATTTCTGTAAATACTCCCTAATATTCTGGTGATTTTGCTTTTCCAAGTTTTCATCTTCCGAAATCAGCTGTTCCGCCGCCTCGCTTGCACGCTGCAAAATCTTTGCATCCTGAAATACATCACCTAATTTAAAATCCAAAATCCCGCTTTGACGAATACCAAACAAATCTCCCGGGCCGCGAAGCTTCAAGTCTTCACTCGCAATAAAAAATCCATCATTCGATTTATTCAAAATAGAAAGACGCTCTTTCGTCTCTTTCGACTTTGATGCACTCATAAAAATGCAGTATGACTGATATTTTCCTCTCCCCACACGTCCTCGAAGCTGATGAAGCTGTGCAAGCCCAAAACGTTCTGCATTTTCCACCATCATCACCGTCGCATTCGGAACATTGATTCCTACTTCAATAACGGTCGTAGAGACAAGAATCTGAATTTCCCGTTTCCCAAACTGCTCCATGATCACATCTTTTTCTGACTGCTTCATCTTTCCGTGCAGATATGCCACCTGAATGTTCTCCCCCATCTCTTCTTGCAGTGTCTTCGCATAATCTATTACATTTTCTGCCTCCAGATTTTCATTCTCTTCTATCATTGGGCAGATGACATAGCACTGTCGTCCTTCCAGCACCTGTTTTTTCATAAACTGATAGGCCGTCTTTCGATAATTAGTATCTACCACACAATTTTTAATCGGTAGACGGTTGGCTGGAAGCTCATCGATGACAGAGATGTCCAAATCCCCATACAGGATAATTGCAAGAGTCCTCGGAATCGGAGTTGCACTCATCACAAGAATATGTGGTGTGTTTCCTTTTTCAGCAAGCTTTTCTCTTTGTTTCACGCCAAATCGGTGCTGTTCATCTGTCACTACCAACGCCAGAGAATGATATTTTACTTTTTCCTGAATCAGTGCATGCGTTCCAACAATAATCTGTGCTTCTCCTGATGCAATCCGCTCATATGCCATCCTTTTTTCTTTTGCAGTCATAGACCCTGTCAAAAGTTCCACACAAACCGGAATCTGATGTTTTTCTAACATTTCACAAATAGACTCAAAATGCTGTTTTGCAAGCACTTCTGTAGGCGCCATCAATGCTCCCTGATAGCCGTTGACAGCGGCAAGCAAAAGACCAAGCAAGGCAATAATCGTCTTTCCGGAGCCGACATCCCCCTGCACAAGCCTTGACATCACATGCGCTCCGTTTAGGTCTGCCTTGATTTCCTCCCAGACTTTTTGCTGAGCGCCTGTCAGTTCATATGGCAGTTTATGCATGAATTGTTCCACCGGTTCGGCAATCGCAAATGAAAATGTATTTTTACTTTTTTCATTTTTCTCCTTCATTTGCCGCAGTGCCAAAATAAACACAAGAAATTCTTCAAACACAAGACGCTCTCTGGCAGTATAAAATTCCTCTTTGTCTACCGGAAAATGAATTCCCTGTATCGCATAATTATATTCCGCAAGATGATAGCGGGTTCGAACATCCGGCGGAAGAAAATCCTGCTTCAAATCCAAATAGGAAATTGCCTGTTTCATCGCTTTGACGACAGCATTGTTCGTAAGTCCGGCTGTCAATGCATAATTGGGCTGCAACGTGTTTATCTTCTCCTCATACAACTCACTCGGATAAAAAATTTCCGGCTGTTCCATAAGAAGTGTTCCTTTTCGCCGCACGACTTTTCCACGTAGTGTGACCACACCCCCTTTTTGAAACGTATTTCGCAAAAAAGGCATTCGGAACCAGACAACACGCAAAGTTCCAGTGATATCCTTCACATAAATGGTTGTAACCTGCATACTTGTTCTGCCAGAGACCTGTACTTTCCCGTAAATCGCACCTGTGACCGTCACAGTTCTGCCCTCGTCTATCTCTGCAATCGGGGTTGCTTCCTCATACACTTCATATCCTTTCGGAAAATGTCGAAGCAAATCTCCAATCGTAAAAATATTTAATTTTTGGAATAATTTTTCTGTCTTCTCGCCAATCCCTTTCAGTGAGCTGATCGTTGATTGCTCATTCATATTTCTGTCTCCTGTTTCAGAAAAAACGGGAGATATCACTTCTCCCGTTTTTGTCACTCTTATTCTACTGCCAATACATAATAGTAAATCGGCTGACCTCCAAAATGTGTGTCCACATCTACACTTGGATACTTTTCTTCAATCTCCGCTGTCAGTTTTTCTGCGTCTTCTTCGCTGACATCTGCTCCATAGTAGATACTGATCAATTCCGAATCCTCATCCACAAGTGTTTCCAGCATCTCTTTTGTCGTCGCTGCGATATCAGTTCCCACTGCAATAATACCGGAATCACCAATTCCCATGATATCATCTTTGTGGATCTCCTTGTCATCGATATGTGTATCTCGCACTGCATATGTTACCTGTCCGGTCTTGACATTCTTGATCTCTTCTAACATGACTTCTTCATTTTCTTCTGCCGATAAATCCGGAACAAAATTAATGATTGCAGTAATTCCCTGCGGAACCGTCTTTGTAGGAATAACAATTACTTCCTTATCTTTCACTAAAGATTTTGCCTGGTTTGCCGCTAATGTAATATTTTTGTTATTTGGGAAAATAAATACATGTTTTGCATTGACTTCATCAATCGCATTCAACATGTCGTCTGTACTTGGATTCATTGTCTGACCACCTTCAATGATATAGTCCACTCCAAGCTCTTTAAAAATCTCATTCAGACCTTCTCCGATGGAAACGGCAATAAAGCCAAACTCTTTCTGAGCCTCTTTTTTCTTTTCTTTCTGTTCTTTCGCAAGCTTCTGCGCATCGCGGATCAATTTTTCTTCATGCTCTTCGCGCATATTGTCAATCTTCATACGAGAAAGCTGCCCATATGTCAGTGCCTTTTGAATTGCAAGTCCAGGGTCATTGGTGTGTACATGTACTTTTACAATTTCATCATCTGCCACACATACGATTGAATCACCGATAGACTCCAGATATGCCTTGAACGTTTTCTCATCTTCCTCTGTAAATTCTCTCTCTGCCATAATGATGAATTCTGTACAGTAACCGAATTTGATCTCTGTTGCCGCCTCTGCGCTGACCTTTGTCACAGCAGCACCTGTGCTGGAAGCAATCGCACTGTAATCAATCTCTTTCCCTAAAAATGCGTCATATGCACCCTTTAACACTTCTAAAAGTCCCTGTCCGCCGGAATCAACCACCCCAGCTTCTTTTAATACCGGAAGCATATCCGGAGTCTTCGATAACACATGTTCTGCATGCTTGATAATCTCTGGAATGAACACTTCCAAATCATCTGTCTCTTCTGCAAGTTCCCAGCCTTTATCTGCAATTCCACGTGCAACAGTCAGGATCGTTCCCTCTTTCGGCTTCATAACCGCTTTGTAGGCAGTCTCCTTTGCCTTATCAAGTGCGTTCGCAAGAATCAAACAGTCAATCTCTTTGACTTCTTTGATTGCTTTTGTAAATCCTCTGAAAAGCTGTGAAAGAATTACTCCTGAGTTCCCTCTGGCTCCTCTTAAAGACCCAGATGAAATCGCCTTTGCCAAATCCTTCATATTAAGTTTTTCCAATGCCGAAACTTCTTTTGCCGCTGCCATGATCGTAAGCGACATGTTCGTTCCTGTATCCCCATCCGGTACCGGAAAAACATTCAATTCATTTATAAATTCTTTTTTTGCCTCGATATTTCCGGCGCCTGCCAAAAACATCTTTGCGAGCATCTCTACATTTATTGTCTTCGTTGCCACAATCACTTCCTCCTTAAATTAATCGATTACTCTTACGCCTTCAATATAAATGTTAATCTTATCCACTGTCATTCCGGTGAACTCTTCTACTTTATATTTTACGTTGCTGATTAAATTATCGGTAACGGCTGAAATACTCACACCATAGGATACGATTACATGGAAATTCAAAGTAATCTTATTATCTTCTGAAATTTCCACCTGAATTCCATGTGTCAGGCTTTCCTTTTTCAAAAGCTTTACAAGACCATCTTTTACACTTACTGCCGCCATACCAACGATTCCAAAGCATTCCACAGCTACAGTTCCCGCATATTTTGCAATGACTTCCGGTGCAATTGTAATGATTCCTAATTCTGTACTCATACATCCTTTCATATCTATTCCCTCCAATTTTTGTTATGGATTTTCTTTTTTATGCATACTTAACGTTTATATTATACTCTGTTTTGCCAGTTTTTACAACAACTTATAAAACCTTTCTTCAAATTGTTAAATAAGTACTTGCAAATTAAACTTTTTTCTGCTAAAATAATTTGTGTTGTGAGTCTGGTATGACTATTAATATCGTTAGGAGGTGCAATCATGGCTAAATGTGCTATTTGTGAAAAGGGTGCTCATTTCGGAAATAACGTAAGTCACTCTCATAGAAAAACACCAAAGATGTGGAAATCAAACGTAAAATCAGTAAGAGTAAAAGCTGAAGGCGGAAATACAAAGAAAATGTATGTATGTACTTCATGTTTAAAATCTGGCAGAGTTGAACGTGCTTAATTTTACACAGAATGAAACGAGATGAAGAATCATCTCGTTTTTTTGTGCATCTATTATTATCCACAAAATAAATTATATCCAACTATGAGACATATAAAAATCAACACAAGACCAACAAAGACATTTGGCAGCATCAGCATAATCAGCATTCCAACTGCAATAAAAAATAATGCAAACCCAATTACTTTTTTCATTGCTCTACTCCATGTAGTGTATCCTCTTTTTATTATATGTCTCATTCTTCCAAATTATTCTGCGTCGTTCAACATATCCGCAACATCCTTTTCCGTTACTTTCTCCTCTTTTTTAGAAGAAAACCGATCAACCACATCAGGAACCATATCTAAAATTTTTGTAATCGTATCCTGATTTTTGATATTTACAAGTTTTGTCTTTCCGTCTTGAATCACAAGCACCGCACACGGTGACATCTTTCCGCCAAGTCCACCGGCGCCTTTTTCCTTTTTATCTCCCTGAAATGAACCGGCTCCCACCGCAAATGAAACGTCTACCAATGGTAAAATGATAGTATCGCCAATGTGAATTGCATCACCGACAACAGTCTTTGACGAAACAACACTGTCCATCCCACGAAATAAAGCTTCTACTGTTGCATTAAATTTGTTATCCTCCATTTTGTATTCCTCCTCGCATATTTTATAATTTAAACGTTTTTATATGTTCATATGTGGTTCTGACCTGTTTATCAAAAAATAAATTCCACAAAACAATCACTGCATAAATTCCTCGGATACGCCCTTTAATCAGAAGGTGCCCTTCTAAAATCCGATATTCGAAATCCGGATAGATATCTATATGTTCTCCATAAAACGGATAAAGCATACTCAGCACAGCCAGTATCCTCCCCGTATCGTAGGGATCCTCCAATCCAAATCGCACAGCGCCTGTAAATTTCCTCGGTCTTAAAAGCCGAAGAATTCTGAACAATTCTTTTTTCAAACGCCCCCATGCCGCTTTGTGAATGGGCTCCGCAAGAAACTCTGTTAATTTTTCTTTTTTCTCCAAAAGCACTTTTATCTTATCACACATTGTCTGATATGTATATTTTATCTTTTGAAGCAAAGATTGTTTTTCCTTTTTCTCACTTTCTGCCGTTTCTCCACACTTCTTTGCTGTGCGGTTTCTTTTCACTTTCTTTTCCTGCGGTTCTTTTTTCGTTGGAATGTTTGTCGGCTCTGCTTTCTGAGGCACTTCTTCGTCTCTTTTTTCTTGTTCCTTCTCAGACTCTTTTTCTCTGTATGTCTCATTTTGGAGCGTTTCAATGTGCTCTGTCTGGTTCAGTTTTTTCCAGCCGATTCGAATCTGCCAGCAAAATTCGCCATTTTGATATTTAAAATATCCGGAAAACAAATGTAAAAGCCACGAAAACCGAGCATGCGCGTCGATACTTTCAAATGTCCCTGCACTTTCCGCCTCAATTCGATACCGGACAGGCACAAAAAGCACAATGCAAATGAGCAATACTGCAATTCCCAGTATTGCTGCCAGAAGAATTCCTATGATTTTCAAAATCCATAATATAATCTGGAACATGTCTGCACCTACACTTTTCCCTCTTCAAACTTTTTTTGCTGTTCTAGCAAATACTTGCGTATTTTCATATCTCCTGTCACATCATACACTTCCTGTGCAATCTTTTCCACTAAGTACAGTGCCTCTTCAAAACCATCTGCAATGCCAACCACAAGTAGCCTTCGCTTTTTCCAGCCCCTTTGCAGCAACAATGCCGTATCGTAAAACTCAAGATTATTATTCGCATTTTCTGCAAGAACAATCACATATTTATTTAACTGTATTTTATCATGCTCTAACTTATATATGATTCCCTCTTTTTTTTCTTTTAATTCATCACTTAAATACAGATTATGATAATATTTCATATGGATCCCTCAATTATTTAATAGTAATACGCATTCAAAACCTGTTTTGCAACCGATACTGCACTCATTCCGGAATTGTCTGCACTTTCTACCACCGCACTGATTACAAGTTCTGGATTGTCTACATTGGTAAACCCTGTAAACCACGAATGGGATTTTTCTTTATCACTGCTGTATTCTGCTGTCCCTGTTTTTCCGGCTACCGTATAGCTTTCTCCGCTAAGCGCCGTCCCCGTTCCATGATCGATAACACCTTCCATATACTCTTTCAGTTTTGCTGCTTCTTCCGAAGTCATAAGCGTTTCGTATATCTCCGGAACATTTTTCTTAACTGTCGTTCCTGTATAATTTTCGGTATGATCAACCAAATATGGTTTCATCAATGTCCCTCCATTTGCAATTGCAGCCGAAATAAGCGTCATATGGTACGGACTAATCTGTGTTTTTCCCTGACCAATTGCTGTCATCATAATTTCACTGTCTGTTGTGTTTTTGTCCACACGAAATTTGCTTTGGCTGTAAGGCAGTACAGACGGAAGCTTTTTATTAAACAACAACTCTTCTGCCGTTTTTCTGTACGCTTCTTTATCCAACATCAGACCAATATTAGAATAAGATGCGTTACAGGAGTTGGCAAGCGAATCCGCTAAATTTTCCTCACCATGCGCCCTGTTTCCCGCACAGTGAATCGTCGTCCCTTCATGGGTGATCTCACTTTCACAATAATAACTATAATTTTCAAAATCCGAATATTCACGCATATACTCTAATGTTGTGACTAACTTAAAGGTAGATCCCGGCGCATACGCTCCCTGTGTCGCACGATTCAGAAGCGAACTGTTTTCATCTGTAGTAAGCCATTCCCAGTCTTCCGAAATGGTATTTGGATCAAATGTCGGTTTGGACACCATGGCAAGTATCTTTCCTGTGCTTGCTTCCATGACAACAACTGCCCCCTTATGGTCTCCCAATGCATCATAGGCTGCTTGCTGAAGTTTGCTCTCAAGCGTTGTAACTACATTGTCGCCAATATTTTTTTCTTCTTTAAATTCTTTTACAATCTTCTCTACAAAAAAAGCATTTGATGTCAGCAAATCAAAATTTTCCACGGATTCCAGTCCTGACTTCCCTTTTGAATCATATCCTACTACATGTGCATACACATCTCCATAAGGATAATTTCTTGTCTCGGTTCCATCCTCCGCAACTACTGTCTCAGCCAGCACCTCTCCGTTTTTATCTAAAATACTTCCTCTTACAACTCGGTCAGAAAGGGAATCCATACGCACATTATAAGGACTGTTGATAATTTCTTTGCTTCGCACAACATTAAAATATACAAGATACCCCATCATTACCAGAAAAAGTGTCACAAAAAAATATGTCACCCTAGCGAATTCTTTGTTTGTTGATTTCTTTTTCTTTGTTCGTTTTTTCTCTTCTCTGCGGCCGTCTTGCTGCATCTTTTTCGCGCTCGTTCTTTTTTTCACCGGCGGTACTTCTTCTCTTGATTGTTGTCCTTTGCGTGTCTTGCGGACTCTTTCGTCTTCCTGTCGTCTCCTGCCGTCTTGTCTGATTTTTCTGTGCTCGTAATTGTTGTTCTTTTCTTCTCTCAATATCTTCTTCCTCGTCTTCTCTTAAAATATACAATCCCTGAATAATTGCAAACATAATCAAAGTGCTCAATACAGAACTTCCTCCATAACTGATCAGAGGAAGTGTCACACCTGTTGACGGAATAAATTTTGTCACACCGCCAATAGTCAGAAATGACTGAAAAATGAAACAAGTTCCAAGTCCCAGTGCCACCAGCTTATAAAAGCGGTTATGAAGCTGCATTGCAATATTCAAAAACATCACATAACAGCTTAGGAAAATTAATATGATGCAAAGCGCAAAAATCAGTCCCATCTCTTCGCAAATTGCTGAGAAAATAAAATCCGTCTCCGCTACCGGAATCGCATCTGCCTTTCCCTGAAACAATCCGGTTCCAAACCAACTCCCTGTTCCAATCGCAAACAAAGACTGTGCCACCTGATATCCACCATTCTGATAAGAAGCGAAAGGATCTTGCCATACGATCACACGGACACGAACGTGGTTAAACAAATAATAAGCCACGACAGACGCTGCCGCTCCCGCGCCAAGGCCGGCAAATACATATAACGGCTGGCTTGTGGCCACATACAGCATAACAAGATACACAATAAAAATAATCAATGCCGCACCCAAATCCTTAGATGCGACCAGAATCAACACATGAAAAGCCGCTAATGCCGTTGTAATCACAATATCTTTAAATGCTCTGGAGTGATAAAAGCTGGATGCAACAAAAAACACAAACAATATCTTTACAAATTCGGAAGGCTGGACTCCAACACCTCCCACCATAAATCCCAGCTTTGCTCCAAATTGTTCAGTTCCCACAACAACAACTGCAGCCAATGCAACAATTCCCACACCACAGTACAGCCATCTCCACTCGGAGAGTTGTTTCACTTTCCGGATGATCACCGGAACTGCCAGACTGATTGCCACACCGCCCGCTGCAATAACACATTGCTTCACCGCCTTATTATAAGACAATCTTGTGATCATGATAAAACCGATTGTCATAAGCATACACATATTATTGACTACAAGGCGTGAAGCCTTTGGATAAATCCATGTATACAGCAGTATGATTGCCAAAAGCAGTACTACCTGTACCGCATAAAATATCAAAATCTTTATTTCTCCGATTTTCAAATACATTCCTGCAAACGCAAGAAAATGTATCATAAACATCAATTTATTCTGGTTCCGCAAAATACGCCGCTTTTTGTCTCCGTCCGCATATCCGAAGACAGTGAAGCATTCGTATGTATACATCGTAATCAAAATGATCATGAGGTATTTCGCACATTCTACTATAATATTTGCCAATTTCTCACCTACTTTATTCCCCTCTTAAAATGTCCTCTTGTAAATTCCATATCTGGTTCTCTTGCTGCCTGATTTTCCAAAAAGACGGCTCGATATAAGTCCAATACTTTCCTTACGTTCTCTTTCTTTTCAACTGTAAACTGGAGACGCATAGCCTTTGGCATCAAGTCCTCAATTTCTTGTTTTTGATCTGTCAGAACGACCGGCAAGGAATTATATATGATATTATAACAATAATCACAATTGTTTTTCACAAAAAACTCTTTTTGGTATCGGTCCTTCATCACAAGTATTCCTTTTTCTTTTCGACATCCTGCTACCGTCTTTGTCACACATTGTGCTGACACCATCATCGGCACATGTCCATAGACGACCAGTTCACTGCTTTCCAGCCCTACTTCTCTTAATTCATTATAATTTAATTCCAGTGGCGCTGTTGTTGCCTCCACCTCTTCTTCCATCCAGAATTTCTTTGCATATCGATTGAATTGATACAGATTATAGTCTGTGACAATGTTGCCTTGGTAGCCATGTGCCTTCAGAAACTGATAACTCTCATAATTTCGTATCAGCACACCATCCCAAGCCGCTTCAAAAATATGGGCATAACAAGCTTCATACTTTACGTTTGCATCTGTCCTGAAAATATGTGGCATTCCAAGATAAATTGTTTTTCCCCGTTCATGCACACTTTGAATCATGTCATTCAGATTCGGATTTTCCCATATGCGCTCCGCAAGATTACAATCCAGATAAATTCTCTGCACAGAAGACTCTTTTAAAACTTCCAAAAGCTGTTCGCTCGTTTCTACAGAAACATAAAAGCAATTGCATTTTGTGTCTGCAGCGACTGATTTTTCCATATATTTTGGAGCATCAGAACTTTTTCTTCTTGTCTTTTGCAGAATCTGATCTTCCAATGTATCTAATGCTTTCCTTCTAAGTTCATTCAGACTCTGCATCGGCAGGAACACATTCCCCAAAAGATTTATCTGCAAATGTTCAAATTCAAACTCCGTGTTCCCGGTTTTTCGCATCTGCTTTTCAATTCTTTCTATTTGCATCGGCTGATTCAAAGCCTCCTGTACGGGCTCCCCAGTCAAATCCACTGTACAATCCTGATAGACCACTTCTAGTTTAGCAGGTTCTCCAACAGAAAGTATTAATTTTCCATTGATTTTTTCTTTTACTTTTCTTGATATGATAGTATCATGGATTTTGTTTATCAGACTTTCGTTTCGTGTTCGATTCAAAATCTGCCCTTTTTTCATATTCTGGCGTTTATGAGAATAAAACGTAATTGTCTGCCCCTTCTTTGTACTATCAGAAAATGTATAATTCTCATTCTGTGTCGGAAGCTCCACAACATCTCCTGCATGAATGTCCGTAATTGCTTTTGCCGTCACAGTCTTCCCACTCTGTGAAACTACCTGCAGTGCCGGCACTCCCGCATGGTTTGGTCTGTCCAAGGACAGCATCTTGCGTCCATTTCTTGTATGATAATAGCCACCATGAGAGCCTCCACGGTTGTATAAATCCATGAGCATCTGTCTGTCTTTGGGATCTATACAAAACGTTTTCTCCCCATGTTCCAAATATTGATCTGTATACTTTCGATACATTGCAGTGACAAGCGCAACGTATTCGGGCTTTTTCATGCGTCCTTCGATTTTAAACGAATCAATTCCCGCTTCCACAAGCTCCGGTATATACTCCAAAGTACAAATATCCTTCAGACTCAGCACATATGAGCTTTCCTTGCTGCCATTTACTTTATACGGCAGTCTGCAAGGCTGTGCACACTGACCGCGATTTCCACTTCGCCCTCCAAGCATACTGCTATATAAGCATTGACCCGAATAGCAATAGCAAAGTGCTCCGTGTACAAAACTCTCAATCTCGACGTCAGTCTTTTCTCTGATATTTTTAATCTCTTCCAGCTGAAGTTCTCTGGCTGTCACAACTCGCTCTACTCCCTGCTCTTCCAAAAAACGGGCGCCGAGCGCATTCGTGATCGTCATCTGTGTACTTGCATGAATCGGCAAATCCGGAAAATGTTCCTTTACAAATTGCAGAACACCGATATCCTGTACAATGACCGCATCCAGCCCTCTCTCATAGTATGGGCGCAAATATTCATAAAATGACTCCCTTAATTCTTTCTCTTTCAAAAGAGTATTTACTGTCAGATAAATCTTTCTTCCGTGCAGATGCACATAATCAATTGCTTCTAATAGTTGTTCTTCGGTCAGGTTGTCAGCATATGCTCTTGCACCAAATCGACTGCCGCCAATATAGACTGCATCTGCTCCTGCCGCAATTGCCGCTTTCATGCTTTCATAAGATCCTGCCGGCGATAAAATTTCAATTTTTCTTTTCATATATTTCCTTATCCCTTAAAAAAGGCTGTCCCATGACAGCCTATTTTTTATGATTCTTCATCTCTGCTTCCAACTTCACAATTTTCATCTGCAGCTGTTGATTTTCATTCTTTTCTTTTTCAAGATCACGCTCCAGATTCTCGAACTTGATCTGTGTAGAAATCAGCTCATGCTTTAAATCATACATTTCCTTATCTTTTTCTTCCACATCACTTTCAAGCGCAATGCTCTGCTTCTTTTCTTTAAAATAATCATCTGCGATATTCAGCGCCAACAAAATATTCCTTGTCTCTGCACTCTGTCTTCCATATCCTTCACTGCTCGCACACTCTGAAATCTTATGATTTAAGTATGTAGATACTTGCTGCAGATATTCTTCGCTCTCAAATCCACTCAATGTAAAAACTTTTCCGTCTATGATAACTTCTGTGTAATTTTTTGAAGATGTCATGGAAACCTCCTTGAAACTTTCCTAATTATCTTTCTATTATAAACCATCTATGAAAAAAAACAACTCTTTTATTCTTTTTCATAATGAATTCCAAGATGATGGTATGCGAATTCTGTGACAACTCTTCCTTTCGGTGTCCGCTGGATAAATCCATTCTTCAGTAAATATGGCTCATAAACATCCTCTATTGTCCCTGAATCTTCTCCAATAGATGCCGCCAGTGTGTCAAGCCCCACCGGGCCTCCCTGAAATTTTTCTATAATTGTAAGAAGAATATTCCGGTCAATGTGGTCAAGCCCATATCTGTCCACCTCCAGTAAATCCAGTGCATACATCGCCACCTCTTCCGTAATGACGCCATCATACTTCACCTGTGCAAAATCCCGCACTCGCTTTAAAAGTCGATTGGCAAGACGTGGTGTTCCTCTAGATCTTTTCGCCATCTCCAGCGCACCATTCGGTTCAATCTCAACGCCTAAAACATCTGCTGAACGCATAATAATCGTCTGCAGTTCCTTTTCTGTATAAAATTCCAGACGATTGACCACACCAAACCTATCTCGCAGCGGCGCTGTGAGCATACCGGCTCTTGTTGTCGCTCCCACCAAGGTAAACTTCGGAAGATCCAAACGGATGGAACGTGCGCTTGCTCCCTTACCGATCATAATATCAATCGCATAGTCTTCCATCGCAGGATAAAGCACTTCCTCCACCTGTCTGTTCAAACGATGTATCTCATCTACAAAAAGGACATCTCCTTCCTGAAGATTGTTTAAAATAGCTGCAATCTCCCCCGGCTTTTCAATCGCCGGTCCCGAGGTGACTTTTAAATTCACATTCATCTCATTTGCAATAATTCCCGCCAATGTAGTCTTTCCAAGCCCCGGAGGTCCATAAAAAAGAACATGATCCAAAGATTCTTTTCTGGATTTTGCCGCCTCAATATAAATTTTTAATGTTTGCTTGGCCTTCTCCTGACCAATATAATCAGATAACAGCTGTGGGCGAAGATGATTTTCTATCTTTACATCTTCTTCCAGATTTTCTGTTGTAATAATTCTCTTTCCCATTTTCATTCTCCGCCTTTGTTAAAACATCATGTACTTCAGCGCTTGTTTCAGTACATCTTCCACAGTAGTCTCCTCTGTGACTGTCACTTTTTTCACAGCTTTCATAGACTCTGTACTTCCATATCCAAGGGCAGTCAGTGCTTGAACTGCCTCTGCCTGTACTTCATTCGCAGTATCTGCCACACCTGCATATTCAACTGTCTCCGAATTTTTTTCCAAGATGTCTTCCACACTCAGTTTATCTTTCAATTCAATAATAAGTTTTTCCGCCGTTTTCTTTCCGATTCCCGGCGCCGCCGAGATCGCTTTCGCGTCATTCGCCAGCACGGCAAATCTCAAATCATCCGGACTCAGCTGAGACAGAATGCTCAATCCGCCTTTCGGACCGATACCACTTACACCGATCACCAGTTTAAAAATCTTTAAATCGTCTCTCGTCAAAAATCCAAATAATTGCATCGCATCTTCACGTACATTCAAATAGGTGTGAATCTTCACTTCCTCGCCAATCGGCGGGAGCATTCCCATAGATTGCCCCGGCATAAAAATTCCATATCCTATTCCATTCACATCTACAATAATCTTATCTTCTTCAATTGCAGAAAGTTCTCCTCTTATATACGAAATCATATTTCCTCCATTACATTTCTATTCTGTTCAATCTTTTTAACATCTCACCAGAGATGATACCAATCAAAATTCCTGTCACAAGCCCCGATATAAGTAAAACCGGAAGATAATATCCAATGCTCAAACTCTCCAATACAAGAGCAGCCATGATTAACTGGCCAACATTGTGAAAAACGCCTCCCATCGCACTGATTCCAAGCAAACTGAACGCTTTTGTCCTTTTTAAAGCGACCATCACCGTCAGACTGAGAAGTCCGCCGGCCAAACTATACACAATGCTAAATAAATTACCAAATAAAAAACCTGATAAAATCACCCGCACAACTGCCAAAGTATAAGCCTCTTTGACTCCCATCTTATATAAAACGACTACAACCACAAGATTCGCCAGACCAAGCTTCACCCCAGGTATTCCGACTTGAATCGGTATCAGTGTCTCCACATAGCTGAAAATCAATGCAAGTGCGATAAATACTCCGAAATATGCTGCCTTTGATTTCAAAACGTGCCTCCTAATTTGCAACCGAATCCATCTCTGCCTCTTCTCCTGTTCCTGTAGTAATCTCAATCACCACCTTATTTGGCAGACAAACAATCGTCTCTTTGTTTTTCGAAATTGCTTTATGATGTACGCAAATCTGATCCGGACAATTAGCTTCCTTCATCTTTACTTCTCGGTTCTCAATGACAAATGTATTCGTATCGTTAATTTGCACTTCCGTGTTATCCGACAGACTGTAAGTCCCTTTCACTTTTCCATCAACAGTCACTACCACTTTTCCAACGCTCTCTCTTCCGAATCTCATATATAAAAGCAAGCAGGAAGCCGCCACACACACAACAACCAGAATCAATACAATATCACTTTTCTTTATCTTCATTGTTTTTGTTCCTTTCTTTCCGTCTATTTTAGCATATCACATTCTTTTATGCAACCACACGTTCGATTTCATACTTTCTTTTGCGAAAAAACAGGACTACCGAAAATAGTCCTGTCCACATTTTAATAATATCCGTAATATCCGCTTCCACTGATCATATTGAATATCATTGCTCCAAAGAAAATGAATACAATGATACCAAGCACAGTAGTAATTGCCCAATAAATCAAGTATGCTCTACAATAGTTTTTACGGTTTTCATTCTCGTTTTTTCCAAACGCCCATACAAAATATAAAATAATTCCAGCACAAGGAATTAAAAGAGCTAACAATGTAATCAGCCAATCTCCCATTGACATTACGCTTTTGTCCGGTTGATTATACTGATTCGATCCATTCTGATTATCGTATCCATTTGGCTGGTATTCGTTATTTCCATATGAATACTGATAATTTTGATTCATGTTTTCGTTCGAGTTTGAATACTCTGAATTTGTACTTTCCTCGTTCTGAGGAGCCGGCTGTGTTGACTGTGTTTCTTCCTGTGGTGCATTTTCATAGTTATTTTCCATAGTGTGCCTCCTTATCAGATTTATACATTGATATCATACCATATTTTCGCTGCGCTCACAATTTATTTTAATACTTTATCGAAAAAAGTACTCAACAAATTATTTCGGTAATATGACATCGGCGGCTCTCCCGGAAACAAAAATATCATACGGTACACATAAAAGCAAAGCATTGCAATGACAACTACAAGCACATACTTTACAAACACCTTTTGACTCCGCTTCAGGATATATCGATAAACACAAAAAAGAACCAGTAATGCTGCAATTACATAGATAAAAGGGTGAATCTGAAACGCTTCCTTAAACTCACCTCTTAAAAGTGCTATTCCTGCCCTCGTAAGTCCACAACCCGGGCAGGGAAATCCAGTAATTGCTACCCAGATACAACTGACCGGAAATACTATGCGATTCAATCCCAAATAAACTGCAATGAGCAAAATCGCAATTCTCATATTTTTAATATCCTGCCAAAGCAAAGCAGCTGCCTCTTTCAAAATTGTTTTCACAGAACGTTTCATTTCTCTTCCTCTCAAAAAGGTTCAGCCGTAAGCTGAACCTTGATATTTACATAATGATTTTCTTTGGACATTTTTCTGCACACAGACCGCAGTTCGTACATTTTTCAGGGTCAATATGTGCGATATTATCTTCCACAACAATAGCATCAGACGGACAAACTTTCTGACACATTTTACATCCGATACAACCAACTTTACAGACAGACAGTACATCTTTTCCTTTGTCCTTCGAGCTGCACTGCACTAAATGCTTCTGTTCATATGGTACTAACTCAACCAAATGTTTCGGACAGGCTGCAACACATTTTCCACATGCCTTACAAGCGTCTTTATCTACGACCGCAACGCCGTCAACAATGTGAATCGCATCAAATGGACATGCCTTTACACAGCTTCCAAACCCAAGGCAGCCATAATTACAAGACTTCGGACCTCCATTTTGTATGAAATCCATCATTTTACAATCTTCAATTCCATAATATTCATAATCCTGATTTGCCTTATCACAAGTACCTGCACATTTTACAAATGCAGTCATACGTACCTGTTCTCCTGCTTCCTGTCCCATAATTTCACCAATCTTTGCCGCAACCGGAGCACCGCCGACCGGACATCCTCCAATTTCTGCTTCCCCTGCAACGATTGCAGCGGCAAGTCCTGAACAGCCTGCATATCCACATCCACCACAGTTGTTTCCAGGAAGTACGCCTGTGATTGCCTCTTCTCTTTCATCTACCTCAACTGCAAATTTTTTGCCTGCAATTCCTAAGAAGGCGCCGATGAACAAGCCAGTACCGCCCACAATGACTGCAGCTATTATAATCCCTGTTACACTCATCTTTTCGTCCTCCTTAAATCAGTCCTGAAAATCCGAAAAACGCAATCGCCATCAGTCCTGCTGTAACAAGAACAATCGGCGTCCCCTGAAATGATGGGGAAACATCATTGTTTTCCGTTTTTTCACGAATACCTGCCATAATTACAATAGATACCGTAAACCCAACAGCAATTGCAAATCCATTCACAACACCTTCCAAAATACTGTAAGATTTTTGAACGTTGGTCAGGGCAACACCAAGCACTGCACAGTTTGTCGTGATCAGCGGAAGATATACACCAAGCGCTTTGTAAAGAGAAGGCATTGATTTTTTCAAGAACATCTCCACAAACTGTACCAAAGCTGCAATTACAAGAATAAATACAATGGTCTGTAAATATTCAAAATGTGTTGGCACTAAAATAAATTTATAAATCAAGCTTGTAAAAAATGATGCGATCGTAATAACGAAAATAACCGCGCCCCCCATACCACTTGCTGTCTCTACTTTCTTCGATACACCAAGGAATGGGCAGATTCCTAAGAATTGGCTAAGTACAACATTATTCACAAATGCGGAACCAATTGCTATAATAAGTAATTCTTTCATTTCCTGTACTCCTCCTATTCTTCATTTCCTGTTGGAAATATTCTGCCTCCACATGAACTGTTTCCACATGAAGCACAGCCTTCACCACATCCGGTTTTCACTGTTTCTTTTCCTTTGTTTGCTGCATTTCTCTTCACTTTATTTTGAATTGCAACAAGCCCTGCCAGAACAAAAAATGCCCCAGGAGCCAAAATAAAAATAGTCACAGGTTCATAGGAAGACGGCATAATCTGTTTCCCAAAAATCTGTCCTGCCCCGATTACTTCACGGACAATTCCGATACTCGTCAGTCCAATCGTAAATCCAAGTCCCATACCGATTCCATCAAAGATAGATGGAAGAACCGGATTCTTAGAGGCATAGCTTTCTGCACGTCCTAAGATGATACAGTTTACGACAATCAATGGAATATAAAGTCCAAGTGAGTCATAAAGACTCGGAATGAACCCTTCCAAAAGAAACTGTACAATTGTAACAAAAGATGCAACGACAACGATAAATGCCGGCATTCTAACCGAATCCGGAATAATTTTACGAAGCATAGAAATGAGCATATTTGACATCACCAAAACGACCGTTGTCGTCAGACCCATTCCCACACCATTGATTGCAGATGTTGTAACAGCCAATGTAGGACACATTCCCAACATCAAAACGAAGGTAGGATTTTCTTTTACCAGACCATTGTAAAGTCTTTCCACACATTTATTCATTTGCACTACCTCCTATTACATGATTAAAATATGCAAGTCCTGCATTTACTGCGTTTGTCACCGCATTTGAAGTGATTGTAGCTCCGCTGAGCGCATCGATTTCTTCGTCTGAGCTTGCACCTGTTTTTGTAACTGTGAAAGCTTCCACAGTTTTTCCGACATACTGATCACGGAATTTCGCCTCAGTCGCTTTCATTCCAAGTCCCGCTGTCTCGCTGATACTTAAAATTTCCACGCCTTCCACAACTCCGTCATTTCCGATTCCGACCGAAATCTGAATATCTCCACCATATCCTTCACTGGATGTCGTCGTCACGACATAGCCGATTGTCTCACCCGACTTATCTTTTGCTTCTGCAACTCCATTTACCGTACATCCTGAAATATCTTTCACTGCTTTTGCCGCTTCTTTCTCATCAAAATCAGCGTAGTCTGCAAAGCTATCCGCTTCTTTTAAAACTGCTTTGTACGCTTCTTGTCTTGCTTTCTCCTGAGATGCCGCGATTGGATCTTTTGTAATCTCATAGACCATTCCCAGCAACAAACCGGAAATCAACGTTATCGCAGTAAGAATCAATGTGTTTTTAATAATTTTATTCATTATTTTTCTCCTCCTTTACCAAACGGTTTTGGAAGAGTAACCTTCTCGATCAATGGTACTAAAAGGTTACTAAAGATGATCGCATAAGACACACCTTCTGCCGAACCGCCAAATAAACGGAACAAACCAGTTAGCAATCCAAGACAGACACCATATACAATCTGTCCCTTTTTTGTAATCGGCGACGTCACATAATCCGTTGCCATGAACCAGGCTCCAAGCATCAGACCTCCACCGCAAAGATGTGCCGTGATATACTGTGGGTCTAGTCCATGTCCGCCAAACAAGATAATAAAAATAACAAATGTCACAATATATGTACCTGGAATTCTAAGGTCAATCACCCCCATTAAAAGAAGGAAAATAGCCCCGATCATAATCGCAATTACAGATGTCTCACCAATCGTACCTGCAGTATTTCCAATCAGCATATCAAATGTGTTTACACTTTCGCCTGCTTTTAACTGTGCAAGCGGAGTCGCACCGGATACACCGTCATATACAAATGTTGTCATTCTTCCTGTAAACGAAATCAGCAGGAAGCATCTCGCGCCAAGCGCCGGGTTCATAAAATTCTGTCCCAATCCGCCAAACAGTTGCTTTACAACTAAAATAGCAAACACGCTTCCGAGTACGCACATCCACCAAGGTGCTGTCGGCGGCAAGTTCAGTGCCAGCAGAAGTCCTGTCACTACCGCACTAAAATCCTGGATAGTCACCTTTTTATGCATTAATTTTTGATAAAGATATTCTGTCAGCACCGCTGTTCCTGTTGTTATTAACACTACACCTAGCGCTGATAATCCAAAGTTATATACACCGAATATAGTTGTCGGCAACAAGGCAATTGTTACCAACATCATAATATTGCTCGTAGTAACCTTGGAACGTATATGTGGTGAAGACGATATATTAAACTGTTCACTCACCTTAGTTCACCTCTTCCTTTATTTTTCTTATTTTTTTCTTCTGTTTGCGAGTGCAATTTTTCTCATGGAACCAATTGCCTGCTTCAACTGACGCTTTGCCGGACAGACATAACTACATGAACCACATTCTACACATTCAAGTCCTTCCCATTTCGTAAATGCCTCTTCATTATGATGTTCTGCAAAATCAGCCAGTCTTGACGGTATAATACGGCTCGGGCAGACTTCTACACAACGTCCGCAATTAATACATGCGCTCGGCTCATTTGCAGCAACTTCATCTTTTGTCAGACAAAGAATAGAGGATGAAGTCTTGGTGATCGGAGTATCCAGCGTAAACATGGCAAATCCCATCATTGGTCCCCCCGAAATCACTTTTTCCGGCTCACCCAAAAATCCTCCCGCAGCCTCTACAAGTTCTCTTTGATTTGTTCCAAACAGCACTTTAAAGTTGCCAGGAGCTTTAACGCCATCTCCGCTGACCGTTACGATACGTTCCATAACCGGTCTTTCATCTATCACTGCATAGTGAATTCCAATCAATGTCTCAACATTGTCTACTACACATCCTGCGTCTGCCGGAAGCATACTGGAATTAATGGCTCTTCCTGTTGTTGCAAAAATAAGCTGACGTTCTGCACCTTGTGGATACTTTGTTTTCAGCGCAAGGACTTCCATACGAGGCTCATCTTTTGTAAGTTCCTTTAATTTTGCAATACAATCTGGTTTATTATCTTCCACTCCAAAGATTCCTTTTGCATTGTCAAACAGCTTTAATACTACCTTCATTCCACTGACAAGTTCTTCCGGATTCTCAAGCATTCTTCGATAATCTGCAGTGATATACGGCTCACACTCGGCACAGTTTGCTATCACATATTCAATTTTTTCAGGTTCTTTTGGAGAAAGTTTTACTTTTGTCGGGAAACCTGCACCACCCATACCAACAATTCCGGCTTCGCCGATCAAATTTAAAATTTCTTCTTTTGTAAGCTCATCAAGTGGTTTCGACGGAGTATATTCTACTTCTTGATACTCTCCGTCATTTTCTACAACAATACAGTTCACTTTTGAACCTGTTGGATTAAAATGTGGCTCAATTGCTTTCACTGTTCCCGATACCGAAGCATGTATCGGAGCAGAAACAAAGCCCCCTGCTTCCGCAATTTTTTGTCCCTTCAGCACATGGTCTCCTACTGACACAATCGGACTTGCCGGTGCACCAATATGCTGGGAAAGCGGATAAATCAAATCTCCCTTCGGCATCACTGTAACAATCGCCTTGTCTTTTGCAAGACTTTTCCCATCATTCGGATGGATACCGCCTTTGAATGTTAGTAATCCCATTCGCACATTCCTTCCTTTCATTTTTTGACATTTTTTTCACATAAACACATGCAAATAAATAGAGACTACAAGTAGTCTCTATTTATACATTATTCATTTACTGATATCCTTATTCTGCTGTCTCTTCTTCTGCTTCAACTGTCTCAGGCTCAAGTGCTTTCATGCTCAAGCTGATCTTTTTCTCTGCTTCGTTCAAATCAACTACTTTTGCTGTAATTTCCTGACCTACTGACAATGCATCTGAAGGTTTTTCAACATGTGCTCTCGAAATCTGAGATACATGTAATAATGCATCTACACCTGGAGCCAATTCTACAAATGCACCGAAATCTGTCATTCTTGCAACTTTTCCTGTCACTTCTTTTCCTACTGCAAAATCTGTGGCAGCATTTGCCCATGGATTTGTCTCTGGGAATTTTAAGCTCAATGCAACTTTTGTATCGTTAATATCTTTCACAAGAACTTTTACAGTATCTCCAACCTGGAATACTTTTTTCGGGTTCTCTACTCTTCCCCATGACATTTCAGAAATGTGAAGTAATCCATCTACTCCGCCAAGGTCGATGAATGCACCAAAATCTGTAACATTCTTCACTGTACCTTCCACAACATCTCCGACTTTTAATTTTGCAAATAATTCTTTCTGTAATTCTGCTTTTTCAGCTACTAAAAGTTGTCTTCTGTCACCGATCACACGGTTTCTTCTTGGATTGAATTCGCTGATAACAAATTCAATCTCCTGACCTTGATATTTGCTAAGATCTTTTTCGTAAGTGTCAGACACTAAACTTGCAGGGATAAATACTCTTGCTTCATCAACAACAACACTTAATCCTCCTCCAAGAATCTGAGCTACTGTCGCTTTCAATACTTCCTTGTTCTCAAAAGCTTCTTTTAATCTTTCATTTCCTTTTTCTGCTGCTAATCTCTTATATGTTAACAACACTTGTCCTTCGCCGTCATTTACTTTCAATACTTTTGCTGTCATTGTATCACCTACAGATACAATTGTAGTCAAATCAACATTTGGTTCGTTTGTATACTCACTGCGAGTAATGATACCGTCTGCTTTGTAGCCTATATTCAAGATGATCTCATCTGGTTTCACATCAATGACAGTTCCATCTACAACCTCTCCATTACGTATTGTTTTAAAAGACTCTTCTAACATTTGTTCAAAAGTTAATTCTGACATTATTTTGAACCTCCTCAATTATATTCTTGGGCGTTGATGCCCCAGCTGTAATACCTACCGTTTTTACCGACTTTAATTGATTCATATTCAAATCGTCAAGTGTCTGTATATAGTACGTATTGTTACATGCTTTATCACATATTTCAAATAGCTTTTGCGTGTTGGAACTATGTTTATCTCCAATTACGATCATAGCATCCACTTTTCTTGCAATCTGATCAGCTTCTTCCTGCCTTTCCTTCGTTGCACTGCAAATTGTATTTAAAACACTTATATCATAACTCTTTTTAGAAATAATTTCAACTAAATATTTGAATTTATTGTAATTAAATGTCGTCTGAGATACAACACACACTTTTACATCAGAGGAAACATGAAATTTTTGTGCATCTTCCACTGTTTTAATCACTGTGACGTCATTTTCTGCCCATCCTTTGATTCCCTGCACCTCCGGATGTGACTCATCACCTATGATTACAATATGCTTTCCTTCCATACTCTCTTTTTCAACAATACGGTGAATCTTTTTTACAAACGGACAGGTTGCATCTACACAGCTCAGCCCCCGTTCCTCTAAAATTTTATAAATTTCTTTCGCGACACCATGAGAGCGAATGATCACCACACCACTTTGCAGCTGCATCAGTTCCTCCTGTGTATAAATCACCTCAACACCCTTGCTTCGCATATCTTTGACGACCTCTTCATTGTGGATGATCGGACCATAAGTATATATCTTCACATCGCTTCGTTTTTGAGCCTGTTCATACACCGTCTCCACAGCTCTTTTTACCCCAAAACAAAATCCTGCTGTTTTTGCAAGTCTAACTTCCATCTTTTTTCCTCTTTCTTATCAGGTATAATATGATTGCCGACAGAACCGCTCCGATCAATCCACCGCAGCTGTCTAAGATCACATCTGTAATCTGCCCGCTCCTTCCCGGCACAAATAACTGATGAATCTCATCTGTCACTGCATACAGAGCAGTACTTAGCGCACTCATTCCCACTATCTGTTTTATCTTTCTGCTCTTCTTTTTATAGTTCACAAAAAACAATACACTAAGCGCTGCATATTCACATGCATGGGCACTTTTTCTCACTGCAAAATCGATCTTCTTTGCAAATGCATCTTGTTTCGTGTCGCTCCACTCTTCAAATTCCGGTACCACCACTCTCCCGATCATTTTTCCTACCGAGGTGCTCATCTTTGCAGACTGTACCGCTGGTTTCGCTGAAAAAAAGAAAATCAGTCCCATCCAGAAAATGAGCAGGATAAAAAGCAGCATCCTCTTTCCGTCTTGCCTTGTCATAAACACCTCTATTTGCAAAGATTTTTGATTGCTTCTACCACTTCATCAATACTCATATCGGAACTGTCGATCAACACAGCATCTTCCGCCTGTCTCAATGGAGCAGTTTCGCGGTTCATATCTCTTGTATCTCGTTCTTCGATATCACGAGCAATATCTTCAAGGCTACACTCCTGTCCTTTGTCTGACAGCTCCAGATATCTTCTGTTCGCCCTTGTCTGCACGCTTGCAGTCAAGTATACTTTGACCTCTGCATTCGGCAGCACATTTGTACCGATATCCCTTCCGTCCATGACAACATCTTTTGTTCTTGCCATCTCTCTTTGTAATTCTAAAAGTTGTGCCCGTACTTCCGGAATTGCCGATGTGACGGAAGCCATATTTCCGACAGCTTCTTCCCGCAGAAAACCAGTCACATTCTCACCATTCAAATACACCTGCTGTACGCCGTTCTCATACTGCAGAGTCACTTCCGCATGCTTGCATGCTTCCGCAATCTTTTCTGTGTCATCTGTGCCAAGCCCCTGATTGAGAAAATAGATTGCAAGCGCCCGGTACATTGCCCCGGTATCTACATATACATATCCCAACTCTTTCGCCACTCTTTTTGCTATTGTACTTTTTCCCGCACCAGCTGGTCCGTCAATTGCTATATTATATCCCATTCTTTCTCCTCCTGTTTTAAAAAATGCTGCTTCCCGCTGCATACGCTGTCGACCATGCAATCTGTAAATTAAATCCACCTGTCAGCGCATCCAGATCCAATACTTCCCCCACAAAATAAAGTCCGCTCACCAGTTTTGACTCCATTGTAGAAGGATTGATCTCTTTCACCTTCACTCCGCCCTTTGTGATGATCGCTTCGTTGAAATCTCTCAGCCTTGTGATAGTCCACGTAAAATTTTTCATCAAATGCACAAATTGGTGACGCTCTTCTTTCGAGATCAGATTCACCTTTTTTTCAACATCAATACCGCTTAACTTAAGCATCACCGGGAGCAGTTTTCCCGGAAACAGCTTGGTAACAGCATTTTTAAACTGCTTATTCTTATTCTCTTCAAAGTCTCTGAGCACTCTTTGGTCCAGCTGTTCAAAAGACAATGCCGGCTTCAAATCAATAACCAATTTCAGTTCACTTCTTTTCAACTGTTTTCCGATATAACTGCTCGCGCTGAGCATCAAAGGTCCGCTCACTCCATAATGCGTAAACAGCATCTCACCAAAATCTTCATACAACTTTTTCTTTCCATCATATATCGCTGCAGTCACATTCCGAAGCGACAACCCCTGAAGTTCTTTTACGTAGGTTTCTTTAAGCTCCAACGGGACAAGCGCCGGCATAATATCAGTAACTTGATGTCCTGTTTCTTCTGCAAAACGATATCCGTCTCCCGTCGATCCGGTCGTCTGATAAGAAAATCCACCTGTCGCAACAATACATGCGTCTCCCGTAATCTTTTTCCCATCCTTCGTTTCCAAGTATTCAAATCGGCCCTCGCCGACAACCCTTTTCACTTCTGTATGCAGATGAATCGAAACGCCAAGCTGATGTAATTCTTTTGTCAATGCGCCGATGACATCCGACGAGTGATCTGACACCGGAAACACTCTATTCCCACGCTCAACCTTTGTTCTCACACCGATTCTTTCAAAAAATTCAATCACATTCTGATTGTCATAACCGTAAAAACTACTGTATAAAAATTTAGGGTTTGTCACCACAGAGGCAAACAAAGTATCCATATCACTTGCATTTGTAATATTACAGCGCCCTTTTCCTGTGATAAACAGCTTCTTTCCAAGTTTTTCGTTCTTTTCAAAAATATGAACTTCATTTCCATTATAAGCGGCAAAAATTGCGGCAAACATTCCTGCCGCACCGCCTCCTATCACAAGTACTTTACTCATCTACGTTTCCTCATTTTCTTTAAAATTAAGCGACACCGAATCGTCTACCTGATTCAATTCATCGCTGCTGTATACCTGATATTCATCCCAGATTTGTTCCAGTGTCTCAAGGGTGGCAATGACGTCTTTCTGTTTTTTCATGCATAATGCCACCACAAGTGCGTTCACAACACTTAACGGAGCAACCAGCGAATCTACAATAGATGCCATATCGCTTCTCGCAATCAGATTGCAGGATGAATATAATGTCATTGGAGAATGTACACTGTCTGTCAGTGTGATCACCTTTGCTTTCCGGTTGCTCGCAAATTCCAGCGCCTTCAACGTACGCATTGAATATCGCGGAAAACTGATGCCGATAATCACATCCTCCGCCCCGATCCGTATAAGCTGTTCAAAAATCTCGCTTGAGCTGTTTGTGTGAACCGATGTCACATTATCGAAAATCAAATTCAGATAAAAACTCAGAAAATTAGCCAGCGGTGCACAACTTCGAATTCCCACCACATATATACGTTTTGCATTCAAAATAGTGTCCACGGCAAGCTCAAATGCATTCTGATCCATATTGGCAAGTGTAAGCTTGATTTTTTCAATATCCGACTGAAGAACCGATGCCAAAATTTCCGACTGACTGATCCGACCATACGTCACTTCCATGCGCTGAATCGAATTTAATTTATTCCGCACAAGCTCTTCTAGTGCTTTCTGAAATCCCGGATACCCTTGATACCCCAACTGCGTTGCAAATCTGACAACAGTAGACTCACTGACCCCCACCACTTTCCCAAGTTTTGCTGCGGTAAGAAATACTGCTTTGTCATAATTTTTCAAAATATAATCTGCCAGCAGTTTTTGTCCTTTACTCATCTGTTCATAATTTTTATCTATTTTATTTAACAATTCATTTGCGTTTTTATTATTCACAATTTGCCTCCGGTATCTTACTATCAATATGCGAATTCATTATACACGACTTATATTTTTTATTCAAGACGTAATCAGGGACGAAGCAAAAACTCCGTCCCTGACTTTATTTCTATTTCTGATTCACATTTGCAGTTGCAACAATGTCTACCCCTGTTTCAGCTACATCTTTCACTAATATGTCTCCGATTTTTATCGGTGCTTTCGCCACAACATCTTTCAAGTCCCGCACCACATCAAAAATTTTCCCCTTTGGAATATCGCTTTTTGTTTTTACGGAGACCGACACTTTATCCCCTCCGCTTACCCGCACACTGCTTGTCACAATCCGCATAGGATTCGTTACTTCTTTCTCCGCATACACCTTTCCTCTTGGGCAAGTATTTCCTGTCACATTTTTTACCTCTTTTCCTTCCAATTCCACCGAAATCATACATCCCAAAGGACATCCGATACAAATCAATTCTCTTTTTTCCATCCTTATCACTACTCCTTTTCAACCTTTATGGTTATTTTCTTCAGATCCGGATATTGGCTCAACTGCTCTTTTGTAAGTTTGATCTCTTCCATTTCACCAGGCGCTACAACCGGACGTTTTCTTCTCATAATACGTTCCCCATCAAAATATGTACTGATATAACAATTTTTGAACACGCCTCCGACACGAAAACGAACCGTCAGTTTCTCATCCATATTTTCCGGACGGATATATTTCGGAACTGTATATCGAACACCATCTTCCGGTACAAGATCAATTTTCTTGTCAGCGGCTGCCAGCTCGCCCTTGATGTATTTCACTGCGTTTTTCCCTGCCATAGCAGCCTCTTCTGACACGAAGTCGACAAGATCATGTACATGAAGTACATTTCCGCATGCAAAAACACCTTCCATACTTGTCTCAAGGCTCTCGTTTACTACCGGTCCGGAAGTCACTCGTTCCATATCGATATCAAGTCCTCTTGAAAGTTCATTTTCCGGGATAAGTCCAACTGACAGCAACAATGTATCACATGGAATATATTCTTCTGTCCCTTTGATCGGTTTGCCTTTTTCATCTACCTGAGCAAGTGTGACACCTTTGACTCTCTCTTTTCCGTCAATATCAATAACCGTATGGCTTAATTTCAAAGGAATTCCATAATCATCCAGACATTGCACAATATTTCTTTTCAGCCCGCCGGAATATGGCATTAACTCTGCAACCACTTTCACATGAGCCCCTTCCAGCGTCATTCTTCTTGCCATAATAAGTCCAATATCGCCGGAGCCCAATATCACAACTTCTCTTCCCGGCAAATATCCTTCCATATTAACTAGTCTTTGCGCCGTTCCTGCAGAAAAAATTCCAGCCGGACGATACCCCGGAATATTTAGCGCACCTCGAGGACGTTCGCGGCATCCCATTGCCAAAATAATTGCTTTTGCCTGAATCTCAAACAGCCCTTCCTCTCGGTTCATCGCTGTGACAACCTTATCTTTTGAAATATCCATCACCATCGTATTAAGTTCATATGTAATTCCAAGTTCTTCCACTTTTTCTATGAATCTTCCTGCATACTCAGGTCCTGTTAACTCTTCTTTAAATGTATGAAGTCCAAATCCGTTATGAATACACTGATTTAAAATACCACCAAGTTCCTTGTCTCTTTCTAAAATTAAGATGCTGTCAATTCCGTGTTCCTTTGCAGAAGCCGCAGCAGCAAGTCCTGCCGGTCCTCCTCCTACAATCACAATATCATATGATTTCATGTATATGCCTCCTCTTTCTACAGATGATCTTTATTGATTCCTACGATAATTTTTGATTCGCCGCCTGATTTTGTCACTTCCGCCATATCAATTCCAAGTTCGCGCGAAAGAATTTCCATCGTTTTCGGTGAGCAAAAGCCCGACTGGCAACGTCCCATTCCTGCTCTTGTCCGACGTTTCACACCATCTAATGAACGTGCTCCCAAAGGACGCTGAATTGCGTCAATAATTTCTCCTTCTGTCACCGTTTCACATCTGCAGATAATGTTTCCGTATGTTGGATTTTCTTTAATCAATGCCGCCCGTTCTTCCTTCGAAAGTGTCTGCGGATTCAAGACACCTTTTCTCTGTGCCACGAATTTTTCATTTACCGGAAGCTGCAGTGCATCTTTCACCATAGTTGCAACCATCACTCCAATTGCAGGAGCACTTGTAAGTCCCGGTGATTCAATTCCTGCTGCATCAAAGAAGTTTTTCGCATCCCTTGCCTCTCCGATTGTAAAGTCTCCTTTACTCTCGCGAGCTCTCAATCCTGCAAAAGAAGTGATCACCTGGCGCATCGGAAGATTTGCAACAGATTCTCCTGCTTTTTCCATCAGGAAATCAATTCCTTCCTGTCTCACATTGTTTGCTTCTTTGTCTTCTACATCCATAGCTGTCGGTCCTACAATCAGATTACCATGTACTGTCGGAGATACCAATACTCCCTTTCCCAATTCATTTGGCAATGGAAAAATTGTCCTGCTTACATGATTTCCCGCCGTCTTATCTAACAGGCAGTAATCCCCTCGTCTTGCCACGATTTTCAGCTTATCTTCGGATACCATATTATGAATTTCATCAGCATAGACACCAGCAGCATTCACAACCGCTTTTGTCTCAAATGTTCCTTTCGACGTCTCGACAAGATAACCGTTCTCCGTCTTACTAATGTTCTCTACACTTGTGTTCAGTTTAAATTCCACGCCATTTTCAACTGCATTTTCCGCAAAGGCGATCGTCATATTAAACGGACATACAATTCCGGATGTCGGTGCATAGAGTGTAGCAACAACCTGATCTGTAAGATTTGGTTCCATCTCATGCGCTTCTTCTTTATTTAGGATACGAAGCCCTTTCACGCCATTTTTGACACCCTTGTCAAGCAGTTCCTGTAACTTTGGTTTATCCTCCTCACGCACGCAGACAACAAACGCTCCTGTTTGTTTAAACGGAAAATCTAATTCTTTTGACAATTGTTCCATCATTAGATTTCCTTCCACATTCAGCTTCGCCTTCAGTGTTCCCGGCTTTGCATCAAATCCGGCATGCGCAATCGCACTGTTCGCCTTCGATGTTCCGTTACATACATCTTCATCCTTTTCAATCACACAGGCATTCACCTGATACTTTGATAATTCTCTTGCAATTGCGCAGCCTACAACACCTGCACCTACAATCATAACATCATACATTTTTCTATCTCCTTTTTAATTATAATTTACTTAAAATAAGACAGAGTCAGGCAAAGACCCGGGCACTACCCGATTCTAAAACGCCTGACTCTTTTCTCCTATCGTTTGCGGTATTCAATTTTTCTTATCTTTACCATGGAATTGCTCCATACAAAAGCACTGCCACAATCGCACCGATAATCGGTCCTACCAATGGAACAATTGCATATCCCCAATTAGAAGATCCTTTTCCTTTAATCGGCAGTATAGCGTGTGCCAAACGAGGTCCGATATCACGTGCCGGATTGATGGCATATCCTGTAAGCCCACCTAGTGACATACCAACTGATACAATAATTCCAAATACTAAGAATTTATCCAATCCACCTGCAATTCCATCCACGTTTGCGATTCCTTTGATAGCAAACACTAATACGAATGTTCCGATTGCTTCGCTCAAAATATTTAGTGGAAGATTCGGAACTGATGGACTTGTAGAAAATGCTCCTAATTTTGCAGCAGGTTCCGGTGTCGCATCGAACTGTTCTTTGAATAAAATATATACCAGACAGGCGCCTACAAACGCACCTGCAAACTGAGCAATAATATATCCTGGTACCAATGCCCAGTCAAAGCTTCCATCAATCGCCAGTGCCAGCGTGAGCGCCGGATTAAAAGATGCACCGGAAGCCGCTCCAAAAATATAAGCTGGTATCATAACTGCAAGACCCCAGGCAAATGTGATCTGAATCGAACCCGCACCTTTCATTCCGGATTTATTCAATGTTACATTGGCTACAACACCATCTCCAAGTAAGATCAGCATCATTGTTCCTAAAAATTCAGCTATATATGGTAACATATAAAGATCCCCCTTTCACTTTTCACAATCCTTAATCTTCTTTTGCCCATCCGTAAGCATATTTTACAGCCTTATTCCAGCCTTTGATTCTAGCCATACGGTCTTCTTCCGTAATAGATGGTTTGAACGTCTTATCAATCGCCCAGTTCTTTATTACATCCTCTTTGTTTGCCCAATATCCAACTGCCAAACCTGCAAGATAAGCAGCTCCCATAGCAGTTGTCTCTACACATTGCGGACGATTAACCGGCGCATCAATAATATCAGCCTGTGTCTGCATCAAGAAATCATTTGCGCTTGCTCCTCCATCTACTTTTAACGCTGCAAGTGAAATTCCCGAATCTGCTTTCATCGCATCTAAAACATCATTTACCTGATATGCCAATGATTCCAAAGTAGCACGGATAATATGATACTTATTAACACCACGTGTAATTCCTACAATAGTTCCTCTTGCATATTGATCCCAGTGCGGAGCTCCCAAACCAGTAAATGCCGGTACTACGTAACATCCATTTGTGTCTTTTACTTTTTTCGCCATATATTCAGAGTCCGGTGAAGAATCGATGATTCGCATCTCATCACGAAGCCATTGTACAGCCGCACCTGCCACAAAAATCGAACCTTCCAACGCATAGTTAACTTTTCCGTCTAATCCCCATGCAATTGTTGTTACAAGACCATTCTTTGAAAAAACAGGTTTCTCGCCTGTGTTCATCAATAAGAAACATCCCGTACCATATGTATTTTTTGCTTCTCCCGCAGTAAAACATGTCTGTCCGAACAAAGCAGCCTGCTGGTCGCCCGCAGCACCCGCAATTGGAATTGGTCCTCCTAAAAATGATGGATCTGCTTCTCCATAAATACAACTTGAAGGTTTAGCTTCCGGAAGCATTGATTTTGGAATATCCAATTCTGCTAAAATCTCATCATCCCATTCAAGTGTGTTGATATTAAAGAGCATTGTGCGTGACGCATTTGAATAATCTGTTACGTGCACAGCGCCTTTCGTCAATTTCCAAATCAGCCATGTCTCAACTGTACCGAACAATAACTCTCCTTTTTCCGCCCGTTCTCTTGCTCCCGGTACATTATCTAAGATCCATTTTACCTTTGTCGCTGAAAAATAAGCATCGATGACAAGTCCTGTCTTTTCTCTGAATTTTTCTGTCAGCCCTTTCTCCTTCAAAGAGTCGCAATATTCAGAAGTTCTTCTACACTGCCATACTATTGCGTGATATACCGGTTCCCCTGTGTTCTTATCCCACACAATCGCTGTCTCTCTCTGATTTGTGATACCAATTGCTGCGATCTCCTCTGCGGTTGCCCCGATCATATTCATTGCTTCCACAGCTACGCCAAGCTGGCTTGCCCAAATCTCATCTGCATCATGTTCCACCCATCCAGGTTGTGGAAAATACTGCGTGAATTCCCGTTGTGCCACGCTGCACATCTCGCCTTTTTCATTAAATAAAATACATCTGTTGCTCGTTGTTCCTGCATCTAGTGCCATTACATATTTTGCCATGTGAATACATCCTCCTTTTTCTTTTTAGCATTTTTCACATTACTTATTGTAATCATATTACCACCTTTTTTATTTTTTGTCATTATACATTTTATATATTTTGTATAGTTTTAGATTGTTAAAAATTTATTTTTATGCACATTGCACATTATTCTGATTGTGACAATATTCCTGCATCCCATTTTTCAAAAACAGAAGAATATGTTCGATCTGCTCATGACCAATCTTATCATCATACGTTTCCGCTACTATGATCACATAATTCAAAAGAGATGTCGTCAGAAAAGTGAGCACTTCATTTTCTTCTATTTTATAAACAGAGAGCATTCTTTTCATGCGCTCTTCCACATCAGTTATAACTGCTTTTTCCAACAATTCCCGACCAAATTCCTGAATCACTTTCCTGTAAAAATTTCTGTCTGCATGTGCATTTTCAAAAAGTGTATAGATCCAACAATCCGGCGTTTTTTCTTCCACATCACACTTTTCTAAAAGAGTGTTTTTACAAATCCATTCAATAATTTCACAAATATCATGAAAATGATAATAGAACGACTGTCTTGTCAGTCCACTTTCTTCCACAATATCTTGAATCGTAATTTTATGAAGGCTTTTCTCTTTCATCAGTTTCTTTAATGCCTCTGCAAGCTTCCATTTTGTTTTTGACATACTTACCTCCTTTGACTATAAAAAAGAGCAAGACAAACTACAACATTTCTGTTGTTTTTTACCTCGCTCTTCTCTCATGGTCGTTCTTAAGTTAGTAAAATCATATCACACAAAAATTCTCATTTCAATCTCTTTTCCCACAAAACAACTAATTTTGTAGAAAACTCATAATATTTAGCTATCAGTTTTATACACTTTACATAGTTGTCAAACTTTTCACAATTTCATCAATTGTTTTCTGCCCCATCACGACAATTTCATCATTGATAACGGTCATTGGAACACGCCCAATCTTATACTTTTCAATGAGATCCGAATACAATTTTGCATCATACATGTCCGCTGTGACATAGTCGCTTTCCATCGCAATCTTTTGGCATGCAGCCACTACATGTGGGCAGTGATGGCAGGATAAGGATACAAAAATTTTGATTGCAACCGAAAAATCAATTTTCTCAATTTCTTTTTTTGTTTTTCGTTCTAGTTTCTGTCCGTCACCTCCTGCATTACAAATTGACGCCAAAAAAGAATTGATCTCTTTTCCTCCCGGCACTCCATGAAAACACGCTCCCGAATATACTCCCGATTCATCATAAATTCCAACAACCGGCAAATGTTCTCCATGAAGTTCTTGGAAAATAACTTCATTCTCATTCTTTCCCCAAAAATGCACCTGTACTTGTTCATTCACAGAGGCAATTGCTTTTAAAAAGGAACCAAGTTCCAGACTCTTTTCATCTTCGAAGTCTAAAACTGCATGCAAAACGACAGTTCGTCTCATCTTTTGAAACAAAGGAGCAATCTGTTGTTTTAATTCTTCTGATACCAATCTACTCTGTCCCGAAATTTTTTTCATCTGATCCATAAAAACTCCTTTTACAGCATTCCAACCAAATCCAAACTCGGCATTAAAGTTTCTTCTCCCGGTTTCCAGTTTGCAGGGCACACCTGTTCTCCGTGCTCTTCTACATATTGAGCTGCCTGAACTTTTCTGAGAAGTTCTTCTGCATTTCTTCCAATTCCAAGATCATGTACTTCATATGCTTTGATTTTTCCATCCGGATTTATAATAAAAGTTCCTCTCAGTGCCTGACCTTTTTCCTTGAGTCTGACGCCAAAAAATTTTGCAAGCTCTCCTGTCGGATCAGCCAACATCGGATATTCAATTTTTTTAATCGTGTCCGATGCGTCTGCCCATGCCTTATGCACAAAATGTGTATCCATGGATACGGAATAAATCTCACAGCCACACTCTTGAAATGCTTCATAAAAATCTTGTAAATCGCCAAGCTCCGTAGGACATACAAATGTAAAATCTGCCGGATAAAAGAAAAATACAGACCAATGCCCAAGTATATCTTCCCTGGTAATTTCTTCAAATGCCCCGTTGTGATAAGCCTGTACTTTGAACGCTTTTACTTCTTCATTAATCAAACTTCGCATCATTTCACACACCTTTCTTTAATACTGTTACATTTATTATAGATATTTCTTATCTACTGTTCAAGCTGTTTTCTCGATCCTTCACTTATTTTGTACAATTTTTGCGTATTGTATAGTTTTTCGATAAAATCTGTAAAAAGAAGATTTCTTATGCTTGTCATTTCAGCAAGCTTTGCTATAATGAAATCAGATAAATGTTCGACCATGCGAAAGGAGGAAATATATTATGGCAGACAATTTGAGTATCACAAATTTGAACGGTGTTACAGAAGATGAGGATACAACTTGCGGCATTAACGATATGAACTGCTTGTCAGAAGATGAAGATACGACTTGCGGTATCAATGATATGAACTGTGTCGCCGAGGACGAGGATACAACCTGCGGCATCAACGACATGAACTGCTTAGGTGAATAATCCACGCAAAAAGAGGAACTGCTTTTTATCTGCAGTTCCTCTTTTTCGTCTTTTATCTTAGACCGGATAACTTCCGTTTTCTGTATCAGCAACAGTTTGATCAACACCTGTCTGCTGCGCTTCTCTGTATTTAAAGAAGTCTGTTGCAACCTGTGGGAATAACGCATATGATAATACGTCTTCATCCTGCTGTGACCACTGTGCCATTTCTCCTTTTAATGTATCCAATTCATCCGGAATCAAATCTGCCGGACGGCATGTGATCACTTCTGTATCACCGATACATTTCTTTTGAACTTCTTTGTTAAACGGTTTTACAGTTGCTCCGTATTTTCCGCTCAAGATATCTTTCGTCTCTTTTGTAGCCATCTTGTAACGTTCACCCATCAATACGTTAAATACAGCCTGTGTACCAACGATCTGTGAAGACGGTGTTACAAGTGGTGGCTCGCCAAGATCTTTACGAACTCTCGGCACTTCTTCAAGCACATCGTAGAATTTGTCTTCTGCACCTTGTTCCTTTAACTGAGATGTCAGGTTCGACAACATACCACCTGGTACCTGATAAAGCAATGTCTTGATATTTACACCGAGGTTCTTTGGATTTAACAATCCGGAATCCAAGGCTTCATCACGAATTGGTCTGAAGTAATCCGCAATCTCTGCCAACAGATTCTGATCAAGTCCTGTGTCATACGGTGTTCCCTTGAATGTCTCCACCATAACTTCTGTAGCCGGCTGAGATGTTCCCATTGCAAATGGTGAAATTGCTGTATCGATTACATCTACTCCCGCTTCAACTGCTTTCAAATATGTCATAGAAGCCACACCTGAAGTATAGTGTGTGTGAAGCTGAATTGGAAGATCTGTTGCATCTTTCATCGCTTCAATCAATTCGGTTGCTTTATAAGGAACCAAAAGTCCAGCCATATCTTTGATACAGATTGATGTCGCACCCATGTCTTCAATTTTCTTTGCAATATCCATCCAGTAATCTAATGTATAAGCATCTCCCAATGTGTAAGAAAGTGCTACCTGTGCATCTGCCTTTTCTGCTACTGCAGCTTTTACAGCAGTCTGAAGATTACGGATATCATTTAAGCAGTCAAAAATACGGATGATATCAATTCCGTTTGCTACAGATTTTTTAACGAAGTATTCTACTACGTCATCTGCATATGGACGGTATCCTAAGATATTCTGTCCACGGAATAACATCTGTAATTTTGTATTTTTAAATCCATCACGGAACTTACGAAGTCTCTCCCATGGATCTTCTTTTAAGAAGCGAAGTGATGCATCAAATGTAGCTCCCCCCCAGCATTCTACTGAGTGGTAACCTACCTGATCCATTTTATCTACGATTGGAAGCATCTGCTCTGTTGTCATTCTTGTCGCAATCAGAGACTGATGAGCATCACGTAAAATAGTTTCTGTAATTTTAATTGGTTTTTTTGTGATTTCCATTCTATTGTCCTCCATATTTATTTCACTCCAAAGATTGCCATAAATGTTCCGGCTGCTACCGCAGTACCGATTACACCGGCAACGTTAGGTCCCATCGCATGCATCAGCAAGAAGTTGGTAGGATCCGCCTCTGCACCGACTTTCTGAGAAACTCTGGCTGCCATAGGAACCGCAGACACACCTGCCGAACCAATCAGAGGGTTTACTTTTCCGCCCGACAGCTTACACATCAATTTACCGAACAGTACACCTGCCGCCGTACCGAACGCAAACGCTACAAGACCTAACACAACGATTTTGATTGTATCCAAGTTTAAGAATGCTTCTGCACTTGTTGTAGCACCAACCGAAGTACCAAGTAAGATAACTACGATGTACATCAACGCATTGGAAGCTGTCTCTGTCAGCTGTCTTACAACACCTGATTCTTTGAACAGGTTACCTAACATCAGCATACCAACAAGCGGAGCTGTTGTAGGAAGAATCAAAGAAACAACGATTGTGATAATAATCGGGAACAGAATCTTTTCCAGTTTGGAAACAGGTCTTAACTGCTCCATTTTGATTTTACGTTCTTTTTCTGTTGTCAATAGCTTCATGATCGGAGGCTGAATGATAGGAACGAGTGACATATAAGAGTATGCCGCCACTGCGATCGGTCCTAAAATTGCAGTCTGCTGCAATTTTCCGGCAAGGAAAATAGATGTCGGTCCATCTGCTCCACCGATGATTGAAATTGCTGCTGCCGCTTTGTCAGAGAATCCCATTGCCATTGCTCCAAGGTATGCCGCAAAGATACCAAACTGCGCTGCGGCACCGAGAAGGAAACTCTTTGGGTTAGCGATCAATGGTCCAAAGTCCGTCATCGCACCAACCCCCATAAAGATCAGAGATGGCAAAATTGCCCACTCATCTAATAAATAGAAATAATGTAATAATCCGCCGACCCCGTTTGAAGATTCTTCAATCGACATCATAATGTCCGGATAAATGTTAACTAACAGCATACCAAAGGCGATCGGAACCAATAAAAGTGGCTCAAATCCTTTTGCGATTGCCAAATATAGAAACACACATGCTACCAGAATCATGACATAATTTCCTACTGTAAGGTTAAAAAATGCCGTCTGATCCATGAGGTTTCCTAATGTACTTGTAATGTATTCCATTTTTTGACCCCCTAGTTCAATGTAGCCATTACTGCTCCTGCTTCTACTGCATCACCTACTGCCACATCAATACTTGCAACTGTTCCATCTTCCGGAGCTACAACCGGAATTTCCATCTTCATTGCTTCCAGAATGATTACTGTATCTCCTTTGGAAACTTTTTGTCCAACACTTGCCTCTACTTTAAATACTTTACCTGCTGCTCCTGCTTCTGCTTTGATTCCGCCTGCTGCTCCCGCTGCTTTTGGTGCTGCCGCCGGTGCCTTCGGTGCAGGCGCTGCCTTTCTCGGTGCTGCTGCCGCTGCCGGTGTTGCTGCTCCGTTCTCTTCTACTGTTACATCATATACATTGCCATTTACTGTGATTGTATAGCTTTTCATTTTTATTTTCCTCCTAAATTCTTCTACTTAATTCCAATTATTTGACGGGCGACGTCTGATAGAGCGCACTACAAAACCATCTGTCGATGTGCCTGTCTGTGCTGCAATTGCAGCTGTAATCACTGCCACTAATTCCAAATCGTCTACATACTCTGTATCTTCTTCTGCCGTCTCTGCAACTACAGGTGTCGCTGTCTGAACCGGCTGCGGACTCTTCTTTGTGAATTTCTCCACAAATGGTGGAATATATTTGATCAACGAAATCAAAAATGCCAGGAAAATCAAGACAACAAATACTGTTCCCATACCTAATACCGTATTCAATCCTGCTTTTTCTAAAATCTCTGCTGTCGTGTATTTTGCTGAAACATCCATAGACTCTAAGTTCAAGTCTTCATCAAACTTAAATTCAATCGTCGCATCTCTGTCTTCATATTCTGCCAATGTAGAAACAGAAAGTTCTTTATCGGATGCTTCAAACTCATATTCACCATGTTTTACATAAGAGCCACACTCTTTTTCAGCTCCCTCCCACGCATCAAGCATAGACAGGAAATTATCCCCCTCAATTGGAAGTCCTGACTGCATCATCGTGTAATCCAGCTGGTAGTCTGAAAGAGATCTAAATTGCTCAAACCCTTCTTTTCCCATCTGGGAAAAACTAGTGATAAGTGTCTCTGTTATCTGTTGTGCTGCAGATTCATCATATTCGGTGTCTGCTTTCTGGGAACACCCTGCAAAACTAAGCGATGCTGCCAAAACACATACTATTAAGCTCATTCTTTTCTTCACTTTGCCTCACCTCACTAAACCGTTCCGTGTTTTTTTGCCGGGCGGTCTTCTCTCTTTGTGAACAGCATCTCAAATGCACCTATCAAATATTTTCTTGTATCTGCAGGTTCAATGATCGTGTCTACATAGCCACGTCTTGCCGCAGATATCGGACTTGACTGAATCTCTCTGTATTCTGAAGCCTTTGCATTGATTGTCTCTGCATCCGAATCCGCATACATAATTTTTGCTGCCAATGTCGAATCCATCATTCCAATCTCTGCTGTTGGCCATGCGTATACCATATCAGCCCCGATAGATTTGCTGTTCATTGTCACATAAGCACTTCCATATGCTTTTCCAATAATCAAATTTACTTTTGGTACTGTTGCATTTGCAAATGCATAAGTTAATTTTGCCGCTTCTCTTGCAAGCGATTTTTCAGAACATTTGCTCGCCTCAAATCCTGTCACATTTGTAAGGGTTACAACCGGGATATTGAATGCATCACAGAAGTTCACAAAATCAGCCGCTTTCTTACATCCGCGTACAGACAATGTTCCGCCAAATTCCTGCACGGCGTTGCCTTCTTCATCATATATCTTCGCGCGATTTGCAACGGCTCCGATTGTCATTCCATTCAAGCGGATAAAACCGGTCACCATATCTTTTCCGTATTCTTTCTTTGTCTCAAAGAATACATTGTCATCAGATACTAAAGCAAGAACGATAGAAGTATCCTCGACTGCATTGTCAATACCTTCACAAACACGATTCAAATCATCCAGACACTCATCATAAGACGCATCATCTTCATTGTTTGTTGGAAGCATGCATACTAAAGAACGAATCTGTCCAAGGATCTCCTCCTCTGTTCCAACTCCATCAACCAAACCGGATTCTTCGCTTTGGAATTTTGCAGATGAAGTGTCACATTTTGAAACCTCATTTCCTGCAATTGCATTTGGAGCATTTAAAAATAATTTCCCATTTCCTTCCATAAAAGTAAAATCAGTCATCGCAGATGCAACGGCAAGTCCACCACCGCATTTTCCAAAAACTGCTGTAATCTGTGGAATCACCCCAGATGCCATAGCCTGTTTCATATAAAGGCTGCCAAATCCATTCAATGCATCCGTTGCCTCTTGAAGTCTTAATCCTGCGCAGTCTACAAGACCAATAACCGGTGCTCCCATCTTCATTGCCATATCATAAATATTGGCAATCTTCTTTGCGTGCATCTCTCCGATCGCTCCTTTTAAAACAGAAGCATCCTGGCTGTATACGTACACCAAATTGCCATCAATCACTCCATAACCTGTGATGACACCATCAGCCGGAGTCTCTTTCTCCTGCATGTTAAAGTCGGTTGTTCTTGCTGTAACTGCGCCACCGATTTCAACAAAGCTTCCTTCGTCAAGTAAAGTGGCAATTCTTGTACTTGCGAGGTTTTTAGATATTGTGTTGCTCATAAATCTAGTCCTCCATTTTTATATATTTTTTAAAAGTTAAACCAATTTTCTGCCAATTTTAATTATATCTTATATTTTTAGAAATAGCAATTCTTTTTCCATAATATTTGATATTTTTTTCACATACCCTACTTTCTAAAAAAAACATTTGTACCTGTCTTTCGTTTATGCTACAATTCAACTTACGGGATAATAATTTACTAAATTACTTTAAGGAGGTATTCGGATTGAACGTATCAGACAGAATAGCGAAGCTTCGTTCCTTTATGGAAGAAAAACATATCGATGCTTATGTTGTGCCATCTGCAGATAATCACCAAAGTGAATATGTCGGTGAACATTTTAAATCCAGAGAATTTATCACTGGTTTTACAGGTTCATCGGGAACCGCTGTAATCACAAAAGATGCTGCAGGTCTTTGGACAGACGGACGTTATTTTATTCAGGCGGAAGCTCAGCTTGCCGGGAGTGGTGTAACACTCTATCGCATGGGTAACGCGGGAGTTCCAACTGTCTCGGAGTATCTTGACTCTGTACTCCCTGAAAATGGGACTTTAGGATTTGACGGACGTGTCATCGCTATGCAGGAAGGAAAAGATTTCGCAGAACAATTTTCTTATAAGAATATCCGTATTGAATACTCTTACGACCTTGTGGATGCCGTTTGGGAAGAACGGCCAAGCCTTGCAGCCGAACCTGTATTTTTACTGGATGAAAAATTTTCCGGTGAAGCCACAACTTCCAAACTCTCTCGCTTGAGAGATGCAATGAAGGAAAACGGTGCTGACGTACATGTTTTAACTACATTGGACGATATTGCATGGCTTCTTAATATCAGAGGAAACGATGTAATGTATTCTCCTCTTGTTCTAAGTTATGCTGTAATCACAATGAATGAAGTACATTTATTTATAGATGAAAGCAGACTAGATGAACATGTAAAATCAGAACTTAAAAAGGATAATGTTGTTTTCCATCCATATAATGACATTTATACTTTTGTAAAAGACTTTGATTCTAATAACACAGTCCTGATTGACCCTGCAAGAATCAATTATGCTTTGTATAATAATATCCCGGATAGTACAAAAAAAGTTGAAAAGACCAATCCTACTATTTTATATAAAGCAATGAAGAATGATGTAGAAATTGAAAACATCAAAAAAGCACATGTAAAGGATGGCGTTGCTCATACGAAATTCATGTATTGGTTAAAAACAAGCCTTGGCAAAGAAAAGATGACTGAGATGAGTGCATCAGACAAACTTGAAAATCTGCGCGCCCAACAGGAAGGTTTCTTATGGCCTAGTTTTGAGCCAATCTGCGCATTCAAGGCAAACGCTGCAATGTGTCACTACACTTCTTCCGCAGAGACAGACTGTGAGTTGACAGCCGGAAATCTGTTCTTAACAGACACTGGTGGAAATTACTATGAAGGTTCCACAGATATTACAAGAACTGTTGCTTTAGGAGAGATCAATGATGAGTTGAAACTTCATTTCACAACAGTTTTAAGAAGTATGATGAACCTGTCAAGAGCCAAATTTTTGTATGGCTGCTGCGGTTATAATCTTGATGTATTAGCCCGTCAGCCAATGTGGGAATTAGGTCTTGATTACAATCACGGTACCGGACACGGCGTTGGTTATCTTCTAAATATCCACGAAGGACCTACCGGTTTTAGATGGCGCATTCGCGGACATGAAGCGCATCCGTTGGAAGCCGGCATGGTGATTACAGATGAACCTGGTATTTATATCGAGGGTTCTCATGGTATCCGTACCGAAAATGAATTAGTAGTACGAAAAGGTGAAGAGACTGAGTATGGACAGTTCATGTACTTTGAGCCAATCACCTATGTACCTATTGATTTGGATGCAATCAATCCAGATCTTCTGAGGGAAGATGAAAAAGCCTGGCTGAATGCATATCATAAGCAAGTTTATGATATCATCGCTCCTCATCTGACAAAAGAGGAAGAAGAATGGCTTCGCATCTACACGAGAGAAATTTAAAATAACTTTATTTGGAGGACTTTATTTATGGGAACAGCAAAAAAAGCAAAATATCCGATTGGATTTTACATTTGTTGTATCACTTACACATTTGAACGTTTTGCGTTCTATGGTACAAAACCGCTTTTAGCCTTATTCCTTGCTGCATCTGTAGCAGAAGGCGGTATCGGAGTAACTAAAGCACAGGCTGGTGAAATCGCAGTTTGGCTTACTTCACTTACATACATCACACCAATTATCGGAGGATGGTTAAGCGACCGTTTCTTAGGTGCCAGATATGCCGTTACACTTGGATGTATCATCATGGGTCTTGGATATTTCTGCGGATGGCAGGCACACAGCGTACCTATGGTATGGGTAATGATTTTAGTCGTATCTATCGGTACTGCATTCTTCAAGGGAAACCTTGCTGCTATTATCGGACGTCTGTTTGATGACCAGGATTTACTGGATTCAGCATTTTCTATCCAGTATTCATTCGTTAACATTGGTTCTTTCTTTGGATCTATGATCTGTGCAACATTATATATGTACACATTTAAGCAAGGACAGATGTTAGGTTTCCGTCAGGTATTCTTACTTAGCGGTATTCTTGTAATCATCGGTGGTATTTTCTTTACACTTTGCTATGGAAAATTACAGGGACAGGGTATCAAGCCATTTAAATATCTTACAGATACAAACGGAAATGTAATCGGTGAAGTAAAGAAAGAAAAGAAAGAAAAATCAACAGCTCCACTTACATCAAAAGAGAAGAAAAACGTATGGGCTATCGTCTTGGTATCTGCCATCTCAATTATTTTCTGGCTGGCTTACTATCAGCAGGACGTTGTTCTTACATTCTACTTACAGGATTATGTAAACAGAGACCTTGGTTTCTTCGAACTTTCGCCAGCTCACTTAACAACAACATGGAATGGTCTGTTATGTATCGTTCTCAGTTTGGCAGCTGCTAAATTGTGGGCAAAATTAGCAAAAAGACCTCAAGGTGACTTGTCAATGTTCAGCAAAATCACTCTTGCATTTGTATTCTTGGGAATCTCTTACATTATGCTTGTAATGACAGAGTTAACAAGAGGTGTTGGTGCTCCATCTTCTGTAAAAGGTAATGTAATGTGGATCTTCTTATTCGGAATCTTCCTTACAATCGGTGAGATTTGCTTCTCCCCACTTGGAAACTCTTTCGTAAGTAAGTATGCTCCAAAGAAATACTTATCTGTATTGATGGGTGTTTGGACTTTAGCAACATTCTTTGCAAACTTAATCAACGGTCAATTCCAGAAAATCGTTGAAAAAATGGGTATTATGCCAGTATTCGTAACATTTGCAATCGTTGCATTCATCTGTGCGGTTGTTATGTTCTTACTGACAAAACCATTAAACAAGTTAACAGAAGAATAAGTTTCCATACAAAAAACTGGTTTGAAAATAAAATTCAAACCAGTTTTTTTCATATTTTTGATTTATTCCTTTCGATTCCGATACTGCACAGGCGTCATATCATATGCCTTTTTAAATAATCTGTTAAAATGCTCTACATTCTGATATCCAACTGCCAATGCTACTTTTTCTACAGTCATGTTTCCTGTCTTCAACAAATTCTTTGCTTTTTTCATTCTTGCTTTTTTAACGATTTCTCCAAATGTCATACCTGATTTTTCCTTAATATATTTTGACAAATACGGCTTTGATAAAAAGAATTTTTCAGAAAGATCATCTAAAGTCACATGCAAATAATTCGCCTGGATATAATTCAAAATTTCTATCATTCTCTCCTCTTTTTCGTCGTTAGCATGCTGTATCTCTTCAATTTTATTTACCGCAACGGTCAATGCCTCTATAGATGCCTTGATGATATCTGCATCAATTCCAACTCCCCAGTATACCTTTCCTTTACAGTTTACCCCTACATATGCCACTGCCTTTGACGACGAGCCTTTAGTAAGAGAATGTTCTTCATAAAAAGATAACTCGTAACCGATATTAAAATATTGTTTGATTGCATTGCTGACAGCATCCAACCGTCCATTTCCAACACCCATCATCACATATTTTCTGCCATCATAGCCAATAGTCACATCTGCTTTCATTCCATCTCCCTGTTCAAAATGGCATTCATCAATTGCAAACGTATTTTTGACATGAATATAATTCTCTTCAAAAATATGATAAATCCATTCCGGAGTAAGTTCTTTATGCGCCTTGTCTGACACATCCTTCACAAGATAACCAACTTCCTCCCGCATTTTTTCTGGAAGACTAATTCCAAAACTTTGTTTTAATATGTAGTTTACGCCGCCTTTTCCTGACTGGCTGTTAATGCGAATCACATCTGAATCATATTCTCTTCCAACATCTTTTGGGTCAATCGGAAGATATGGAACTGTCCAATGGGCGCGCTCTTTTTCTTCTCTATATGCCATTCCTTTCGCAATTGCATCTTGATGCGATCCCGAAAATGCAGTAAATACCAATTCTCCAGCATATGGCTGTCTTTCGTACACATGCATTCTTGTCAGTCTCTCGTATTTTTCACAAATCTCTCCCATATTTGAAAAATCAAGTTTTGGATCCACGCCATGAGAAAACATATTCATCGCCAGTGTGATGATATCCACATTTCCTGTTCGCTCTCCATTTCCAAATAAGGTTCCCTCGATTCTATCAGCTCCTGCAAGCACACCAAGTTCTGCATCACAGACTCCGCATCCTCTGTCATTATGTGGATGCAGACATAAGATCACATTCTCTCTGTACAGCAGATTTTTACTCATATACTCTACCTGTGTTGCAAACACATGCGGCATTGCATTTTCAACAGTTGTCGGAAGATTGATGATGACTTTATTATCTTTCGTCGGTCTCCACTCTTCCAACACTGCATTGCACACCTCCAATGCATAATCAACCTCGGTTCCAGGAAAGCTCTCTGGGCTGTATTGAAATGTAAAGTTTCCTTCTGTCTCATCCGCAAGTTTTTTTAACAGTTTTGCACCGTCGATTGCAATCTGCTTTACTTCTTCTTTTGATTTTTTGAACACCTGCTCTCGTTGCGCTACCGATGTCGAATTATATAAATGAATTACTGCATGCGGTGCTCCTTTGACTGCCTCAAATGTCTTCTTGATGATATGTTCACGCGCCTGCGTCAGAACCTGAATCGTCACATCATCCGGAATCATATTCTGCTCAATCAAGGTTCGCAGAAACTGATACTCTGTCTCTGAAGCTGCCGGAAAACCAACTTCAATCTCTTTGAATCCAATTGCTAAAAGCATCTGAAAAAATTCTATCTTTTCTTCCAAACTCATCGGCTCAATCAGTGCCTGATTTCCATCTCGCAGATCCACACTGCACCAAATCGGCGCTTTGTCAATATAATCTTTTTTTACCCAATCATAGCTGATTTCAGGCGGCATAAAATAACTTCTCTCATATTTTTCAAAATTCTTCATCTTTCTTACCCCTTTGTTAAAATAAATCAATTTTATTATCTTTATTTATCCTACCATATTTATCCATCACGCAACAGTGACAAATTTAATCATTTTTATTGATTTATTTTAACATATACATAGTAAAGAGCTTTTGTAAGTACCATATAAATGTTTTTTGCGGCACTGACTTTGTAATTACAAGCGGATATTCCTTTATTTTAAAATCTTTCAGATAATATGTAACACTCCCTACAGTCTCTCCTGCCTGGACGGGCGCTTTCAATGTCTTTTTAATATCAGTCTTGATATCTACTGTTTCCCCCTCCTTCAACAAAAATGGCAGTTCCTGCGTATCTGTTTTGATTTTTGTCTCTGCCATCGCCACATCAAAAATATCATCACTTTCCGGAATCCCATTTTCAACGATGATACAAGAGCTGTCCTGTTTTTGGAATACATTCTCGTATTCATATTTTTGAAGTCCATACTCCATCAATGCTTTCGTATCTTTCCATTTATAACCTTTATTGTTTGGCCACCCACACCCTAAAAGTGCCACGATAAATGTCCTTTCTCCCTGCTTTAAAGCCCCAACATAGCAATACCCCGCATCACCTGTAAAACCAGTTTTCCCAGACAGTGCTCCATCCATCATCCCTAAAAACACATTATGATTATTACAGGAAAATTGTCGCTTTCCTTCTACATCTGTAAATGTGTGGTTCTGCGTCTGGGTTATCTCCAAAAACAGCTCTTTTTGAGGTGAAAGCTTAATACAATACCGCATGATTTTTGCCAGTTCTTCCGCTGTTGTAGAATGTTTCCCATTTTCATCAGAAGCATCCAGACCGTTTGGTGTTATAAAATATGTATCCTTACATCCGATTTTTTCTGCTTTCTCATTCATCATTCGAGCAAATCCCTCTACTGTTCCTCCCACCTGTTCTGCAATTGCAACTGCCGAATCATTGTGTGACTCCAACATCAAAGAATATAAAAGATCACGCAGATAGAATTGTTCTCCATTTGCCATTCCCAAATGTACTCTCGGCTGTCTTGCCGCATTCTCTGACACTGTGACAATTTGATCTGGTTTTCCTTTTTCCAACGCCAAAATACAGGTCATAATCTTTGTCGTACTCGCCATTGCTTTTTGTTCATATCCATTCTTTTCAAACAAAACACGCCCACTGTCCGCATCCATAAGGACCGCTGACTGGGCGTATAATTGTTTTGGCTCCTCCTCTTTTGCATATGAGGTTATCCCAAAAAGGAGCGCACATGTCAATATAAATACTAATATCCGTTTCACGATGTCCCGCCTATTGATTCTTTTGTTCAATATATGCAATGCACGAAACATCCATTCCTATTTAGAGGTTCAGACGCAACTGTACCTCATCTTCTGCCTCCGCTTTGAAATCCTCCATTTTTTCCGGATTGATACTCGGAAGCTCATCGACAGACTGCACACTGAATCTTCTAAGAAATTCTTCTGTGGTGCCGAACAAAAGCGGTCTTCCAGGCGCATCCATTCTTCCGACCTCCGCAACCAGATCATATTCAATCAGCTTGTTAACTGCATGGTCTGATTTCACCCCACGGATCTTTTCAATCTCAAGCTTTGTAATGGGCTGTTTATACGCAATAATCGAGAGCGTCTCCAGTGCAACATCCGTCAGAACATGACGTTTAGGCTGTTTGGCAATTCGGATCAAATACTCATACGTATCCTTTTTGGTACACATTTGAAATGCATTTTCCAATTCAATAATATGAATTCCCCTATCTTCTTTTTCATATCGATCCATCATATTGTGTATTACTTTCCGTGTTGTCTCCACATCCTGCTCTAATGTTCTTGCAATCTTATCAAGTTCAACCGATTCTCCCATTGTAAAGAGAATTGCTTCTATAATCCCTTCCATCTTTTTAATCTTCATTCTCTGTATTCCACCTTTCACCGGATTGTGAATCTTGTCGAGAAGTAATCATAATCTCTCCAAATGTATGCTCCTGTTCAATCGTGATCGCTCCGATTTTCATCATCTCCAAAACAGCAAGAAATGTAACTACAATGTGCAGTTTTGACTTCTGGTGCATCAAAAGATTACGAAAGCTGAATTTGTGATGTGTTCTGATATACTCATTCAGATATTCCATCTTATCATCCACGGTCACTTCTTCTTTCTCAATTTTACCAAATATACTTCTTACAGGATCTATCTTATCATTTTGACGTCTCATGACATCTTTAAATATCCGATTCAGTTTTGCCAAAGTAAGTCCATCCAAAAGCTCATCCAAATCAAATGGCTGTTGATAGGTTTTGACTTCCTCCGGTATATCCGGGCCTTTGAACATCATACGCTCACCATCAATCTGACGATCCCGAAGCTCATATGACATATATTTATACATCTTATATTGCAAAAGCTGCTCTACAAGCTCTTGTCTTGGGTCTTCCTCTTCCCCCTCTTCGTTGACTTCTTTCGGAAGAAGCATCTTGCATTTAATGTCCAACAGTGTTGCTGCCATCAGAAGAAATTCGCTCATAATATTCAAGTCCTTCTTCTGCATCTCACGGATATAATCCATATACTGATTGGTAATCTCCACAATCGGAATGTCATAGATATCAATCTTATTTTTTTCAATCAAGTGCAAAAGCAGATCAAGCGGTCCCTCAAACACTTGCAATTTCACCGGTATTCCCATTTATCTGTCTTCCTTTTCCCTTACTCACTGCTATTTATTATACGGGATAGTACACTTTTCGACAAGTTCTTTCTCAAGGATTCCGCTATTACTGCTGCAAAAATAAAAGTGCCTCTTCCCAAAGAGAAATATACACTTCTTCCTTTTCATGATAAACCAAAACCTGGCTTTTTGGAAGTTGCATGCGCAGAGGTTTTTTCGCCCCATCCGGTCTCAGAAGATAAATCATATCAAAGGTCGACTCAATCACATCCTCCACAACACATTTTGCATCCGCATATTCTCTTTCCTTGATTACTTTTATATCATGCGCCCGGATTCCAAGTGCTTTTCCAATCACTTTTTCTGAACATACAATTCTTTTTCTGATGTTCCAGTCCTTACAATATATATATTGCCCCTCTGTTACCATCTCTGTTATGTTTTTACACCCCGTCAGGATTGCTGCTGAAACCGTCCTTGGATTTTTGAAAATTTCCTTTTTTTCACCTGTCACTTCTACTTTTCCGTTATGAATCACCGCCATTTTATCACAGAGCCGATAAACCTCATCTCTGTTGTGAGAAACGAAGAGAATTGTGCTGTTATATAATTTTGCAAGCTCCATGATCTGCTGTTCCAATTTCCATTTTAAATAGCTGTCAACTGCTGAAAACGGTTCGTCCAAAAGTATCATCTCAGGATTGAGAATGAGAATTCTCGCAATGGCCACTCGCTGTTTTTGTCCACCTGAAAGCATATACGGATATTTTTTTTCAAACCCTTCCAGAAAAAACATCTTCACAAAACGCGCGACCTCTTCTTTTCTTCGCTTTTTCTCAATACCGATTCCGATGTTTTCTTCAACAGTCATGTTTGGAAACAATGCATAATCTTGAAATAAATAACCGATTTTTCTCTTCTGAGGCGGCAGGTTAATATGTTTTTCCGAATCAAACAGCACTTTGCCATTCAACACAATCTTTCCCGTATCCGGTCTCTCAATCCCTGCGATACATCGAAGTGTCAGACTTTTTCCACAACCGCTTTCCCCAAGAACAGCAAAAAATTCATTCTCTGCCTCAAAAGCCACATCCAAGGTAAATCCTTCTATTTTTTTCTTAATATTTACCGAAAGAGACATCTTATTTCCTCCTAATTGCATATTTCATCTGCTGTCTGTTTACAAGATTCATAAGCAAGATTGACAAAAAAGAAATCAGCATGATAACCCCAACCCATTGATATGCCTGTGTGCGGTTTCCGTTTTGCATGGCAGAATATACCGCTATCGCCACTGTCTGTGTTTTTCCCGGAATGTTTCCGGCAAGCATGATTGTTGCGCCAAATTCTCCGAGAGCTCTTGCAAATGCCAGAATCGTTCCCCCTGCAATTCCCGGAAAACAGTTCGGGAAAATAACTTTCCAAAAGATCGTGTAATTAGAAAGGCCTAACGTTTGTCCCGCATACACTAGATTCTGATCCATCTGTTCAAATGCACTGCGTGCAGTTCGGTACATCAATGGAAACGATACAACCACAGATGCGATCACCGTACCTGCAAATGAAAATACAATCGGCATTCCATGTTCGGAAAGCCACGCTCCCAACGGACTGCTTTTTCCAAAAAAAAGCAATAGAAAAAAGCCGACGACTGTCGGCGGCAGTATCATCGGCAATGTTAATATTGTATCCAATACCGCTTTTCCATGCTTTATTTTTATCACTTTATAGGCAATCCAAAGTCCGGCAAAAAATGTAATGACTGTTGCCAGACACGCTGTTTTTAACGATAAAAGAAGTGGTGAGATATCCATTGATTACTCCTCATAATTCGTAAATCCATACGCTGTAAATACAGATTTTGCTTCATCCGTTTTCAAGTATTCCATAAATTGTTCTGCCGCTTTGGCATTCTCACTGGATTTGACAACTCCCGCCGGATAGATTACCGGATCACATGTCCCTTGCGGTGCTTCACAGATTACTTTCACATTCTCTTCTATCATCGCATCTGTAGCATAAACAATTCCGCAGTCTACATTGTTTGTGGCAACCCAATCCAGTACCTGTCTGACATTAGTCGCCAAATTCGCCTTCGCTGCGACCTGATCCCATAATCCCAAATTTTTATAAATTTGTTCTGTGTACTGTCCTACCGGAACATCAGCATTTCCAATTGCAACCATGGATACTTTATCTGTTGCCACGTCTTCAAAAGAGCTGATCTCTGTTTTCGCATCTTTTGGCTGAATCAAGACAACCTTATTTTCCAAAAGTTTCACAATACTGTCCTTTTTAATAAATCCACCTTTATCCAATTCATCCATCTGTTTCATCGCCGCAGAAATAAAAATATCTGCCGGAGCGCCTTCTTCAATCTGCGTTTTCAATGTACCGGAAGAATCAAAATTAAACACAAACTTTACATTTTCGTGTTCTTTTTTATATGTCTTAGAAATCTCCGTCAATGCATCTGTCATGCTGGCTGCCGCCAATATGTGCAATTCAACTTCTTGTTTCCTCTTTTCTGCTTTCTTTTCTTCTTTTATACATCCCGCCATACCAATCATAACCGCAAACGCAGTTAATAAACACACTAACTTTTTTCTTTTCATTTTGTCTATCCTTTCTTTTATCCTCCGATTCTGGACATTGCCTCTCCCTCTATGCAATCACATCCAAATCGATGTTCTCTTGGTTTTTCAAGTAATCCCTTTTCCAATAATTGCTTCAATTCCTCTTCGCAGGCACCTTGACGCAAGGCGCTCTTTAGATCTACCGCATTTTCTGATTGCAGGCACAACCGTAGTTTTCCATCACAAGTGAGACGTATACGGTTGCACTGATTACAGAATTTGTGACTGACTGCACTAATAAAGCCAATCTTTCCACAAAACTCAGGCAATTCATAATAGACACTCGGACCAAATCCGATTCGCTCCTCGCACCTTCTCATAGGACCATAAACATCTTCTAGCAATGCCTTTATTTCTTCTTCCAGATTTCCCTTTTCCTCTTGATTCTGAATCGGCATCAGTTCAATAAATCTCACATGAATTCTATATTTCTTTGCGATTTCTGCCACATGTACGGCATCTTTTTGCCAGTCTTTTCCAGCCAGAACACAATTTATCTTCATGTTGATCTGATCATAGGGAATAACCGAAGAAATTCCCTTCCACACATCTTTTACCTCACCATTTCGTGTCAGTTTTCGAAATTTTTTCTCTTCCAATGTGTCCAGACTGATATTGATTCCATCAATTCCCGCTTTCGACAACTGTTCAATGTAGTTTGGAAGCAGAATACCGTTCGTAGTAAGCGTTACCGTCTCAATTCCTTTGGTCTTTTTTAATCTTGCAATAAATTCCGTCACATTCTTTCGAAGCAGAGGCTCGCCTCCAGTTATCTTTATGTGTTTGATTCCCAGTGCTGCCGCTGCCTTACCCACTGTTAACAGTTCCTCATAAGTCAGCACTTCACTGTGAGGAATCCACGTCACACCTTTTTCCGGCATACAATACACACAACGCAGATTGCATCGGTCTGTGACAGATATTCGAAGATAATCAATCAATCTTCCATACTGGTCTTTCATGATTTTTCTCCTCCTATCTGAAGAACAATCATCTCCGCCGGATTAAAAAGACGAAACCGAAACGTATGCGTTCCAAGTCCTTTGCTTACTACAACAGCCTTTTCTCCTTCCATAGTCAATTCGCCTGAATATTTCGGAAATAACCTTGCCTGAGGCGTAATGACACCGCCAAGCTTCGGAACTCTCACAATCCCTCCATGCAAATGTCCGGACAAAATTAAATCTGCTCCCCATTTCAGATAGGTCTTTGCAAACACCGGGTTATGCGCAAGCAAAATCTCATAATGTCCCTCAAAAGCTTCACCGATACAGCTTTCTACTTCTTCCACCGGAAGTTCTATATTTTCAAATTTTTTATAATATCGATGCGGAATTTCCAACCCATATACATCAACAGCCTGTCCATCCCAGCTTAATCTGACTCCTTCATTTTCCAAAAAGTGAATTCCTGCACGCTTTAACTGTTCTTGATATACCGCATAAGTCTCACCATATTTTTCTGTATTTTCCTTCATCCGCTGTTCGTGATTCCCATTGGCATAATATACATCACAAATAGCAGGAAGTGCAGAGACAAATTCTTTTGCTGGCTTTGGCGAAACTCCTTCTTTCCCAATCAACATATCTCCGGCAATCAGTATCAGATCTTGGTTTTCTCTTCGTATTGCCGTCAAAAGCTTCTGATTATTCTTTCCATAACATTGGTTATGCAAGTCACTTAGCACAACAACCTTCCGTTTCCTCTTCAGCTTTTGCAGTTTGGATGATTGTATATTGTAATAGGTCGTTCTAAATACATGATTCTCCCGCCAAGATTCCATAAGCACGGTCAATAACACGATTCCAAGTACAATAATCACATTTCCCATACCGCCACTCCCGCCTTCTTTTTCTTTTCCATTCCATAAAACAGTACAGATCCAAATCTGAACCTGTACTATTATTTCTCTAGCATTATATAATTTTTTAACTCATTCTACAATAGAAAATTTTGAAATATCTCTGCAAATGCATGTTTAAACTGCATTTTCCCTACACTTTTTTGTATCTGAATCGAAATCTCCCCAATTTTCTTTCCATTCAACAGATATGTAACCGTTCCGACTTTTTCTCCTTTTTTTACCGGAGCCTGTTTTTCCTGATCGATTTCGATTTTTCGCTTTATCCCTGATAAATTGGCTCCTGTTGTGTCAATATATTGAAATTCCGTCTCCACAGCGACAGGCATCTCTTTTTCAATTCCACCCCTTATTTTCAAAGGCTCTAATTCAAACGGAGTGGTATCTTTGTATTTCGTACATTTTCCAAATCCATAATTTAGAAGCGTTGTCGCATCTTTAAATCTCGCCTTCGGATCCGGCGCTGCCATGATTACTGCAATCAGTTCTAAATCATCTTTCTTTGCAGTTGCTGACAGACAAAATTTTGCCTTGCTTGTCGAGCCGGTCTTTAGTCCTGTCGCATACTGATATTGTCTGATCAGTTTGTTGGTATTCGCAAGGCCAAACTCCGTTGTCCCCTTCTTGGTCGTATGTGTAATGTTTTCCATCCATATCGTAGAATAGTCGTGAATTTTCGGATATCTCGTAATCAATTCTCTCGACATCAGGGCAATATCCCGCGCTGTCGTCACATGTCCGTCTGCATCAAGTCCATTACAGTTCAAAAAATTCGTGTGTTCCATACCGAGTTCCTTTGCCCTTGCATTCATTTTTGCTACAAATTCTTCCTCACTGCCCCATATGTGCTCTGCCATTGCCACACAAGCATCGTTCGCACTCGCCACCGCAATACATTTTATCATCGTATCCACAGTCTGTGTCTCTCCCGGCTCTAAAAACACCTGCGAGCCACCCATGGACGCCGCATACTCCGATACGGATACTATGTCAGTCAGCTTTATTTTCTCATCTTCCAACGCATCAAAAATCAACAATAATGTCATTACCTTCGTGACACTCGCCGGCGGAAGTTGTTCATCTGCCGCCTTCTCGTAAATTACCTTTCCGGTAGACACCTCCATCAAAACAGCCGATGGTGTGCTGATTTCCAGCTCCCCAAAAGCAGATTCCTCTGTTCCGGCTTTCGTTTCCTCGTAAAGTATTCCTTCGCTCTCTGACATTGCACACACATCTGTAACGCATAATACCAGACTTACCATCAGTGCTAGAAACCTTTTCATGGCAACTTGCTCCTTTATAATATTTTTCGTCTACTATCATTGTAATGACTGTTTTTAAAAAATATGCAACCTTCTCTACTTTCATCTCCATTTTACTAAGAACGTGAAATTTTCTCAATCAATGTATCTTTAATCCTCCATACACGTTCCGGTATATCTTCCTTTTTCTCCACATACAATGAATGAAGAAAATCTATTGTAAATACAACAATCAGAAAACTGCCCACAATTTTCCCGACCAAAAACGGTATTCTCGCCACAACTCCCTCCACAAATCTTTGCAGAAATAAAAACAGAAAAAGGGTATAAAAGCCCCATGCGATTGAACTTTCCAGACATAAAATTCCTTTGTAATTAAATGGCTTTTCATGGTAATCCCACCAAATTTCTCCAAAGATACGCTTCATGATAATTCCCGTCAAAAGCTCAAGCGCCGTAGCAAGCAGAGACCCTAATAAAAACAGCAGAAATCCATTACTGCTATATGGTCTCAACACAAAATATACCGTCAATGCCCCAACACCATAAATCGGACAAAACGGGCCTTTTGCAAATCCTCTGTTTGTCAATTTTCTATTACAGATTGACATATAAATCGACTCTACAATCCACCCTAAAATACTATATAGCAAAAACCATAAAATCACATGGTAACTGTCAAACCCCAAAATCATTCTATTCCACCACATAACCGTACTCTCTCCTTCTCTAAAAATGTACGCCCTATTGTAGCATAGTTCCTTGAGAATATCCACTTTCTTCAGAAATTCTTAATGATTCACGTCAATTGGGGACATAGCAAAATTCAATTTTACTACGCCCCCAATTGCAACTATTTCATTCTACTATTCATATTTTCTTTTTTTATAAATCACAGTCACTGTGCTTACTCCGGCAATCATAACAAGAATCCATACAAACATCATTGTTGTATCCCCTGTCTTCGCAGCCGTTGGTTTTTTCTCTGATGCATTTTCTTTACTTGCTTGTGCATTTCCCTGTTCAGCAGATGGCTTTTTATCATCTGTCGGTTCTTTTGATTCCGCTGTTTTCAATCCATCCATTGCTTTTGCCAATAAATCTGACGCATACGCAACCTGCTTCTCTGTTGCATTTTCATCTTCAAAAATCGCTTTGGCATCTGCAATTGCTGCTTTCAAAACATTACCGGACTCTTCTGTATACAATGACAAATCAATATTTTCTGCTTTGCTTAACAACTCTTCCAATTTGTCTTTATTCGGAATCAGTCTCAAGTTGAAGATTGCATTTTGCAGATTTACAAATGCATGTTCTACCTGTTCTTGTGTTGCTTTTTCATCATCTAAAACAGCTTTTGCCGCATCTAAAGCTCCTTGGAAAAGTTCAGCAGACTGAGGTGTATATTCATTTAATTTTTCAACATACTTTTGTGCCTCTTTCACAGCTTTTGCAAGTTTGGATTTATCAACCGGAATTATAGTCAATCCCTCCATTGCTTCCTGTAATTTCTGTTGTGCAGCATCTAATTCATACTGAAGTGCATTTTCATCTTTCAACAATTCTACTGCTTCTTCTAATGCTGCTCTAAATGCTTTCACACTCTCTTCTGTATAAACATCAACATTGATATCCTCTGCTGCTTTTACTAACGCCTGCAGCGACTTGCTGTTTCCGGTGTAAGAAAGATAATGAATCATCTCCAACAGTTTATCACATACAGTATCTACCTGAGCCTGTGTAGCATTTTCATCTGCATATACTTTTTCGGCTGCTTCTAATGCTTCTTCCAATTTTTGTTTCACAATCGGTACAACGTACTGATACTCCGGTTTTTCCTGCTCAGATTTTGCATAATCAATTGTGTCTTTCAACAATGTTTTATTTACCTGTTCAGGTTCCACCATAGCCTCATCAACATAAGTAATGATTGGTGTTACGTGGATAGATGGTTTTGTCGGAGCTCCGTTATTTTTCGCTTCCACACGAATCCAGTCGCCTTTATTGACTTCAATCTCACGGATTCCCACATCTGCTTTTTGATTACTTACTTCAAGTACATAAGAATCGCCAAGCACTTCTCCATTTTTCGTAAAGCTTAAAGTAACCGTTCCGTTTTTGTTTCCTGCCTGACGCAGATACGGTTCATCGTCTTTCACAGCCAAGGTAATTTTTCCGCTCTTCGGTACGCGGAATGCCATTGCCATACCTTCTTTTTTAGATGCTCCGGTTGTATCGGAAAGCAATCCATGTGTTGTCTCTGTTGTCGGTGTCTGATGATTTGGCAAAGCTACACCTGGCCCAAAATATGTATCCACTGCCCAGTTTGGATATACCGGATCGTATGCTGTCAAATTCTCATATTCTGAAGCAGATTTTTTCATCTGACCAAACCAGACATTACCCTGCTGTGGTCCGGCATAATCAAGCGCCCACTGATAACTGTTTTTCGCAGAAATTGTAAATTCATTTTGATCTCCATTTTCTGCCTGAACGACAAGTTTCATTCCTTCTGCAATATTTCCTGTCGTAACTTCTTTTCCTTCTGCATTTACAATTTTGACTTCCGCTGTGCTGTGAACTTTCACACCTTCTTTTAACTCTTTCACAGTTGTCGGATTATTTTCCAGCATCGGAACAAATACAGTTTTATCTTTCATCATATAGACAGCCTCTTTGATTGCGTTGTCAGCTGATGCAACAATCGTATACACTACTTCTTGTTTTCCGTCAGACAATACAACACTCATACCGCCTTTTACAATTCCGCTTTCCACTTCTTCTTTGCCATTCATCACTTTGATTGTGCATCCGGAATCGTACTTCAAATTTTTAAGGAAATCTGCAACTGTTGTACCTGCTTCTACTCCTCCAATTGTTTTTTCTGCTGTTTTAATATCATATACATCAGATGTTAAAACAAGAGAAACCGCATCACTTTCAAATGCTCCTATATCCGGTGTTCCTGTCACTTTGTTTCCAAAGAAGTCTTTTCCACCATTGTTTTTGATCACTTTACCTGCATTAACTGCCGGAGAATCTGATGCCAGTTTATATCCATCAAATGCTGTTCTTTCATGAACAATTGAATCTTTTATGTTTCCTGCTTCCACGCCGGCCAAAGGTGCTGTTGGCGCTTTACCCGGATCTGCAAATTTCGGATCTGCTTCAATCGCATTCGCATCATTTGCCGGAACATTTGCATAATTGTAATAAAGGTTATTGTCATATTTTGTTTTTGTTTCATTCGTATGTTTGAACCAGTTTTCTTCTTTTGGTGCAGAGCCATTATAATAAATGATATTATTCTCTACTACCATTGGACCACCGCCCATATTTGTACGAATAAAATCAATTCCTTCTTTTACAAAGAATGTATTGTTATACACATGTGCATCAGGTTGTCCTGCTGGGTTAATCACACCGCCTAAATCATTTTGACTGATATTATACCGGAAAATATTATTGATTGCTTCTCCTCCGCAGAACATAACACTTCCGCCACCGTTATTATGGCTGTAATTATACTGGTAAACAGTTCCATCACCATAGTCTGCATCCCACGCCTGACCATCTTGGTTTTGGCAAGTATCAAATGCTTCATTGTACTGGAAAATGGCATCTTTACATTTCCAAGGCCAAATTCCGGCTGCAACTCGTCCAAATCCGGTCGCATTATAGTCTTTTGTATTAATCTGTCTTGCCGCACCATCTGATACGTTATACTCAATAAGCGGACGGTCACAATACATCAATGTAATTGCATCTCCACCTGCATCTTTCACATAGTTATTGCGAATCACAACATTGGTAGAGCCGTATGTACTAATCTTTTCATCTGAAATCACACCGCCATGGAACTGACCATGGGTATAACTGTATCCAACTGCAATTCCCCATCTGTTTGTGTTTTCTACATAACAATTTTCAATTTTTACATCATCATATTTTGCAATTCCTGTTGATGCATCCATCGGCTGGAAAGCTGTAAAATAGATACCTCCGTTGTTCATATGTTTGTCATATACATTTCCAATTACATCATGAACATATAAATTATCCAGATAAATATGATTTAACGTTCCTTCATTTTGTGCAACTGCCGCAACTCCTGTACGGTTCATAACATCTTCTGCATTATATGCTGTTTCAATCTTTGGAGCTTTGTTTGTAATTTCCAAGTTTTTGATTTCTACATATTCTACATCATAAAGAAGTACAGAAGAAGAAACATATCCTTGATATTTATGTTTTGCGTTGCCCAAAGGAGCGCGATAGTTTTGATACCAGATTCCTTGTCCGTTTGTTTCAATGATTGGTAAATTTCCTTTTCCATAAGAGTCAACAACGATTGGCGCCTCTTCTGAACCGTCTCCTTTCAAATGCAGAAAACCATTTTGGAATACAGAACCACGCTCCAAAAGAACTTTATCTCCCGGCTTCAATGTCAGTTCATTGATTTTGTCTAAACTGTAAAATGCTTTCCCCTCAGACATTCCATCATTGTTGTCGTTTCCGTCAACTGTACTTACATAATACGTTGTTCCTGTTGTTTTTCCCTGTTTTGCGGCATCTACTGTCATTCCCGGTAAAACTGTCGTACCCACAACTGCAGCCGCCATAAACATAGCCAGAATTCTATTTTTCATAATCACACCCTCCTTTCTACTCTTCAAATCCTAAACGAATTTCTGCTGCCGAAGCAAAAATTTTACTTGCTTCCTGCGATGCAGAGTCTGTTGCTACTAATTTCACATAACGTCCTAAAACAGTGTCAAATCTTGCATATTTCACAACATTATTGTTTGCCCATGTTCCCGTTGCAACCGGTTCTCCCCAAGTCTGTCCGTCTTTACTTACATAAATCTCATAAGCTGTGATGTTACCGTTTGTTCCGCCGCCTTGTCTTGGAGTATATTTTAACATTGCAACATTTTGTTCTTTCTTCATATCAATCGTAATCCATGTTTCTGAACGTTGACAGCCATTCCAGTTTGTATGCCACATTGTATTCAAGTTGTTATCCAATGCAAGATTTCCGTTTCCTTCTGTATTATTATTTGGCTGGAAACTTCCCGCCTCTGCTGTCATTCCTGTTGCTGCATACTCTTTATATACTTTCACAAGTGAAATGTTAAATTCTTTGGAAACTTCTTTATAAGATACTTTCAGTGTCATTCCTTCTTCGATAACTTCAGAATCTTCTACCTTTTTGTCTCCTTTATAAACGTCTACATTGACACGTTTATGATGAATTAAATTTTCTTTAAAAGTACCAACAGTTGTTCCTTTTGGAACTTCACGGATTGTTGTTCCTTCTATCTCGTAAACAAGCGTTGACAGACGAAGGACTGTATGTATTGTATACTCTTTTACCGTATCTCCATTTTTCAGTTTCAAAATCATACCGTCTTCCACAGCTGCATCGCCCGCTGCAGCTTCTTCTCCCTTGTACACTTCCAAAGTAACCCGCTTGTCATATACAAGATTTTCTTTCATCTCATCGACAGTAGTTCCGACTTCGACATCATTGATTTCATTCTCTGTCACTTTGTAAACATCTGAATAAATTTCTTCCACGATTTCTCCATCTTCTGCTTTTGTCTCGTGCATACCGATATCAGGTGTCATTCCAAGTTTATTGCCAAAGAAATCTTTTCCGCCATTATTTGGAATATATACACCGGCATTTACTGCTGCAGAATCTTCTTTGATTTTAAATCCGTCAAACACTGTCTTTGCTTCCGGATCATCGTGTCTATGAATCGTTCCATCTGTGCTGTCCGGTGCAGTCAGTGGTCCGACAAAAATCTGGTCTTTTTCACTTTCTGCAACAACTACCGCATGTTTATCTGTAGATGGAGTAGAAGTATATCCATAATAAAGATTATTGCTGAATTTTTTATTTCCATTTGGTTCCCACTCATCGTTCGGGTTCGCTGTACTTGCATTGTAGAAAATATTATTTGAAATCACACCGGAACCGCTGCGTTTTCCACTCGCATTGTGGTGTACTCTTGTTGCTCTGTCCCCGTCCACATAAAAGACGTTGTTATAAATCTTTGCTTCCGGATTTCCTTGGAATGTAATAAGACAGCCTAAATCATTATGGCTTAAATTATAACGGAATGTACCATTATAAGCCTCATTTAAGCAAATCAGCATAGAACCTCCACCATTATTATGACTATAGTTATACTGGTAAACCGTGCCGTCTGACCAGTCAATGTCCCACGCCTGTCCGTCACCATTGCCTTCTCCGACTGTATCAAACGCCTCATTATATTGGAATACCGCATCTTTTGTTTTCCATGGCCAGATTGTCGCACAGAAAGACTGCCAATAACCGGCATATCCATCATCCAAATCAACGCCGGCTGTATCCGAAATATTTCTTTCAATTACCGGTCGATATGCATACATTGCAACAATCGCATCATTTCCAGAATTCTGTACATAATTGTCTGCGATATAAATGTTTGTGTGTCCATATTTTTGCACTGTCTCATCTGCAATCTGTGCTCCATTGAATTTAGAATGCTGATATGTATAGCCAACTACAATTCCGGCACGTTTTACATCTTTGACATAACAGTTTGTAATTTTTACATCATTATATCTTGCAATCCCTGTTTTAGATTCATCTGTCGGTTTTGATACGTTGAACTGGATTCCTCCATTGTCCATATGTTTATCTTGAAGATTTCCGTCAATATCGTGGATATAAAGGTCTTCTAAATAGACATGGTCCATGGTTCCTCCGTCTTTTGCAATTCCTGCAACTCCGGTGCGGTCCATACGTGCTGATGTATTTGCCAAACCATTTTGAATGTATTGTGCATCATCAGATTCATTTGTCAATTCCAAACCTTTCACTTCTACATAATCAACATCGTAGAGCAAAATGGCAGAAGACACATATCCTTTTGAACGGTGTCCACTGTTATCCATCGGTGTACCATAATCCTGATACCAGACACCTTCTCCTCTTGCATTAATGATAGGTTTATTACCTTCCCCATAGCTTCCGATCCGAATCGGATTTTCTTTTGTTCCGTGTACATTCTGCAGATGAAGAAATCCTTGGAAAACAGATCCCGCTTCAAAAAGTACGCTGTCACCCGGCTGAAGTTTCACATCTTTAAGCTTATCTAAAGTCTGCCATGCTTCTCCTTCTGAAGTTCCACTGTTTTGATTGTCTCCACGATTACTGATGTAATATGTCGTTCCAACTGCTTTTTCCTTTCGAGCCGCACTAACGCTCGACATCGGGAAAACATTCGCTGACGTACACAATACAGCAAGTGCACACATTGCCGCTACAATTTTTCTCTTCATAGCTCTTATTCCTCCTCATTTTTATTTTTTTATATGTTTTTTTGTAAAATCATATACTTTCTTCATATCGCCGTCGACTTCCAAATCCTCGGCTTTTTTTTCTATCATAGAATTATAATGTTGTTCTCTTAACTCTTTATTGATATTATCCTTTACTTCATCAACAGTAAAATAATCATAATCGTTCTTAGCCGTACACTGCACAAGATACAGCGCCCCATTTTCATCTACTACCTGTGTCGATTCTCCAATCTTTAATTCATATCCCAGTTCCAAAACATCTCCGATTTCCTTCGCCTTCGAAGAAACCTCACTGGAAAGCAGTTCTTCATGGGAAAAATACGGACTCAGCATCTCGTTTTCTGCCACAAGTTTCTGTAATGTTTGTGAGCCATCCATGCTTTTATAAATAGATATCAATTCTTTTTCCAGTAACTCTTTTTGATCTTCCGTCATATTTTCTGAAAGATATGGGATTTTTATATAATCCAGTGTGATATCATCATTTTTTTGAAAGAGTGCATCTTTGTTTTTTTCATAATACTGTACTCTTTCTTCTTCTGTGATCTCCATTCCTTCATTTTTCAGATTCTCGCAATATCTCTTTTGAAAAGAATCCATCTCATATTCCATATACAATTCTGTAGTAAATTTGGACAATCCGAAAACCGGTTCTCCGTTCTCGATTTTTTCTGCCCTCATTTTATTCTCTTCTTCCATACGCTTTATCATATGTTCATAATCTGCATATTCCACGTAACCTTCTTCAATTGCCGTTTCATAAACCGCACGATAATATTTCAATTGTTCTATTGTCTGATCCGCCAATTTTTTATATGGAACAGTTCCCTCAATTTCCGTCTCCCAAAATTTCTCATCAATCTGAATGTCTCGATTTTCTGTCAGCTCATTGGAAACATCATAAATTTGTTGATTCATCACATACAAATATTCTTCTTTACTAATTGGTTTTTCATGAATATTCAATTCAAATTTCCCTTTTATAAAAAATGCACCTGCCACAAAAATTCCAGCCGTCAACACTGTTGCTACTAGGCATACTATTTTCTTTTTCATTCTTTTCCTCCGTCATATTACACAAAAATAGATTTCTCACATTTCTTTAATTGTATCATATATACAACATCAATACTTGTACAAATGTATCTGATTTCTCCATTTATTTGTATAATCAGGAACTCTTACACTATATATAAAAAGGTCTCCCGAACCTTTTTCCGATTCAGGAGACCCTTTCTTCATCTATTAATTTTCTTCTTTTTTCCGTACAGAAAATACCGTTCCCGCACTTAAAGCTGCAATCAGCGCAAATAAAATCGGTGTTGAACGATCTCCTGTTTTGACAGGACTCGTATTCTTTTCTTTATCATCGTTCTTTTCCGCTGTTGTATTTTTGTTTGGTACTTTTTGTTCTTCTGCTTTTCCAACTTCTTTTAATCCATCCATTGCTTTTGCAAGTGTACGTTCTGCATCTTCCACTTCCTGTGTCGATGCTTCTGAATCTGCAAATACAGCTTTTGCTTTTGACAATGCTGACATGAATTCTTTTGCACTTTCTTCTGAGTAAAGCTTCACATCAATCTGTTCTGCACTTTGGATTAATTCTTCTAATTTATCTTTATTCGGCAATAATCTCAAACCAAAGACTGCATTTCGAAGATTTGCATACGCCTGATCGACTTCCTCTTTTGTCGCATCCTGTTTTCCTAAAATATTCTCAGCCGCTTCAAATGCTCCCATGAAAATCTCACCGCTTTGAGTTGTATACTCATCCAGTTTTTCTACATATTTTCGTGAACTGTCTACAAGTTTCTGAAGTTTTGACTTATCTACAGATATCACTTGCAATCCATCCATTGCCTCTTTTAATTTTTTCTGAGCCGCATCAAGTTCTTTCTGCAGCGCATTTTCATCGGCAAGTACAGTCTCTGCTTCTGCAAGTGCTTCTTTGAATACATTCGCACTTTGTTCTGTATAAATATCTGTATTGAGTTTTTTTGCGATATCTACCAAATCTCTCAGTGATTTTGCATCTCCTGTAAATGATAAATAGTGGAACATTTTTACAAGTTCATCTTTTGCTTTGTCAACTTCTTCCTGTGTTGCAGCTGCATTCGCAAAAACAGTTTCCGCCGCTTCAAGCGCCTCATCTAATTTTTGTTTTACAATTGGTACAACATATTGATATTCCGGTTTTGTCTTCACATCTTTCGCATATGCAATCGCAGCTTCCAGCGAACTCTTATCCGCTTCCACAACCGGAGGCGCCTCCGTTTTTGTTCCTGTAAGACGAATTTCTGCTGCTGATGCATAGTCATTATCTGCCTCCACGCTGAGTGCATCTAAAGATGTCAAACGCACATATTTTGCACGCACCGGCTCAAATGAAACCATCTTCCAAGCAGTATTTCCCGCCCATGTTCCTGTTGCAACTTGATCAAAATGAACACCGTCATTACTTACTTCCACTTTATATTCTGTAATAATACCATTTACGCCCCCGGAAGTTCTTGGCTGATAACGGATTCCATCTACCATATAGAAATCTTTCAGTTCAAATTGAATCCAATGATTTTCGCGTCCATGGCCACCACCCCATGTAGTATGCCATAATGTGTCTGCTCTTCCATCTAAAACATTCGCTGCCCCTTGACCTGATTGAGCCGCACCGGCTGTTGCACTCATCTGTTCTGTCGCAATATCTCTTGCAGCATCTGAAGGATCTACTCCAATGTATCCCATATTGACATCCATATCACCGGAACTTACACACAGTCCATTCGCATTTTTCACTGCTCCCGCTTCATCACAGATAATCTTTGGTCCTTTGAATTGGATCGTTCCTTCATCACCTTTTTGTAATACATATTCAAACACTAATGTTTTGTCATCATTTCCGCCGGATACATAATTCGCATAACGACCTTTGCCGTTTAACATAAACCTGAATTTCGGTGTTCCTGTTGCCGTAACATTCTGATCTGTTTTCACTGTAATCACATATTTATCTCCCGGCAGCGTATAAGCATGATCGTCTGTTTTTTCCACTTTGTATGTAACAGATGTAATCGTCGGGCTTAATAAATTCACTTCATCTTTAATATAGTCCAAATTAAATGCAGTAAATTTAATCGTATTCTGATGTTCATAGAGAAGTCCCATATTTCCATCTCTCATTTTTGTCAAACATGAATATGCATAATTATTTGGACAGAACATTTTTTCTTCTACCCAGTCCACAGAGAAACTATCCTCTGTCTCCGTCACTTCACCGATTCGTAATGTTCCGTTATTTCTTCCTGAACCTCCCGGATTTGACATAATCACTCTGTCTTTTCCGTCTGTTCCGTTTTTATCATAATACAATACAGATAACTGGCAGTATACTTCCGGCGCTGTTGTATCAATCGGATCACTCCATGTTGCTCCACCGTCTGTACTTCTAGAAACAACAACTTTTCCGTTTCCACCTGTATTTCTCATAAACTGAAGCAAGTTGCCGCTGCTCAATTCAATAATCTGACTTTCTGTCAGCTCACTGATTCCAACCGGATTTTGCGAAGATGTCACCTGTCCGTTTTTGTTAATTCGTCCATCATTCGGAGACTCTCCTCTTTGCCATGTTTTTCCGCCGTCATCACTGTAAATACAAGCAGAAGACTGGAATCCTATACCACTTCCTGCAATTGTATAATAAATCGGAAATACAAGTCTTCCCGGATGTTCCTCATCATACTGAAGCTGAACTCCAAATCCCGGACCAACTCCACAGAATCTCATCCAGTCTGCTTTTACCTGTGGTGTGATATCTACCGGATCACTCCATGTCACACCGTCATCATCACTATAGCTCAGCCACAAATAGCATGTCTGAGTCGGATGAAGAGGTGCTGAATCGTTGTTCTTAGAGGCACTTCTCAAATAAATATTTCCCACATATTCACCGGATTTATACAAATCACCTTTTTCATGGTAGCCTTGTTCATCATTTCCTTCAAACTGTTTTACTACATAATCTGTTTTTTGATTATCCTTGTCAAATACTTCTCCATTTTCCCGAAGTGTATATTGATTATTATCTTTATCATAAAGCGACAGATAATCTTTTCCATCTACTTTCACATAACCTGTTCCGGTTTCTTTGATTGACCATGTTCCTTGGCTTCCATTCGTTGATTCTGGAAACATATCTACAAGCATCCACACACGTCCCGGATTCTTTCCATTCTCATCTTCTGCAATCATCGCCGGATCAATTGTGTAAGCAGATTGTGTGCCACTGAAATAAGATTGTGATTTCAAATCAATTACATCAATCGGATCTTCCCAAGTCAAACCGTTATCTGTACTTCTTCTGACAACCGTATCAATATTTCCCCAGTCAGACCAATGTGTATTTCTTTGATCAGCTGCTGCGATTACAGTTCCTTTACTCGTTGTAACCATTGCTGGAATACGGTAATTATAAGAATCATAATCACCCATATCATAAATACCATACTCACCTGTCTTATATACATCTTTCCCGTATTCCGGTTCATCTTGCGGTAAGGTGCGTTTATGAAGTTCCATAACCTGTTCCGCATTTAACGTCTCATCAAACACATTGACACTGTCAATGATTCCGTAGAATGGCCATTTTGAACCCGGTGTCGTATTCGTTCTGCTGATTCCGCCAAGCGTAACCATATCCGGCGTCCAATCACCCTTCAGCAAATGCGTTGTCGCAAACTTTCCGATGGATACACCATCTAAATAAAACTCTGCCTGTGTCCCATCAAATGCATATGTCACCGTATGCCACTCTGCATTATTGACAGAATTTCCATTGCGGACTGTAATATACTTATCTCCTTTGCCCTGCACCTCATATCCGATTCGGTTATCCTTCGGCTTAATATAAAGAGCTCCGTACTCTCTATCTGCATTGCTGTTCGACAGAGATAACAATCCGTAAATCGTTTTGCCTACAGCCGCCTCATTTAAGCGATATGCAAAAGAAAACGTTCCTTTTGTCAAACCGGAAATTTTTTCTTTCTGCTCCGGCAGTTGAATCATCTTTCCTTCTGTTCCGTCAAACATTTTTCTCTGGTAAGTAAAAATCGGTGTTCCTACAGACACAGCACCATGGTCTGCCATAATCTGATCTTCGGAAACTGCTCCATTATACAATTTCACTTCTTTGATGCTTCCGGTAAACGGATAACTATTTCCTGAAATTCGATTTGCGCCTCCAAATGTCACAGAAGTCGGTTCCCATTCCATTTTGTCGACAAAATTAGTCTCACTCACATCCCACTGCTGTACAAGTTTTTGATCCAAATATACTTTATAATAGCTGTCCTTTTCTGTTACAAGCGTAATCGTATGCCATTGATTATCCGCAAGATTCACATCATTTACCGTAAAGTTTTTGTGATCATTTACCGTCTCATTTTTGCGGAATTCAAAACCGATTTTATTCCCGCCACTAATGTACAAAGACATATAATGATTCGTATGTGTACTTCCATTAATTGCAGCCAACGCCTGTAAATTGGTACTTCCCGTCCTAAAACTCAGTGTAATCGTACCGCTTCCCAATCCTTTTACAAAAGCCACATCCTCCTGCGGTATTGAAAAACGCTGTTCAATACCTTGAATCTGCTTTTCTTCACTTAAATATTCCTTGCACAAAATTTTTGTTGTTTCTGTATCTACTGTTGTCTCAACTCTTCCCGCACTTTCATCTTGAGCAAAAACAGGCATGGCTCCTTGCATCACCATCGTAAGCACCAAAAGAGCTGCCACTATTTTTTTCTTCATGCTCATCTCTCCTTCTCTTAATGAAATATATTATAAATTGTAGCATATTTTTATAATTTTTTCTTGTATAAAAGCGTCACTTTTGTTTTTATTTTTGTACAATACGGAACAAGCAATGTCGTTTTTACACAATTAAGTCAAAATACACACCAAAATCGCAGTTATAATTAACATTTTTTCACAAAACATCACACTTGTATTTTTCACTGTCTCTTCATATACAAAACACATTACGAGAACAATAAAGAGATGCACTAAAAAGGAAGTGTCTGTTAAACACTTCCTTTATCTTGCACATATTAGTTAAATTTACGTTTTCTAGCAGCTTCAGATTTCTTTTTACGTCTTACGCTTGGTTTTTCGTAATGTTCTCTTTTACGAATTTCTTGTTGAATACCAGCTTTTGCACAGTTTCTTTTGAATCTGCGTAAAGCGCTATCTAACGTCTCATTATCTTTTACGATTACATTTGACATAGTCTCACACCTAACCTCCCTCCAGTCCTATATTGTGCATCATACGACTGTTCGGGTATTTTTTTATTGCACTATATAGAATTATAGCATATTTTTTTCATTCGTCAACTATTTTTTTCAAAAATACGCAACTATTTAATCTGCTCTGCGAGAACCTCTGCTGCTTTGGCAATCGCATCCGGAATTCCTGCCGGATTCTTTCCACCTGCCTGAGCCATATTTGGACGGCCACCGCCGCCACCGCCTACAAGTGCTGCAATTCCTTTGATTAGATTACCTGCGTGAGCGCCTTTTTCCATTGCTTCATCTGTCGCCATCGCAATCAAGTTTACTTTTCCACTTGCTGAAGATGCAATCACAACAACGCCTTCTCCTAATTTTTCTTTCAACTGGTCACCAAGATCACGAAGACCATTCATATCAACGTCCTCAACAGCTGTGGCAAGCAGTCTCACTCCATTCACTTCTTTTACCTGGTTCATCACATCACCCAAAGCATCTTTTGCCGCTTTACTCTTCAGTGATTCGATCTCACTTTGCAATGCTTTCATTTCAGCCTGCATGTGTTCAATTTTTTCTTTTAAGTTGGCAGGAGTTGATTTCGCAGCTTTTGCAGCTTCTGCGAGTTCTTTTTCCACTTCTTTGTAATAACAAAATACACCGTCCCCTGTCAATGCTTCAATACGGCGCACGCCTGCCGCAACACCTGCTTCCGAAACAATCTTAAATGTTGTAATGTTTCCTGTATTGCTTACGTGTGTACCTCCACAGAGCTCTTTGGAGAAATCTCCCATTGATACGACTCTTACATCTTCTTCATATTTTTCTCCGAACAATGCCATAGCCCCTGTTGCTTTTGCCTGTTCAATATTCATAACTTCTGTTACAACCGGAACGTTTTTAGCAATCTCCGTATTTACAATGTTCTCCACTTTTTCTAATTCTTCTGGCGTCATCGCTGAGAAATGTGCAAAGTCAAAACGTAGTCTGTCCGGTGTCACAAGGGAACCTTTCTGCTCTACATGCGAACCAAGCACTGTCTTTAATGCTTTCTGCAACAAGTGTGTTGCACTGTGATTCTTACATGTGTTTGCTCTTTCTTTTTCTGCAACTTCCAATGTAACAGAATCTCCCACTTTGAACATTCCCTTTGTCACGTTACCGACATGCCCGATTTTTCCGCCTAGTAATTTGATTGTATTGCTCACAGTAAATTCTGCATCCTCAGTACAGATGATACCTGTATCACCTTCCTGACCACCCATCGTCGCATAAAACGGAGTCTCATCGACAAAAATTGTTCCATTCTGTCCCTCAGTAATTGCCTCCACAATCTCACTTTCTGTTGTGAGAACACTGATTTTTGAAGTATGTGTCAGTCTGTCGTACCCTACAAATTCTGATGTCACAGATGCCTCAATCTCATCGTATACAGTGGCATCCGCCCCCATATAGTTCGTCACTTCACGGGCATTACGCGCCTTTACTCGTTGCTCTTCCATAGAAGCCTTAAAGCCTTCTTCATCGATTGTATATCCTGCTTCTTCCAAAATCTCTTTTGTCAGATCAAGCGGGAATCCATATGTGTCATATAGCTTGAATGCATCCGCACCTGAAAGAACTGTCTTTCCAGCTTCTTTCATCTCATCCTGCATAGATGCCAAAATGCTAAGTCCCTGATCGATTGTCTTGTTAAATTTATCTTCCTCCTGTGTCAGTACTTTAAAGATAAATTCTTTCTTTTCTTCCAACTCCGGATAACCATCTTTGGATCCTTCGATTACTGTTGCACTTAATTTTGCAAGGAATTTCCCATCAATTCCAAGAAGACGTCCATGACGAGCCGCACGTCTGATCAGACGGCGAAGTACATATCCTCTTCCCTCATTTGTCGGCATGATTCCATCTGAAATCATGAATGTTGCAGAACGAATATGATCTGTGATCAAACGGATAGATACGTCTTTATCTGCATCTGCTTTGTATTCTACACTTGCAAATTCACATACTTTGTCACGAAGAGCCTTGATTGTATCTACGTCGAAAATAGAATCTACATCCTGTACAACAGAGGCAAGTCTTTCTAATCCCATACCAGTATCAATATTCTTTTGCTCTAACTCTTCATAATTGCCATTGCCATCATTGTCAAACTGTGTGAATACGTTGTTCCAGATTTCCATATATCTGTCACATTCGCACCCAACTGTACAGTCCGGACTTCCGCATCCATATTTTTCTCCGCGATCATAATAAATCTCTGAACATGGACCACATGGACCGGAGCCGTGTTCCCAGAAGTTATCTTCTTTTCCAAATTTAAAAATTCTCTCCGGTGCGATTCCCATCTCTTTATTCCAAATATCAAATGCTTCCTGATCGTCCACATATACAGACGGATACAGTCTGTCCGGATCAAGTCCTACTACTTCTGTTAAAAATTCCCATGACCAGTGAATTGCCTCTCTTTTAAAGTAGTCTCCAAAAGAAAAGTTTCCAAGCATCTCAAAAAATGTACCATGACGAGCTGTCTTTCCGACATTTTCAATATCACCTGTACGGATACATTTTTGGCATGTTGTCACTCTTTTTCTCGGTGGTATCTCCTGTCCTGTAAAATATGGTTTCAACGGTGCCATACCCGAATTGATCAATAATAAACTTTTATCGTTATTTGGAACTAACGAAAAACTTTTCATCACAAGATGTTCTTTACTCTCAAAAAAGTTCAAAAACATTTTTCTCAGTTCATTTACTCCATATTGTTGCATGATTTTCCTCCTCAGCATCTTAAATTCGCTAATAATTTATTATAAATAGATTTCTGTTCTTTGTCAATCAATGGCATAAAAACTGTTGACACTTTTACTTTTTTGCTTTAAAGTGTAGAATCATAAAAGTAAACCAAAGAAAGGATGAATACTATGACAAATCAAATTACCGGACATACACGTCTGACCGGTCTTTTAGGAAGCCCGGTCGAACACAGCATCTCACCAATGATGCACAACGAAGCATTTCAACAATTAGGGCTTGACTATGCATACCTCGCTTTTGATGTTGGAACTGACAAATTAAAAACGGCTGTAGAAGGGCTTCGCACCTTAAATGTGCGCGGATTTAATCTGACAATGCCGGATAAAAACCTGATGTGCTCTCTTTGTGACAAGCTTTCTCCTGCTGCTGAGATCATCGGCGCCGTCAACACTGTCGTAAATGACAATGGCGTTCTGATCGGATATACAACTGACGGAGTCGGTTACATGCACGCAGTGAAGGATGCCGGTCACAACATCATCGGCAAAAAAATGACACTGCTCGGTGCCGGCGGCGCCGCAACTGCAATTTTAGTGCAGGCTGCACTAGATGGTGTGTCTGAAATTTCCGTATTCAATGTGCGGGACGATTTTTTCGCACGTGCCGAAAAAACAGTCGCTGATTTAAACGAACGGACAAACTGCAAAGTACGATTATTTGATTTTGAAAATCCTGATATTTTAAAAAGAGAAATCTCTGAAAGCGCAATTTTGACAAACGGAACCTCTGTAGGCATGTCTCCTGACACCGACGCCTGCATCATCAAAGATACTTCCGTATTCCACAAAGATCTGATTGTCTCTGATGTCATCTACAATCCGGAAGAGACAAAATTGTTAAGACTTGCAAAAGAAGCAGGGTGTCCGACATTCAACGGCCTGTATATGCTTTTATACCAGGGCGCAGAGGCATTTCGCCTGTGGACCGGGAAAGAAATGCCAATTCCAGTCATTAAAGAAAAATATTTTTCAAGATAGTTAAGAATGGCGGAAAACTGATATAGAAAAAGAAAAGCGATACCTACCCTCTCGGGCAGATATCGCTTTTCTTTTAACAACTGTCACTAAGCTTCTTTCAGTTTTGCAATCATCTCCTCACAGATCTGCAATACACTCTTGTTGTCCGTATGTATGATCACATCAGCCGCTGTCTCATATTTCTGTCTTCGCTGCTCCATCATATTCGCAATAAACTCCACATTTTTATTGCCATTTAAAAGCGGACGATCGTCGCTGTCTTTCACGCGATTTAAAATTGTCTCTGGAGCTGCCGTCAAAAGAACAACCTTTCCATTTTTCTTCATCTCTTTTACATTCTGCTCACGAAGTGCAGCACCTCCACCACAGGAAACAATCGTATTTTTCGTTGCCTGCATCTCAATCAAAAGATTTGTCTCTAAATTGCGGAAATACTCTTCCCCATAAGTTGCAAAAATATCCGGAATACTCATATCCTCCCGCTCTGCAATCAATTGATCCATCTCAACCACATGCATGGCAAATACATCTTTTAAATACTGTGATACCGTACTTTTTCCGGCCCCCATAAACCCAATCAGGATAATGTTGTAAGAGAATAATTTTTGCGCCTGAATCCGCTTACTGTTTCTTACAATACAGTGGAACACATCTTCGATCTCTTTTTCATAACGATTGTCCTGCAGTTTTTCTTTAATCTGGCGCTGCTGTTTCTTCTCCTGCTGTGGTTGTAAAATTGGAATCCCATACTCCTCTTTATACGCCATAATTTTTTCTATAATAGAATTACGCTCTACCAAAGCATCAATGATTCTGTCGTCGCATTCTGCTAACTGTTCTCTGTATAATTCTAAATCATTCATATTCTTTCCCCCTTTAAAGTGCAAAAGTTTCTCAAATGCTATTTTATGCTTTTTTCTGTATAAATGCAAGAAGAAATATGAATATTCTAAAAATTTCTTGTTTACATCACGTGCAAATAGGTGTAATATATATGCATCATGAATTTAAAGTGATAAAGTGTTTAATATTAATATAAGGAGACAGCTACCATGAAAATTCACGTAACATGCAGTAAAGATTATGATATCTATCTTGAAAAAGGGCTTTTGGAACAGCTTCATGATTATATCGACTGTCAGCGGAAAATATTTATCATATCTGATGACAATGTACCGGAATGTTATCAGCAGACGGTATCAAAACAATTTCCCAATTCCTATCTTCACATTGTAAAACATGGAGAAGGTGCAAAAAGTTTTGCAGTACTGGAAGATTGTTTAACACAAATGCTGCGGCGAAACTTTTCTCGCAAAGATCTGGTTATCGCCCTCGGCGGCGGTGTCATCGGAGATCTTGCCGGCTTCGTGGCAGCCAGTTATATGAGAGGAATCGATTTTATAAATATACCGACCACGACATTATCTCAGATAGACTCCAGCATCGGTGGAAAGGTTGCAATCAATTTAGATGGGATCAAAAACTGTGTCGGTGCATTCTATCAGCCAGAGATGGTCCTCATTGATCCCCTTGTATTGAATACTTTGCCAAAAAGACATTTTTATAATGGTCTTGTGGAGGCAATCAAGGCAGGATTGATTCAGGATAAAGAACTGTTTGAACTATTTGAGCAGGAAGAACTTGATATTGAGCAGATTATTTACCGTTCACTGCTTGTCAAAAAGTATGTTGTAGAGCAGGATGAGACAGAACAGGGTTTGCGAAAGATTTTAAACTTTGGTCACACGATTGGTCATGCATATGAAAGCTATTATCACCTTCGCGACTATTACCACGGAGAATGTGTGGCACTCGGTATGATGGCAATTCTCAAGAATCCTGAGATTAAAGAAAGACTCTCCAAAATACTGGAACGCCTTCAGATTGAGACAACCTGTGATGCCGAGAAAGACAAAGTTTTTACTTATCTTGGCAAAGACAAAAAAGCTGACCATGACCGGATTACGATTGTAAAAGTAGAACAAATCGGTCATGCAGAATTGGAAGATATTCCAATCACAGATTTAAGAACTTATTTATAAAAGGATTTGATTACTATGAAGAATACATTTGGAAATAACATTACTGTTACGATTTTCGGGGAATCCCACGGTCCTGCCATCGGCGCAGTTATTGACGGGATGCCTCCCGGAATCAAAATTGATTCCGGCTTTATCAAAAAACAGCTGGACAAGCGGAAACCAAAGGGAAAGATTTCTACAGCACGTGTCGAGAGTGACCGGGTTCAAATTATAAGCGGCGTCTTTGAAGACTATTCCTGCGGAACACCGATCTGCCTTCTGATTCAAAATCAGAACCAGCACTCTAAAGATTACAACAAAACAAAAGCGCTCGCCCGCCCATCTCATGCAGACTACAGTGGAGATTGCAAATACCTCGGATTTCAGGATTACCGCGGAGGAGGACATTTCTCCGGAAGGCTGACGACACCGCTTGTCGCGGTCGGCGCCATCTGCCTTGATATGCTTGCAAGCAAGGGTATTTATGTTGCCTCCCATTTAAAAAGCATTAAGGATATCGAAGATGTTTCTTTTTCTTCCGATGAAGAACTGCTGAAACAACAGATGGACAAAGTCAACGACGAATATTTTGCAACGATTGATGATGCCGTCAAAGAACCGATGAATCGAGTGATTGAAGATGCCTTTCACAGTCTGGACTCTGTCGGCGGCACGATTGAGACGGCAATTATCAATATGCCTGCCGGCGTAGGTGAACCGTATTTTGACTCCGTTGAGAGTATTCTCTCCCACGCACTCTATTCTGTAGGTGCCGTAAAGGGAGTTCAATTTGGAACCGGATTCCCAATCAGCCGGATGTACGGCTCAGAGGCGAATGACAGCTTCCGCATGAAAGATGGGAAAGTCATCACTTCAACTAACCACAATGGCGGTATCAACGGCGGTATTACGAACGGAATGCCAATTATCATCACAACGGCAATCAAACCAACGCCTTCTATTTATCAAAAGCAGGATACCATCAATTTCCGTGAACGTTCCGATGAGGAGATCTGTATCGAGGGAAGACATGATCCTTGTATCGCTCACCGTGCGCGTGTAGTCATCGACAGCGTGGTAGCAATTGGACTGGTCGATCTTCTTCTGACCAGATACGGACAACTCTATTTCCAGAGCGAACCAAAAGAAAATTTTTAATAGAAAGTAGGGAAAGACAATGATTATTACACTGAAAAAAAACACACCAAATCAAGAAGTAGACCACTTAATTCAGCAATTTGAATCACAAAACCTGAAAGTAAGCCTGATTACCGGAGAAAATTACAATGTATTTGGTTTGGTCGGCGACACTGCACAATTAGATGAAAGAAGAATCCTTGCAAATGAATGGGTAGAAAATGTACAGAGAATCGCTGCTCCATATAAGATGGCAAACAGAATGTTTCATCATGAAGATTCTATTATTGATGTGGGCGGCATCAAAGTCGGCGGACAGGAACCGATTGTCATCATCGGTGGACCATGCTCTGTGGAAGGCAGAGAAATGATGGAAGAAATTGCAGTCGATGTCAAAAACGCCGGTGGCTCTATGCTCCGCGGCGGCGCTTACAAACCCAGAACATCTCCTTATGCTTTTCAGGGAATGGGATATGACGGAATCATGTGCATGGTAAATGCCCGCAGCAAAACCGGACTTCCGATTGTCTCTGAGCTTATGAGCGCAGACAAAATCGAAGAATTTGAAGAACACGTAGATCTGGTTCAGATTGGCGCACGCAATATGCAAAACTTTGATCTGTTAAAAGCAGTTGGTAAAATGACAAAACCAATCTTATTAAAACGCGGTTTGAGTGCAACAATCGAAGAATGGATCATGTCAGCAGAATACATTATGGCAAGCGGAAACCCAAATGTCATCTTCTGCGAACGTGGTATCCGTACTTTTGAAAAATATACGAGAAATACTTTGGATTTGAGTGTGATTCCTATTCTGAAAGAAAAAACTCACCTTCCGGTGATCATCGATCCATCCCACGCAACCGGAGACTGGAAACTTGTAGAATCTATGTCTCTTGCCGCAATCGCAGCAGGCGCCGACGGTCTTATCATCGAAGTACACAATAATCCAGAATGTGCATGGAGCGACGGCATGCAGTCTCTAAAACCAGAGAAATTCAAGAATGTAATTGAGAAAGCCAAGCTGGTTGCCCAGTCTGTAGGAAGAAGTGTCTATGAGGGCTAGAATCACCCCTGCAAAGATAGACTCAGGAAATATCACTATTCCGCCGAGCAAGTCTTTGGCGCACCGTGCAATTATCTGCGCCTGCCTTGCTCCTGGCAGAAGTGTAATCTCCAACATTGATTATAGCGTAGATATTCGGGCAACCATAGAGGGCATGCGCCATCTTGGTGCCAGTATCAAAGAAGACAAAGATACGCTTTTCATCGACGGCATTGAGACATTCCAATATGATGGAGACGTTGTAAATTGCCATGAATCCGGCTCCACACTTCGCTTCTTCCTTCCGCTCTTCTCTCTAACCGGAAAGAGAGCAACTTTTTCAGGGAGCAAACGTCTCATCGAACGCCCGCAAAACGTCTACGAGATGTTATTTCAAGAACAGGGGATTGACTTTGTACGGACATATCCCAATATTATAATCGACGGGAGACTAAAACCGGGAGAGCTGACTTTAAAAGGAAATGTTTCTTCGCAATTTATAACAGGACTTTTATTTGCCCTCCCACTTTTGGAAGCAGACTCAAAAATTCATATTGAGCCGCCATTTGAATCTCGCTCTTATGTTGATCTTACTATCCAAATGTTGAAACGTTTCCAAATTATTGTGGAATACGAAGATGCATACACATTAGCGATCAAAGGAAACCAACAGTACCAGCCGACAGATGTACTTGTAGAAGGAGACTACTCTCAGCTTGTATTCTGGGCATCTCTCGGCGTTTTGAACCATTCTGTCGAGACACATGGATTAGATTTACATTCCCTGCAGGGTGACAAAAAAACAATCGACATCTTCCAAAGCATGAACGCCGGCATTAAAGTTTTAGATGACGGATATCAGTTCTGTCCTGGCACATTAAATGGCACAGTCATCGACCTCAATGACTGTCCGGACCTCGGACCGATGCTTTTTGCACTTGCAACACAGGCAAATGGAAAAACGACTTTCCAAAATGCCGGAAGACTCCGCATCAAAGAATCTGATCGGATAGAGGCAATGGAAACAGAACTCAAAAAACTTGGCTGCTCCATCTCTTCTACCTTTGGCACAGTCACAATAACCGGTCCTGTCAAACTTCAAGGAAATGTAACACTTCACGGACACAACGATCACCGGATTGTAATGGCTCTTTCTATACTTGCCACAATTGCTGACGAACCAATAACAATTGATGACGCACAGGCAATCAGCAAAAGTTATCCGGGATTTTTTAAAGATTTAGCTTCCTGTGGAATCTTTATAGAATTTGCAAATTAAAAACGGAGAAGATTTTTCATCTTCTCCGCCTTTTTTTATGAATTTCTTCTTCTCTTCTTATCTGCGATTAAAATAGTACCGCCTGATACAACTACCAACATGATCATCAATAAAATCATTGTTCCGTCTCCTGTTGTAACACTATTGTTAGGTTTGTTATCAGGAGTTGGCTGCACGTTGGCTTTCTTTTTCAAATTATCAATTGCCTTTTGGATTGCTTCAGCCATCTTATCTACTTCTGCCTGTTTTGTAATATCCAAATCACGTACAACTGCTTCTTTTGCTTCTTCTAATTTTGCCACAGATTCTTTTGTGTAAATGCTTAAGTCTTTTGGAATATTTCCAAGTGCTGCATCTACTTTGCTGTAATCTGCTTTTTTCAGCTGAAGAGCTTCGATTGCATTCTGGATCGCTTCTGCCATCTTGTCTACTTCTGCCTGTTTTGTAATATCCAAATCACGTACAACCGCATCTTTCGCTGCATTTAAGTTTGCTACAGACTCTTCTGTGTAAACGCTTAAGTCTTTTGGAATATTTCCAAGTGCTGCATCTACTTTACTGTAATCTGCTTTTTTCAACTGAAGAGCTTTGATTGCATTCTGGATCGCTTCTGCCATCTTGTCTACTTCTGCCTGTTTTGTGATATCTAAATCACGTATAACTGCTTCTTTTGCTGCATTTAAGTTTGCTACAGACTCTTCTGTGTAAATACTTAAGTCGCTTGGAATTGCTGAAATTGCCGCATCTACTTTACTGTAATCTGCCTTTTCCACTACCTGTTCTTCAGTTAAAATCTTAACAATAGCAAAAGAATGTTTTTTCAAGTTGATAATCTGTCCTTTTGGCATCTTTGTTTTCTCTGTCTGAACAGTTACTTTATTTGGTGTTTCTAATGTATTTTCATCTGTAATCGCTTCAGACTCTAATCTCTGAATTTCAATATCACGTCCACTTACATCTACACCTTTTACATCTAACATTATCTTTTGATCTTTTTCACGATCTACATTCACAAGCGCAACATACATATTTCCCTTTTTATCCACACTTGCAAGTGAAGATAATGTTTTCACGCCATTACTCATCGTTGATTCTTTCTCGAATGTCGCTTCCACAACATTTTCTCCAAATCCTGCATTTAACATCTGAAATACATGTGCAGAAGGCGTTGAGAAAAATGCAAAGTTTCCTTCGCCTGTTTTTGTATCTGCTCCTTCCTGAGGCACAACCTGTATCACAGCCTGCTGTGTAGGCCCCAAAGAGTCTGCTCCTGAGCTGTACCAGTCAGATAAACAGTGTTTCTGAATATACGGGCTTCCAAGTTTTACATATTCTGTAATTACTTTTGCAATGTAGAGTGCATGTGTCTGAGAACGAACTTGAGATTCTGTATTTCTAAAAATACCATACTCGCTGATGACCGGAACTTTTCCTTCCGGCAATTGTTCTACATATTCTCTCACTTTCTGAATCCCAACATTCTCCGCTTTCTTCATTGCATCATCATAAAATGTATCTGCATTCGTTCCGCCGCTCACACTTCCTGAATACGGATGAATGGTCATGCCATCATACCATTTATTTGCATCAAGATCACTCATTCGTTTAATAAATCCGCTTGATTCAAAACTCGTGTATACATTTGCTTCGTAATTTGTCTTCTCTATTTCATTGATTTTCTCTGTTGTCTGCTTAATTGCTTTTGATACATCAATAAATCCTTCTCTGTCTACTGTGTAAGTTGCATAAATATTTTTTCCTTTTTCTGGAATCATGCCATGTATCCCATCACCAAAAGTAATGCTTCCTGTACTATAGTCAACTACACAATGTTTGTCAGTTGCTTTTGAGTTTTCAAAATCAGATACCACTGTCCATTCGTCTAACTTTCCATCTGTACCAACATACACTTTTACACCATCATTAACTGCTTTATAACTTGGATCTTCTACAATTTTTCCATCAACCAGTTTTCCTGGATTTTGGTTCGCATAGCGCAAATAACGCACTAAGTTCGGCTTTCCATCACTCTGCGATGCCTTCTTATTCCAGTCTTCTTCTGCTACAGCATATTTCTGTACGAATTTTGCCTGTCCACCTTCTGTGTATGCTTTCTCTGCACCAGCGTCACCATCCACATATGTTGTCCAATAGCCTTGAGAAGCTGTACCATCAGAACCTCCCCATGCCTGTTGCATCTCATTTCCGATTTCAAAATATCTTACATGATAAGGCTCTTTATGTCCGTTATCCGCACGAACTTGTGCCCAATCAATTCCGCCATTTGGATTCGTTCCAACTTTTGCATTCAGAAATTCCACCAAATCTGCTGCGTCTTGTGCATTTCCACGTCCAAGGCTATACACATACACGATTTCTGAATCTACCTGATCTGCAAAATCTGCAATTTCTTTAATTCCAAAATTAGGCTCAATACCTCCTTGTCCATCATTATTATAGAAACCATGAATTTGTTTTTTTCTATCCTTTTTATCTCCCAATGTTGTCTTCCAGTTAAACAAATTAGAAATCGTTCCTCCCGGATAGCGTATAGAACCAAATCCTGCTTTTTCATACAACGCTGTGAAATCATCTTTCATCTTCATCTCTTTTGAATCAAATGTGCCATATCCATTGAATGCATAGCGATGATTAATTCCGAAAATAGAATCCGGTTCGATTGTTTGTATTGTTTTCTCGGTATCTATCGATAGTTTTACTGGAACTTCTGCTTCATACTCTGCAATTGCTTTTTCAAGAGCCGTATACGCTGCTTTCATTTCATCTAAAGTCGTAGCATCCTCTGCTTTTTTGAGTGCTTCTTTTAATTGTTTTGCTTTTTCATTATCTTCCGGAAGTTTCTGATTCTCTATAACCTCTTTTCCTTCTTTAACCAGTTTTTTCAATTCCTGATTGTACAACTCAGTAGCTTTATCTTCGTAGATTGCTTTCGCCTCATCTGCTGTCAATGCCTTTTCATACACATAAAATTCATCTACATCTCCGCGCATTGGGTGTGGATCTGTATTTCCGGCTGTCTTATGAGCTCCAAGACGAAGAGATAATTTTTTATTTACTTTTGAAGTTCCCATATTTTTTGTGCTGTCCAATTCTCCATTGATATAATAGGTTACTTCATTTTTTGCCTGGTCAAACACTACCGTAACATGCTGCCAGTCACCTTTTTGAACCGCCTTGTTACTAGCCACATTCTGTGCATTAATATAAGTATTATATTGTCCACTTGCCTGCAATGTAAGCAACGAACGTCCATCGTCTTCATGTTGAAGCAATACTGCTGACTTATCAGCTCCATCTCCTGTAATTTTTGTGTCGTAACGATACCACATAGAGAATGAAGTCGCATCCTTACCGGTATTGATATAATTTTCCAGTTTCAAATATTTGTCTGTTCCGCCTCCAAATCTTAAAACATTTCCGAATACCGGATTTTTGCTGTCGACAATACTAATACCATTTAATGTAGCTGTCGTCTTTTCACCCTGATCGCTTTGTAATGAATCAAAATTCCAATGATCTTTCATGTCGGTCTTCCAACTCGGCTCTTCTGCCGCCCGCACTGGATCGATAACAGATGCCAGCATCACGGCGGACATGATCGAGCATAACGCCATTTTTAATGTTTTCTTTTTCATTTTCCCCATCCTTTTTGTTTATTTTTACAATATGTATATTGACACTTTATCATTGTTTTGTTTTTTTTGCAACATTAATCGGTTTAATCTTTTCAATTCTTAGTTTAAAATACGATATTTTTCCGATACTAATTGATTGAACATTGTATCAACCTTTCTTTTCAGAACAAAAATGAGGTAAGATTCTTCATCTTACCCCACTACTTCTAGGCATTCGCCTCTTTATCATCTTTTCGTTTTCGCAAATAACGTCCAAGCTTAATTCCGCCAAACGCAAATGCACCGACAATCACCATCTTTATAATCGTTTGAACAAATGCTGCAAAAAATCCCATATACATACCTCCGCACACATATTCTTTTATCTTAGCTTATAGTACATCATATCATAGAATTTATGTATCGTAAAGGTAGCATTATTTTAATTCAATCTCTTCTAATTCTTTTGGCGGCAGCATCTTTGAAGAATGTGCCACAAAATCCTTCAATTCTTTCTGTGCTTTTTGAATCGGGATATTCGTTCCGGCTCCGGCAATACAACCTCCCGGGCATCCCATCCCCTCAATCAGGCATCCATTTTTCTTTCCAATCTTCGCAAGTGTCAGCATCTTCTTACATTCCGCAAGACCTTCCGCATGCTCAATCTTCACTTCCACATCCGGATAATATTCATTGACACATTTTTCGATGGCATTCGCAACACCGCCTGCCGCAGCATATCCACGCCCTGCACCGGTTGCGTCATGGAACGATGACTCAGCCTCATATTCTGTCAGATCGATCTCTCTGGCATCAAACATTGCCTGTAATTCTTCAAACGTAATGACAAAATCTACATCACTTCTCACAGTTCTTCTGGAAGCTTCCAGCTTTTTCGATGCACATGGTCCGATAAATACCACTTTTGCATTCGGATGCTCTAATTTGATTGTTCTTGCTGTTGCAACCATCGGTGTCAATTCCTGTGATACCTGATCTGCAAGATCCGGAAAATATTTTTTAGCAAGCATTGACCATGCCGGGCAACAAGAAGTCAGTAAAAACGGAAGTTCTCCTGTAACTACTTTTTCTACATAATGATGTGCCTCCGCAATCGCGCCGATATCTGCACCCAACGCCACCTCATACACTTCCGCGAATCCAAGTTCCTGCAGTGCAGCCTTGATATGTCTCGGTGTAATATTCGGTCCGAACTGTCCTACAAATGCAGGTGCGATCTCAGCTATAATCTCCCCACCTTCTTTCAACGCTCTTCCAAGCTGAAAGATCTGGGATTTGTCCGAAATTGCTCCAAACGGACAGCTTACCATACACATTCCGCAAGATACACATTTATCATTGTCAATATGAGCTCTTCCCATCTTATCCGAACCAATCGCATTCACCCCGCATGCTTTCGCACATGGACGCTCTTTTTTTGAAATTGCATCATATGGACAGACAGATTTGCATTTCCCACACTTAATACATTTTTCCTGATCAATGTAGGAACGTCCCTTTTTCATGGAAATAGCTCCCACCGGACAGACTTCGCGGCAAGGATGTGCCACACAGCCTTTACACATGTCACTCACTTCATATCCCTTTTCCTCGCATGCCGCACAGGCAGATGGGATAACCTGCATAAGCGGTGGCTCATAATATTTTTCTGAAATATTACTTTCTTCAATCCCAGCTGTCAGATGTACCGGCTTATCCTCCGGGCGAAGTGACATTCCCATCGCAAGGCGCATACGCTCCCTTACAATTGCACGCGAACGGTAAATACTCTCTCTGTATTTCTCCGTATCCTCATTAATCAGTTCATAAGGAACAGCCTCAATATCGTCGATCAGCGTCTCCGGAGTCGATTCAAATGCCAGCTTTGCTACCTTTGTGAACACTTGTCTTCTGATTCTTCTAATTGGTGTTTCCAATCCTCTCATGGCTTTTTCTCCTTTATCTCTGTAAAATGCATTCTCTATTTATCATAGAAACCTATCTGTGATTTGTCAATATTTTTTGTGCGTAATAGACGGATTGCATTGCATCTTTTCCATAGAAATCCGCTCCGATCATATCCGCATATTCCTGATTCAAAACAGCTCCGCCGACCATAACTTTACAATCCGGCGCTTTTTCTCTAAGCTGTCTGATCGTCTCTTCCATGCTTACGACAGTAGTCGTCATCAGAGCACTTAACCCTACAAGCTTCACCTCTTTTTCAAGCACCGTCTCAACAATACATTCTGGCGCCACATCTTTTCCCAGATCGATTACTTCAAAACTGTAATTTTCTAAAAGTACTTTCACAATATTCTTTCCGATATCGTGAATATCCCCTTTCACGGTTGCAAGAATGACTTTTTCTTTCTCTTTTTCCTCTCCGCCGTTCTTTTCAAGCTCCTCTTTTAAGACCGCAAAAGAACTTTTTGCCGCATCTGCACTCATCAGTAGCTGAGGAAGAAATACAGTTCCCTTTTCAAAACCTTTTCCGACCGTGTCAAGCGCCGGAATCAGATAGGTATTAATGATCTCAAGCGGTTCCTTTGTTTTTACAAGTGCAACCGTTGTCTGGTATGCATCTTCTTTCAATCCTTTTTCAATAGCTGTCTTCAGATCAATTTGCTGCCCTGCCGGCACTGTTGTTTTCGCCGGTTCCTGATTGCCGTAATGTGCAATATAGTTCTCGCAGTTTGTGTCATAATTCATCAGTGCACAGTAGGAATGATACGAGCGCATCATATCCTCTGAAGACGGATTGATAATCCCCGCCGTCAATCCATTTTGCATTGCCATAGTATAGAAATTCGCATTGATGACCGGACGACTTGGAAGTCCAAAAGAGATATTAGACACACCAAGAGCAGTCCGGACTCCATATGTATCCCGTACCATTTTCAACGCTTCCAATGTTGTCTTTGCTCCGTTTGGCTCTGAGCTGATTGTCATGGTAAGCACATCAATGACAATATCCTTTTTGTCAATACCATATTTTTTTGCTTCCTCGATAATCTTGCCTGCAACCTCAAGACGCCCTTTTGCTGTCTTTGGAATCCCATTTTCATCCAGCGTAAGTCCAATAACAACTCCACCATACTTTTGAATCAACGGGAAAACTGCATTCATGGATTCCTGTTTTCCGCTGACTGAATTTACCATTGGCTTTCCATTGTAAATACGCATCGCCTGCTCCATTGCCTCTGTGTCGACTGTGTCAATCTGAAGAGGGAGACTTGTCACACTTTGAAGTTCTCTGACCACCTCTTTCATCATTACAACCTCATCGATATCCGGAAGTCCCACATTCACATCTAAAATATGTGCCCCCTTATCCTGCTGTGTAATTCCTTCTTTTAAAATATAGTCCAGGTTATGTTCCTTTAAAGCCTGCTTAAACTTACTCTTTCCTGTCGGATTGATACGCTCTCCAATAATAACAGGCATATCTCCAAGTTCCACTGCTTTTCCATAGGAGGAGACAATCGTGTGATTCTTGAAGGTTGGCTTTGTCATCTCCAAGTCTTTACAAGCTGAAATCATCGCGCGGATATGCTTTGGAGTTGTACCACAGCATCCGCCGATCACACAGGCACCTGCTTTTACAATCTCCTGGAGCTGTTTGGCAAAAACATCCGGTGTGACATCATAGTAGGTCTGTCCGTCTCTTTGCTTTGGAAGTCCCGCATTCGGCTTTACAATGATTGGCAGTGAAGTATATTGCGCAATCTGCTGCAAAATAGGGAGCATCTGTTTTGGTCCCATTCCACAGTTAATCCCAAGTGCATCCACTCTGAGACCTTCCAAAAGCGCCACTACAGACGGCACATCTCCTCCTGTCAGAAGTTTTCCTTTGTCATCAAATATCATCGTTGCAAATACAGGGAGATTTGTGTTTTCTTTTGCTGCAAGGACTGCCGCTTTCACCTCGTAAGTATCACTCATTGTCTCGATATGAATCAAATCTGCCCCTGCTTTCTCCCCATACTGCACAACTTCTTTGAATGCTTCATAGGCGTCTTCAAAAGACAGGTCTCCCAAAGGTTTTAACAATTTTCCAGTCGGTCCGATATCCAAAGCAACATAATAGTCTCGCCCATCTCTGATCCCCGCCTTTGCTCCAAATCTGACATTTTCAACTGCCGCATCAATGATAGCCTTTAAGGAACAATTTTCGTCATGAAACTTCAATGCGTTCGCTCCAAATGTGTTCGTAAGCACAATATCACTTCCAGCCTCAAAATATGACTGATGAATTTTTCGTATCGTTTCTTTTCGCTCTATATTCCAGGTCTCAGGGAGTTCGCCAGGCTGAAGTCCTTCTGCCTGCAACAGCGTCCCCATCCCTCCGTCAAAAAATAAGAGCTCTTTTCCTAATCTTTCCAGTAACATATTAACTCCTTCTGTATATACAATCTAATTTCTGACATTCTTCGCAGCCTTTGATATGGCATGGCTCCTGTGTGCTGCTGATCCCAATCACAGCCGTCACAGACTTTGTCGGGGTAAGCATATAACTCTCTGTCATCGTCAGTCCTATCGTCTTTGCAGCATCAAGCATGCGTAAGATATCATCCTGATGTAAAATGGAGTAATCTCCATACCCCGGACTGAATCTTGGGCGAAGATATAACTGCTCCTTGCGCAGACTTTCGGCAATTTCATTTTGTGCCTTATCACAATATTCCTCCAGCATCGCAGCTGCACACGCCTGCAGAACAACTGCCTTCGCCATATCCGTCAGACTGTATCGTTTCATAAGCACATCCACACCGGTCCCGAGTGTCGCTCCAAATACGACTGCCTGAGAACAGCCCTTCAAGTTCTTATATAGATTTTTACTTTTAATTTTCATTTTTCCTATGCTAAGCTCATTCGTATCCGGAAAAGTAGTTTCAAAAATGCGATAGGTGAATTTTGCATTTACGATGTGTTCCAATTCTTTGAAAGAATCTTCCACCAGCTGTAATGTTCGTTCATCTATCGCATGTCTTCCATATCCAAGATACCGAACGGCTTCTCTCGTTCGTATATCCATAATACCCTCTAATTTCGTTTATTTGATAATCTCTGATAAGTTTGTCATGATTGCAGCTGCAATTTCCGGCTTATTCATAGAATAAATATGAATATTCTGAATACCATTTGCAATCAGATCGATAATCTGATCTGTCGCATAGGCAATTCCCGCCTGCTGCATCGCTTTTGGATCATCTCCGAACCGGTCTACTATGGCACGAAATCTTTCAGGAAGGATTGTTCCCGAAAGTTCACAGATACGAGCGATCTGCTTTCCATTCGTGACAGGCATAATTCCTGGAAGAACAGGAACTGTGATTCCTTTCTCTCGAATCCGGTACAGGAAATTGTATAAAATCGAATTGTCAAAAAACATCTGTGTCGTCAGAAAATCTACGCCGACATCCACTTTTTCTTTCAAGTGCGCAATATCCTCTGATTTGTGCTCGCTCTCCACATGTCCTTCCGGATAACATGCTGCCCCGATACAAAAATCTCCCTGTGATTTGATATCTGCAATCAGCTCACTTGCATATTTATAGTGGTTGGGAATCGGAAAAGCTCCATCTTTTGGGATATCTCCGCGAAGTGCCAGTATATTTTGAATTCCCTGTTCCTTTAACTGCTCAATGACTTGTCTTACTTCTTCTTTTGTGGAAGAAGCGCAAGTCAGATGCGCAAGACTTGCCACCCCAAGATCATTCTGGATATGAGATGCAATCTTGACTGTATTCTTGCTTGTCCCGCCGCCGGCTCCATAAGTCACACTGATAAAGGAAGGCTTTAAAGCCGCAATCTCTTCTGTTGCTTCCAATACTTTTCCGTATCCGGCATCTGTTTTTGGGGGAAATACTTCAAACGAAATATTCACTCTGTTTTCTGATAATCTGTCTTTAATTTTCATGTCCAATCTCCTCCGGTCTCTTCTTTTGTCTATAAAGTGTTGTATAAATCCTCATATTGTTTTGCAGAATTTTTCCATGAGAAATCTTTCTGCATCGCCCGCTCTGCAATCTTATTCCAGTCGCGTTTTTTATCGTAATAAATCTGCTCTGCATACCGCACAGTATGCATCATCTCATGCGCATTATAATTGCAGAAACTGAATCCTGTTCCCGTCTTTTCATATTCATTATAAGCTTCAACTGTATCCTTTAATCCTCCGGTCTCTCTCACGATCGGAACTGTTCCATATCGAAGGCTCATCAGCTGACTAAGTCCACAAGGCTCAAATAAGGACGGCATTAAAAATGCATCACAGGCAGCGTAAATCATATGAGACATTGGTTCGGAATAATAAATCTGAGCCGATACTTTTCCCGGATATTTCCATGCGAAATGCCGGAACATGTTCTCATATCTCTCCTCACCGGTTCCAAGTACAACGATCTGAATCTCGTCCTGACACAATTCGTCTAACACATATGCGATCAGGTCAAATCCTTTCTGGTCAGTCAATCTGGAGACAATACCGATCATCATCTTCTTTGCATCAACTTCCAGCCCAAGCTGCTCTTGAAGTGCAAGTTTATTTTTCACCTTTTCTTTTCTAAAGTTCTCTACTGTATAATTTCTTGCAATATGGATATCCGTGCCAGGATTATATTCTTCATAGTCAATACCATTGACAATTCCGGACAGACTGTTACTTCTTGCATTCATAAGTCCGTCCAGTTTTTCTCCGTAAAATGGTGTCTTAATCTCTTCGGCATAAGAATTGCTCACTGTCGTCACGCGGTCTGCATATACAATACCTCCCTTCAACAGATTTGCATCTTTATATGCCTCCATCTTGTCCGGCACAAAATAATAATCCGGAAGCCCTGTAATCTCTTTTACTTTATCGGTTCCCCACACGCCTTGGAATTTCAGATTATGTATCGTCATAACAGTCTTAATCCCCCGATAAAATTCTCCACCATAACGGAAATTGTCAAGATATACCGGAATCAACCCAGTCTGCCAGTCATGGCAGTGAATGATATCTGGTCTGAAATCTATCAACGGTAAGATGCTGAGCACTGCCTTTGAGAAGAACGCAAATTTTTCAATGTCCCAAAGCATATCACCATAAGGCTTGAACCCCGCAAAATATTCCTCATTATCTACAAAATAGAATGTCACTCCGTCCAATTCAAGCTCCAGAACACCTACATAACGGCTCTGCCAGTAAAAATCCATGTAAAAATGTGTCTTGTACTGCAACTGATTCTTCCATTCTTCTTTTATACACATGTATTTTGGCAGTATTACTCTGACATCATACTGTTCTTTGTCAAAATTTTTGGGCAAGGATCCGACAACATCGGCTAACCCACCGGTTTTAATAAACGGCACTGATTCTGAAGCGGCAAATAATATTTTTTTCATGACCTTCCCTCCACTCATTTTTATAGCACTTTCTTTCTATTATACCGAGTGCAGCCCAAAGGGTCAATAAAAACTCCTGTATATTTATGCGTGCTTTTTTTCTAATCGGATTGTATCGGATACCAAAGCGATAAATTCTGAGTTCGTCGGCTTTCCTTTTCCATTGCTGACAGTATATCCAAACAAGTCATCTAAAATATCTAGTTTTCCTCTGCTCCAAGCCACCTCAATCGCATGTCGAATTGCACGTTCTACTCTGCTTGATGTTGTACGATATTTCTTCGCCACTGTCGGATACAGTATTTTCGTGATCGCGTTCAGTACATCCATATCTTCCACAGCCATCATAATCGCATCACGCAAATAGTGATATCCTTTGATATGTGCCGGTATTCCGATTTCATGAATCATATTTGTCACACGACTCTCCAAACTTTCTTCGTCAATCTCTCTTCTGCATTCGGAAATATTTCCCACGGGCGTCTTTTCATATTGTATTTCTCTGTGTGTATGTTTGATTCTGTTTAATACCATTTCATTGTTAAACGGTTTCATGATGTAGTAGCTTGCCCCTCTTTTAAAGGCGTCTTCTGTAATTCGTTCCTGTCCAATTGCTGTTATGATAATAAAATCTGGCATTTTTTTTAAGTTTCTATCCTCCTGTACAAGTTCCATGACACTTAAACCGTCCATTTTCGGCATGATCAGATCTAATAATACGACATCCGGCTCCTTATTTTTTATGATATGATACATATCTTCTCCATTATCAGCCTTTCCGACAAGTGTCAATTCCTCGTCATTATTTACAATTTCCTCCAAAATGTTCAAAATCCGCTCATTATCATCAGCAATTGCCACGTTTAACCGTCCCACTTTATTGTCCTCCTACACTCTTAATCTCTGTTTTCAATCACAAATCCTATTATATCTTCCGTCATTTTGGCGTGCAAGCGAATGTCGTCGTAATATTTCGACATTTCTCTTTCTATTCTATATTTTTCAACATATTCTCTATAAATATTCCGTATCCTTTTGTCGCATCTTGTACAAACACGTGAGTTACTGCTCCGACAAGTTTTCCGTTCTGTATGATTGGGCTGCCACTCATTCCCTGAACAATTCCCCCAGTCAGATCCAACAATTCAGGGTCTGTGACTTCCAGCACAATTCCCTTGTTCACTTCCTTACAAAATAAGTCTACTTTTGTAATTTTTATCTGATAATCTCTCACAGTTCCATCCACCGCACAGCGAATAAAGGCATCCCCTGTCTGTATCTCTTCTTTCTTTCCAATTGTCATCGGTGTCTGTTCGGCAAACAGAGCGTCAATCTTATCTACGGTTCCATAAATTCCCGCCTCTGTGTTTTTTGCAATTTTCCCTAATATATTATAGCGGTTATAGACGATAATCCCTTCCATGCCGCCCGGATTTCCACTTTCTCCCTTTTGAATATCTTTTATACTCGTCTCGTATAATGTGCCATCCGTAATATCGAGCAGCTCATTTGTATCCACATCATGAATTCCGTGTCCCAATGCTCCAAATTCGCTGTTCCCAGTCAAAAATGTGATGGTGCCAAGTCCCTGCGCGTTATCTCTTACCCAAATTCCGAGCTTATATTCTTTTTCAGTCACTTTTACCGGTTTCATCTTTACCTCAATTACTTCCTCTTTTCTTCGCACTTTCAGTATCACTTCCTCAGATGTAAGATTCTTTATTTCCTCCAGCAATTCTTTTTTATTTGCAACCGGCTTTTCATTGATACCAACAATGTAATCCCCTGCCTTTACCAGATGTTTGGCCGGTTCATAATTCAATCCGTCAAGCCCTTCAAGCGCTTCTGTTCCAAGAACCATTACACCATCTGTCTCCATATAAATGCCAATGGGCATTCCACCCGGTATCAACAGATCACCGGATGCCGCTTTTGCGCTGACTTCTTCCTTAGAATACATCTGTTTTGCATTCCGTATACTAAATCCGCCTCCCACAAACAGGCCAAACAACAATACCATTATTAAAAATCTTCTATACCAGCGTTTTTTCATATCACATGTCCTCCTGCTAAAAAAACAGATGCAAAATGCATCTGTTTTAGTATGTGATATTCTCTTTTTTTTCACTCTGGTATTATTTTGTACGTTCTGCCAATTCTTTCATCTCAGCTGCACTTTGCATAACAGTATCTGTAATCTTTGCACCTCCAAGAATTCTGGCGAGCTCTTCAATTTCCTGTTCTTTACTTAATCGGAAAATTTTACTTTTTGTGACACCATCCTCCACCTGCTTTTCAATCGCGTAATGTGCATCTGCCATCGCTGCAATCTGCGCAAGATGGGTAATGCAAATCACCTGATGATTTCGTCCGATAAAAGACATCTTTTCAGAAACCTTCTGAGCGGTTCTTCCGCTGATTCCCACATCAATCTCATCAAAGATCAATGTCTCTATCTGGTCTTTCTCAGCCATCACACTTTTAATTGCGAGCATGATTCTTGACAGCTCTCCTCCCGATGCAACATCGCCGAGCGCTCTCACCGGTTCTCCGGGATTCATGGAAATCATAAATTCAACTTCATCTGTCCCCTGAACTGTATAAGTCCCAAGCTCACGAAACACAATTTCAAACTGCGTATCTAAAAAATTCAGATCTCGAAGCCCTTTTCGAATCGCTTCTGCAAGCTTTACGGATTCTTCTTTCCGCAGTAAAGACAACTGGTTAGAATAGTGTTTTACTTCTGCTTCGGTCTCTTCCACTTTTTTTTGTAACTGCGCCAGATACGCATCATAATCCTGCAGTTTTAATAGCCTTTCCTCTTTTTTATCACAATATTCTAAAATCTCTTCAATAGAATTTCCATATTTTGCCTTCAAACGATTGATCTCATTCAATCGTGTCTCCACTTCAAAAAACGTCTCTTCCGAAAAATCAAAGGACATTTTGTAGTCTGACAATTCTCGGTTAAAATCATTCAAAAGACTATCTATCTCCGCAAGCTGCTGAAACATATCCTGTGCCTGCTCATCGCAGCCTGCCGCCTCCTGCATACAACGAAGCGCCCTGCTGATTGCCTCGCTTGCCGTCTCTGAGTTCGTTCCACCGGTGTACTCATATGCCTCTTCCAAATTTCCCACGATTTTCTTTCCATTCGTCATCCGGCGATATGTTTCCTCCAGTGTCTCATCCTCCTGTCTTGAAAGCTTCGCCTGTCTGATCTCCTGAATTTCAAACTCTAAGAACCCGATCTCCTTATTGCGTTCCTTTTCATCTGTCAACGCCTCTTCAAGCTCTTCTTTCTGCTCTTTGTAAATCAAATAAGCCTTTGCAAGCTTTTCTTTCACCTGCTTAATGTTCTCTTTTGCAAATGCATCTAAAATTGTCAGATGATTTTTTTTATAGAGCAGGGACTGGTGCTCATGCTGTCCATGAATATCGATTAAAATCGACGCTGCTTCTTTTAAAAGCGCAATCGGAACCGTCTCGCCATTGATCTTACTGATACTTCTCTTACTCATAAGTTTTCTGCTAAGAACAACGACTCCATCTTCCGGGAAAATATCTTTTCTTTTCAGCGCCTCCTCCTGTGTCTTATTTTCCACAAAAAATGTTAGTTCCACATATCCATATTCTGCACCCTTTCGTATGATATCAGCGGAATATTTTCCTCCCAATGCAAGATTGACAGAACCAAGAATAATTGATTTCCCGGCGCCTGTCTCCCCTGTCAAAATATTCAGCCCCTTTGTAAATTCCACTTCAATCTCATCAATCAATGCAAGATTTTTCACATACAAATTATGTAACATATTCTTTCTCCCAGACTCTCTTTTGACACATCTTGTCTTACATTACAATTTTTCTGATTTTGTCCATCACGTTCACTGTATCATCTGTCGTCCGTATTGCACACATAATCGTGTCATCTCCTGCAATACAACCGACTACTTCATTCCAATTCATCGCGTCAATTGCCGCCGCCACTGCCATTGCCATGCCGGAAACAGTTTTGATCACCAGTATATTTTGAGCCATGTCCATGGAAACATATCCGTCCTTTAAAACCCTCATATATTTCTCGCTCATCGCCGTTTCAGGTGTCTTCAAAATCGTATATTTCTGTCTTCCGCCCTCAGTTGGAACCTTTGTCAGCTTCAGGTCTCTGATATCTCTGGAAACTGTTGCCTGTGTCACCTGAAATCCTTCCTGATTCAAGCGCTCTGCCAGCTCCTCCTGTGTCTCTATATTATGCTTATTGATGAGCTCAACTACTTTTGCATGTCTTTTTCCCTTCATTTTTTCAGCTTCCTTTCATCTTTTTCCTCAACGTCTCTAAAAAGCTTATTTTGCTCAGCTTAAAAAGTTTCGTGGTATCTTCCGCCCTTCTTATGACAATCTGATCCCCTGTATATATTTCAATTGTTTGTTCTCCATCAAACGAAACTGCTGCAATCTCTGTCCGGTTATCTCTTCCTTTTCCAATCTCCACAACAATCTCATCCTCAGCCGACAGCACAATACTTCTTGTATTTAAGGCGTGAGAGCAGATTGGTGTCACAACAATCATAGATGCGGTAGGCTCTACAATCGGACCACCGGCAGACAAATTATATCCGGTCGAGCCGGTTGGGGTAGAAATAATCACTCCATCCGCCTGATATGAATTCAAAAGTTCTCCATTCACGTAAATATTAAAATGAATGATCCGAAGAGCTCCTGCTCTTCCCACAACAATATCATTGAGTGCTACATCTTCCTGACCTTTATTCAGAACTCCTTTGAGCATCATTCTTGCCTCAATCTCCGGAGTCTCTTCAAAAAGCTGCTCCAGTGCCTGCTCAATATTTTGCACTTCCACTTCCGTCAAATACCCAAGCGTTCCCAAATTAATCCCAAGAAGCGGTGCTTTGCAGGTACGCAATTCTCTTGCAGCACGAATTAAAGTTCCATCGCCGCCAAGTACCAGGACGCATTCCGTATCCTTTGGCACACTCTTACCATCTGACGCTACAATACACTGTCTGCCATGCTGTTCGATATATCGTTGAATCCGATGTGTTGTCACAAGCTCCCTGTCTTTGCTTTGGTTTGTAATGATATAAAACTTATCCATCTTCTATCCTCTATTTTTATTTTGCCAATGTGGAAAAGGCATTCTCCACAATCTGCTTCCAGTCAATCTCCACGTGTTCGATTCTATCTGTCTGTTCTGTTTTCTGCAAATGCACAAGATATTCGATATTTCCTTCCGGACCTTTGATTGGAGAAAAGTCAAGATTTAGCACTGAAAATCCGATAGACAGTGCATAGGACAGCACCATCTCAATCACTTCATAGTGCGTACTTTTTTCACGTACTACACCCTTCTTTCCTACCTTTTCTCTTCCAGCCTCAAACTGCGGCTTGATCAGTGCCACGATCTGACCATCCTCTTTCAAATAATTCCGAATCGGAAGCAATACCTTTGTAAGTGAAATAAAGGAGACATCAATCGAAGAAAAATCAATTTCTTCTCCCAGATCCTCCGGTGTCACATAACGGATATTTGTCTTCTCCATGCAGATAACACGATCATCCTGTCTTAATTTCCACGCAAGCTGTCCTTTTCCGACATCAATGGCAAACACTTTTCTTGCCCCGTTTTGCAGCATACAGTCTGTAAAACCACCAGTCGAAGCGCCCACGTCCGTGCAGACTTTCCCTTCCAGACAGACGTCAAAATTGGCAACTGCCTTTTCAAGCTTCAAGCCTCCACGGCTGACATACGGAAGCGTATGCCCTTTAATCTCAATCTGCACTTCATCCGAAAATGTTGTCCCTGCTTTATCCTCTCTTTGTCCTTCCACAAACACATTACCGGACATAATGATCGCCTTTGCCTTTTCTCTGGACTCTGCTAAATTCCTTTTTACCAGTAATACATCTAATCGTTCTTTCATATACTCTCCTAAATCATCTTCATTTCAATGCGTCATATGTTGCAACAATTTTCTCAACAATCGAATCCGCATCCAGATGCACTTCTTTTCTCAACAACTCCACATTACCATGTTCCACATATTCATCCTGAATACCATTTTGCAATACGCAGACATCCATTCTTTCTCTTGCAGCATAATTGGCAATTTTCTCGCCATATCCGCCATCTAAAAGGCCTTCCTCAATCGACACAAAAAGTCTGTGTGCTCTGCTCATCTGTTTCAGGATATCCTGATCAAATGGTTTGACAAAGCGCACATTGATCAGACTGCAATGATATCCTCTTTCTCTTAGCTGCGCACACACTGCCTCCGCAGTCTCCATCATATGCCCAACAGCAAAAACTGCGATGTCCTGTTCCTCATAAATAACTTCACTTTTCCCATATACGATCGGCTCCCGGAATTCCTGCAGTCCGTCATACGCCGCTCCCCTTGGATATCTGATGGCGATCGGTCCGTGAAATTCGATTGCAAACCGGATCATATCCGCAAACTCCCATTTATTTTTCGGGGACATCACTGTCATATTCGGGATTCCGCTTAAATATGCAAGATCAAACAGTCCCTGATGTGTCTCCCCGTCATTTCCGACAAGTCCCGCCCGATCTACCGCAAAGACGACCGGCAAATTTTGCAGACAGACATCATGTATCATTTGATCATACCCTCTCTGTAAAAAGGAAGAATATACAGCAAATACAGGTTTTAGCCCTGCTGCTGCAAGTCCTGCTGCAAAAGTAACCGCATGCTCTTCTGCAATTCCGACATCAAAAAATCTGTCCGGATATTTCTTTGCAAACGGTGTCAGACCCGTCCCGTCTTTCATCGCTGCAGTGATTGCAACAAGCTTTGGCTCCTCTTTTCCCATCCTGTACATCACCTTTGCAAAAACATCGGTATATGTGTCTTTGTCACCAGAAGATTTCTGCTGTCCAGTGGCAATATCAAACGGACCTGTCCCATGAAATTTGGAAGGCATCTTTTCCGCCGGAAGATATCCTTTTCCTTTTTCTGTCAAGACATGGACAAGCACAGCATGGTCAATCTTCTTTGCTTCCTGAAAAATTTTATATAATTTTTTGATATCATGACCGTCGACAGGACCCAGATAAGTGATTCCCATATCTTCAAACAACATCCCAGGTACAAGCAATTGCTTGATACTGTTTTTTGTCTTTCGAATATGTGACACGATCTGATCTCCAACACACGGCACTTTCTGTAATGTCTTTTCTACATTTTTCTTCAAATCTGTATAGGCATGTGCTGTGCGGATTCCATCCAGATAGTTCGACATTCCTCCGACATTTTCAGAAATCGACATCCGATTATCGTTTAATACAATAATAAAATTGCTCTTCAGATGAGACGCGTTATTCAACGCTTCATAAGCCATACCTCCGGTCAGAGAACCGTCTCCGATCACTGAGATGACCTGATAATCTTCTCTCAGTATCTCTCTTGCCTCCACATATCCCAGTCCTGCCGAGATTGAAGTAGAACTGTGTCCCGTATCAAATGCATCACATGCACTTTCTTTTCGTTTCGGGAAACCGCTCATCCCCCCGTACTTACGCAGATCATCAAATCCTGCTTTTCTTCCTGTTAGAATCTTATGTGTATATGCCTGATGTCCCACATCCCATATAATTTTATCTTTCGGAAGTGAAAACGCCAAATGCATCGCCATCGTCAGTTCCACTACACCTAGATTGGAAGCCAGATGTCCTCCCGTTTTACTGATCTTTTCAACCAAAAACTGACGAATCTCTTCTGCCAGCGTATCCAATTCACTTTCCTTTAGTTTTTTAATATCATCTTCTTTTTGAATTCGCTCCAATACCATAAGAGCACCCCTTTTATTTTTCTCTGTAAATTAATTCTTTTAAAAGCATCTCCAAAAACTGATTTTCCCCTGAAATGCTGTGTAATAAATGAATCGCTTCCATGGAAAGGCTCTCCACAGCCTCCTTTGCGTTTTCAATTCCAAGCAACGTCACATATGTCGTCTTTTCATTCTTTTCATCGCTGTGAATTGGCTTTCCAAGCACTTCCACCGTGCTTGTCACATCCAAAATATCATCCTGTATCTGAAAAGCGACTCCCACATATTTTGCAATCTGTTCTATCTTTTGCACTTCTGTCTCAGAAGCGCCGGCAAGCACCGCTCCGATCATCATAGCACACTCGATCAGAGCACTTGTCTTCAGCTCATAAATAAAATCCAACACTTCTTTGGAAACAGCTTGTCCTGCACTCTTGACGTCGACTACCTGTCCCCCGATCATGCCGTAAATTCCAGCTTTCTCAGAAAGGATTCTCATCGCCTGACCAATCTCTATGCTCTTTTGCGGACACATTGCAAACGCCTTTACAGCCGTCTCAAAGGCAAAATTAAGAAGTGCATCTCCCGCCAGAATCCCCATTGCCTCACCGTACACAACATGTGTAGTCTTTCTCCCTCTGCGGTAGTCATCATTGTCCATCGCCGGAAGATCATCATGTACAAGTGAATACGTGTGAATCATCTCAATCGCTGCCATAAACGGCTCAATAAGTTCCTCATCACCGCCAAACAATACATATGTCTCTCTCATCAGCATCGGCCGGAGACGTTTTCCACCGGCTAGAAGACTATACTCCATCGCCTCCATGATCTCTTTTTGGAGACCTTCTTTGACCGGCAGATATTTTTTTAAAATCTGTTCTATCGCTGTTATTTTTCCGATTCTTTCTTCCTTAAAATTCATGCTCTTCACCATCTTTATCCAATATCATTACTTTTTTCTCAATCGTCTCAATCTTATCATTACATATCTTCAGCAATTCCATTCCTTCATGATACAATTGAAAAGAATCCTCAAGCGAAACAGCTTCTCCCTCTAATTTTTTTACTACTTCATCTAACTGTTCAAATACGTCCTCCAGAGTCTGATCTTTTTTATTTTCTGCTTCCACAATGTTCCTCCTTATGCGTATCTTCTACTCTTGCTTTGATCACACCGTCTGTCACATATACATTCAGTGTCTCTCCATTTGCCGTATCTGCGATTGTCTTCACCACTTTGCCATTTTCCGTTGATACATAAGCAAATCCCTGATTCAGCTTTGCCAGCGGCGAAAGTCCTTTCATACGTTCGATATAAAAACCAAATCGGCGTTTTTTATCGTCAATCTTTCTTTCCATTGTCTGTCTGAGCCGCTCTTCCAATTCCACCGTTCTTTGCTGTTTGTCCCGCAGTTTATTTTGCGGATGCAGATACTTTAATTTCAATGCATACTGCCCGGTTTTTATCTTTTCCCATTCTGCTTTCTGATGTATTGCTTTACGTATCTTTATTCGATATTCTTCAACTCCGTTTAAAAATGTCTCATATTCAAACACCGCAAGTTCAGCCGCCGCAGAAGGCGTTGGCGCCCGCAAATCTGCCACATAATCTGCGATAGTTGTGTCCGTCTCATGCCCCACCGCTGAAATAACCGGAATCCGGCATTCAAAAATAGCTCTCGCAACAATTTCTTCATTAAACGCCCAAAGATCTTCTATAGAACCACCGCCGCGCCCTACAATGATCAAATCTACTCCTTTTTTTTCAAGCGCCGCAATTCCTTCTACAATACTTGCAGCCGCCCCTTCTCCCTGAACCAATGCAGGGTATAAGAGTAACTGCACATACGGGTTTCTTCTGCCTGCAACATTGATAATATCCCGAATCGCCGCGCCTGTAGGCGCCGTCACAACGCCGATTGTTCTTGCAAACTTCGGAATCGGCTGCTTGTACTCCTCGGCAAACATTCCCATCTCGCCCAGTTCCTGTTTCAATGCCTCGAATCTCTCATAAAGTGCTCCGGCTCCATCTAGAATAATCTCTTTTGCATAGAGCTGATATTTCCCATCTCTCTCGTATGTGGTTATATTGCCAAGCACAATTACCTGCTGTCCTTCCCGCATCCGAAATGGCAAACCGCCTCTCTGTCCTGCAAACATAATACATGCGATCATCCCGGACTCATCCTTCAGTGAAAAGTAAATATGCCCGGACGTATGATATTTACAATTTGACACTTCCCCTTTCACATAAATCCGGTTCAGCATAAAATCCTGTGTAAACATATTCTTGATATAGGCATTGACCTGTCCAACAGAATACACATTGCGCATCATATCACCTTATTCCGCCAGCTTTGCCAGCACACCATTGACAAACGAAGGGCCTTCATCACTGCTGTATTTCTTTGCGAGTTCTACCGCCTCATTGATTGCCACACCGGTCGGAACTTCCTCATCCCATTTCATCTCATAAACCGCAAGTCTTAAAATTGTCAGATCTACCCGATTCATACGAGATGTCTTCCAGCCTGTTGTATACTCATTCAAAAGTCCATCAATCTCTTCTTTTTTGTCGACAACAGCTTTATATTTATTCAAAATATAAGTCTTATCCTGTTCGTCAGTCTCGCCAAGCAATTCAAAGTAGAGGTCTTCTTGTTCTTTCATCTCTTCTTCGCTGTTAAATTCTATACGGAATAACATTCTAAAAATATGTTCTCTAAGTTCTGATCTATTCATTTTTCTACCTCTTTATTCTTTGGATTTTCTATTTTTTTGCATTATTGATTATTATACTACATGTGATTCCCTCTTGGCAACCAAAAAGAGTGGAGCTAAAACTCCACTCTGATTCCCATTCTGTCTTCACAGATCTAGTTTTCCATGTCCACTCCAGCTACACGAATATTCACATCTGCAACTGTCAAACCTGTCATATTCTCAATCGAAGCTTTTACTTTCTCCTGTACCTTGGCAGAAACATCCATGATGCTGTAGCCATACTTCAAATTCAGCGCCAGCGCAACTGTCACTACACCTTCAAGCACATCTACTTTCACACCTTTGGATAAAGATTTCATTCCAAGCTTGCTGATCAGTTCTCTCGTTGCATTCCCTGCCATCGAAGCGACACCTTCCACTTCCATAGCTGCAAGCCCTGCAATGATTGCAACAACCTCATCTGCAATCTGTACTTCTCCAAGATTATCATCTGCCTTTATTGTATAACTATTTCTTTCGTCTTTTCCCATGATTCAAAACCTCCTAGTCTGGATTGCCGTCTCTTGCCAAGAGATGGAATTATCTCCTGTTATTATAACAAATTTATATCCGTTTGCAAATAGGGAAATTTGTAAACTATTTTCCGAACTCAGATAACTCCAGCCCTTCGTTGCGCTCCAGTGTCATACGTATGCTCCAGCTGTTCACAAACAATAAAAGCGGTCTGTCTTTTAAGTCCTTAATCTTCTTCATATCAGAAGTACCCACAATTTTATCTAAGTCAATTTCTTTATTCTCGATCCAGCGGATATGTTCATATGGCAGCGTATCCATTCGAATCTCCACATTGTATTCATTTTCCAAACGGTATTTTAACACATCAAATTGCAGGACACCTACCACACCTACTATAATTTCCTCCATACCGGTATTATATTCCTGAAAAATTTGGATTGCACCTTCCTGTGCGATCTGATTGATTCCCTTGATGAACTGCTTACGTTTCATCGTATCCACCTGGCGAACTCTGGCAAAGTGCTCCGGTGCAAAAGTCGGAATTCCTTCGTATGCAAATTTCTCAGGAGAATTGGTAAGCGTATCTCCAATTGAAAAAATTCCCGGGTCGAACACACCAATGATATCTCCACCGTATGCTTTTTCGATCATTTTTCTTTCACTTGCCATCATCTGCTGTGGCTGAGAAAGTCTCACTTTTTTCCCACCCTGAATATGAAACACATCCATTCCAGCTTCGAATTCTCCGGAACATATTCTCATAAACGCGATTCTGTCACGGTGAGCCTTATTCATATTTGCCTGAATCTTAAATACAAATGCGGAAAATTCCTTTTCTGTCATAGGATCAATAACTCCTTTATCCGAGATTCTCGGAAGGGGAGAGCTTGTCATCTGAAGAAAATGCTGAAGAAATGTCTCCACACCAAAGTTTGTAAGAGCCGATCCAAAAAATACCGGCGACAATTCTCCTTTGCTCACAAGTTCCATATCAAACTCCGCACTTGCACCATCTAACAGTTCCACTTCATCCGTAAGCTGAGCCAGCTGTTCTTCACTGATCATTGTCTCCACCGACGGGTCATCCAATGCGATCTTTTTTACTTCCCCGATAGAAGTTCCTTTTTGTGTATCGGAAAATAACTCTATCTCCCGGTGTTCCCTGTCATATACACCTCTAAATTCTTTTCCGGAACCAATCGGCCAATTGACTGGACATGTCGCAATTCCAAGTTCCTTTTCAATCTCGTCCAACAGATCAAACGTATCTCTTGCCTCACGATCCATTTTATTGATAAATGTAAAAATCGGAATATGACGCATCACACATACTTTGAACAATTTTCTCGTCTGCGCCTCCACACCTTTCGATGCATCAATAACCATGACGGCAGAATCTGCCGCCATCAATGTACGATAAGTATCTTCCGAGAAATCCTGATGTCCCGGCGTATCCAAAATATTGATGCAATATCCATCATAGTTGAATTGGAGCACGGAGGAAGTGACCGAGATACCTCTTTCTTTTTCAATCTCCATCCAGTCCGACACCGCATGCTTGGCAGTCGCTTTTCCTTTCACTGAACCTGCCTGATTGATTGCACCACCATATAATAAAAACTTTTCCGTCAACGTTGTCTTTCCTGCATCGGGATGCGATATGATCGCAAATGTTCTTCTTTTCTTTATCTCATCTGTAATTCCTGACATAATAATCTCCTGTTTTTTATTATTCTATACATACTTATTTAGTCTATCACAAGTAATATCTCTCTGCAAACAAAAATCTATTCATTCTCAGAATTTTTCTCTGTCTCTTTTTGCGCACTGTCTTTACTGTATATCGGTGTGATGACAATATTTTCCGGAGCGATTTCTGCTTTTCTTGTGATAATGTCCTCAATCTGGGCACGGTTAGCATCTGTCAGTTCCGCACTGTTTACTACCACGTCAGCTGTCTCCGCCGTCAGACTTACCACGGTATCTGAAAACCCTTTCGATGCAAGCATCGTCTCAACCGCAGCCTCTTTTTCCGCAAGTTCCGTCATCGCAATCATCTGGTTGATCGCATCTTGTTTCTGTTCATCTGACAAATTTGTGTTATCTATAATCTCAAGCAAAGTTTCTTTATTTTTTGCACGCACCTGCTCTCTTGTCACCTTCGCTTCCGCAACAACTCCTGTCACATCTCCATTGGTAAGCACTGCTTCTCCCGGCGTTCCTTCCACCGTTCCGTCTGCCACTTCCTGATCCTGACTTTCAATATCACCGGCAGTTTCTTGCGCTCCGTCTTCCGAAGTAATGTCAAGCAGCTCCTGATTTGCAAGTTCACCATTTGTCGCCTCTGCTTTTCCTGACTCGCCAAAAATGCGACCGGAATAGTTCAGGTATCCGGCAACCGCAATCATAATCGCGAGTGTTGTGATAATAATCTGGTTTTTCTTGAATAGACGTTTCAAAATGTAACTCCTCCTAATTTGTTTGATTTCGTTTCATTACTTTAATTTTATGCGTGTCTACATCAAATAATGCTTGGATTGCTTCTGTAATATTTTTTATGACTACTGCATTTCCACCCCCTTCTGCAATGACGACAACCCCTTCCACTTTTGGGTTGACTTCTTTTGTTACATACGGTGTCTGCTCACCTCCGGACGTGCTGTTGTACACTGTCGCCTCACTGTCCTGCGCTTCCTTTGTTTCGCGTTTTCCTCCCTGTTTGTCGCTCTCTGTTACAGTCTGACTGTTTGTCGCCTGATCCTTTTCAATAATTTTTTCCGATGAAGACTGAAACGTCACCATCACCTTTACGTTTCCCACCCCCTCTACTTCCCGCAACACCTCTTCTAGTTTCCTCTCCACCGCTTCTTCGTACTCATCTTCATAACTGTTTTCTGTTCCCGCCTCGACAGGCACATCTTTTGTCTTTGTCTTTTTTACCGGCATTGCAATGACAATCAGAAGAATCCCCACCAAAAGCGTGAGCATCAATTGATTTTTTTTTAGTTTCCATTCAAACTTAGTTTTCAATCTGAATCTCCTCCACCTCGATTTCATCTGTCTCTTCTTTTCCTACATCTTCAAGCGACATTCCCTCCAGATACTTGGTCGCCTCTTCGATTTCCCTGATCTTTTGCTGATATGAGGCATTATGATACAATTCCGAAAATGTCGTCTGCATTCCGATTGCCTTCATGATTGGTTCTGAAAGCATCACGATCAGAATCAATCCGGTAAAAAAACGAATATACTTTTTGTAGCTGTGATTCGGAATAATTTGAATGATGGCTGTAATCAAAATCAGATAAAACGCAATATTCTGCAGCCATTGATAAAAAAACGCAATCAATTTTTCCCTCCTAACCTGCCATAGTGGTCGCTGTCACTACTGCGATTGTCAATAAAAAAAGCACCCCCGTCGTAAATATAATACGAAGCAGCATCTGAGATCCATCTGCGATGCTGCTGATACAGCCTACTATTCTCTTATCCGAAACAGGTTGTATCATTGCGGCAATCAATTTATAGAGCAGGGTCACTACTGCCATCTGTATAATCGGAACCAGACAGATTCCAATACAGACCAATGCTCCTGCAACTCCGATTCCATTCTTAATCAATACTGCGGTCCCTAGCATCACCTCCGTCACCCCTCCGATTGCATCACCTACAACCGGTATCGCCTCCGCGCTTCTTCCCACCACACTTCTTTTCAGTGAGTCAATTGCCGGACTTAAAAGTCCCTGTATAATGTTTACCCCTGTCACTCCCGCAAGCAGTGTCTTTAACGTCCATGCGATCACCGTCTCGCAAAGCTCTGCAAATTTAGAAAGATAGTCTTCCTCCGACAAATTATTCATAACTTTTACCACAATGTAGACTTGTACAAATGGAATCAAAAAATTCAAAATAACAAGCTCAACCAGATAAATCAAGAGCAATACCAGGTTGTAAAACAAAATGGAAGTGCTGCTTCCTGCCGCAAAAGCGACCGCCAGAAAGTAGACAGGTCCAAGCACTTTCATAAACCCGATCAGGCGCTCCAGATTCTCACTTGCCGACACGATCAAAATACGAAACGAATTAAGCCCGATTGTGATCAAAAGCAGATATAATACGTAAAAGCTGATTTCTGATATCTGCTGATTCTGAAATACATTGGAAAAATTAGTAAATACTGCCGCCACAATCACAATCAGGAGAATGTGTACCATTCCCGCTTTGCTGCTCTTCCATTCGTAAAAAAATTGATCCGATATCATTTCACCAATCACTTGCAGCGAAGGTTCAGTCTGTCCACTTAACATCTTTTTTATCAAATCTTGGAAGTCTGTTTTCTTCTCCGGGAAAATATCATCCAGCAAATCTTCAATCTCTGAGAATTCAAATTCTTTCCAAATTGTTTCCTCCGCCTCTTTCTGAAGTTCAGCTTGCTCGTCCTTGTCTCGGATTTCTGTCGCATAGACCGTTCGCGGAGAAAAAAAGCAACCCAAAATCACTATAAAAATACAGAGTATTATTCCTTTCCCTCTCATGACAAAAATTCCTGTATCGTCTGAAGCAGGGCAAGTAAAACAGGAAGACTCATGACCAGAATGGTCAGTTTTCCAAAAATCTCAATCTGAGAAGCAATTGTCTGATATCCGGTATCCCGACAGATCCCCGAAGCAAATTCTGCGATATAAGTAACACCGAGCATCTTGATCAAGGTTGCAATATAAGAGGTATCCATGTTAATGTGCCCACTAATCTGCCTTATGGTATTAATAATCTCTTCCAATCGTCCGACAATGCTCAAAAAAATAAAAACACTGATTGCCACACTCATATAAATTCCATATTCTGTTTTTCCATTTTTGAATTGGACTGCAAGAAGCGCACCCATCACTCCAAGAACCCCGGCTTGTACAATACTCATTAAAAACACCCCTATAATGAAAACAGTCTCTTGATCGATTCAAATAGTTCATAAATATAAGGAACAATCCAAAACAGCACGAGTAAAAGTCCTGCAAAGCTTGTCAAAAATGCCTGTTCTTCTCTCCCACTATGTTTTAATACCTGACTCAGAACCGAGACTAATATTCCCACAGCAGCAATTTTAAAAATTAAATTTACACTCATCTTCGCCTCCACTTATATCAGAATAATTACAAGGAAAATTCCCCCCATCACACCAAGACAGTTACATAGTCGCTTTTTCATAACCAGTTCCTCTCTCGTCTTTTGAATTACGAACGAAAGCTGTTCCAAATACAAATCAATTGTCCCCAGCTGCATCTGCTCATCTAAATACCCCATCTGCATTCCGATTGCTTTCAGTTCTTCCTTATCCTTGTTTTTTAACTGCGACTTTATCAGACAACGGTCAATTGACTCTGTCCACAACTCAAAGAAGGTAGCTCCTGCTTTTTCTTCTATCTGCTCCGCCAAATAGAGCAGCCATTCGCCTTGCGCTCCTTCCATGCGCCTTCCAATGTGAGAAAACGCTTCCGAAAAAGGGGCTTTCGTATATTGGATTTCTCTTTTCAGCATCCAAAACAACTGCTTTAGCAGTTCCAGTTCTCTCAAATACTTTTGTAGCTCAAGTCCTTTTGTCACTCCGATTCCTCCACTTGCCAGAATGATCAAGATTGCTCCAATAATTTTTTGCACAAAGCCTCCTCCTTCTAAGCTCACGCTTCTCGATAAATTAAATCTCCGTTTTCATCATAGACCGCCTCAATCCATCCAAGTCTGTATCGGTTGCTTAAGATGACATAGCGCTCAAATCTTTTTTCCCTGATCAATTTTTCAAAAATAGGTTTTTTGCAAATTTCTTCCATAGAATCCCCATGTGCTGTCGCCAACATTTTGCACCCACAGTGCATTGCATACTCAATCGCATGCACATCTTCCTTCGCACCGATTTCGTCTACAGCCACCACCTGTGGCGCCATTGAACGAATCAGCATGATCATACCATCCGCTTTCGGACACCTGTCTAAAATATCCGTCCTCATCCCAAGATTATTCTGTATGACTCCAAGATAACAGCCGCCAAGCTCCGAACGCTCATCTACCACTCCGACTGTACAGCCTTTAATCCAACGGTTTCCATCAGAAATCTGCCGTATCACATCTCTTAGCAGTGTTGTCTTACCACATCTTGGCGGTGATATAATCAATGTATGATACATCTGTTTATTATATGTAATATAGGGAAATATCTTGTTTGCGCAGTCCAAAACCTCATGTGATACTCGAATATTAATCGAAGAAATATACTTCATGTTCTTTATTTTTCCCCCTTCCATAATTACCTGTCCCGCCATTCCCACTCTGTGTCCTCCTTCAATCGTGATAAATCCCTGTTTTAATTCATGCTCATACGCATAAAGTGAATAATTACTGATATGCTCTATCGTCTCTTTCATTTCCTGTTTCCCGAGCCTTTTTTTCTCGGAATACATCGTCGGTAAAATCAGTTCCTCATTTTGATACAGCACAGTCACAGGCTGTCCTATCCTCAAACGTATCTCCTGTAGTTCTGAAAAGTCCATTCTTTCCTGCTCAATAATCTTTTGTACCGATTCCGAAAGCACTCGTATAATCTGCTTTTTTTGATTCTTTTTTTTCATATCCTCCATTCATCTCACCTCTTTAGACAGTATATGAACAAGTTCCAAAATTAGTACAAAAAAAGAGCTTTCATCACTGAAAACTCTTTTTAACTTTTATTCTATTCTTCTACAACGTCTTTCATGCTGAAGCTGATTCTTCCCATCTTATCTTTTCCAAGACAAACCACTTTTACTTTGTCTCCCAGTGTGAGAACATCTTCCACATGTTTGATTCTTTCTTTAGAAATTTTAGAAATATGAACCATTCCTTCTTTTCCCGGTGCAAATTCGATAAATGCGCCAAACTCTTTGATGCTTACAACTTTTCCTTCAAATACCTGTCCAGCCTCAAAATCTGTCACAATCGTTGCAATCATCTTCATCGCCTCGTCCATCTTCTGTGCGTCAACACCACATACAGATACCGAACCTTCATCTGTGATATCAATCTTCACACCTGTCTGCTCAATAATTGCATTGATTGTCTTACCACGCTGTCCGACAACATCACCAATCTTTGCAGGATCAATCTGCATCTGACGGATCTTCGGTGCATACGGTCCAACTTCCGGTCTTGGCTGTTCAATTGTCTTTGCCATTACCTCATCTAAGATATAAGTTCTTGCCTGTTTTGTGCGAGCAATCGCCTCTTCAATAATCGGTCTTGTCAAACCATGAATCTTGATATCCATCTGAATTGCTGTGATACCTTTGTGTGTACCTGCAACCTTAAAGTCCATATCCCCAAAGAAATCTTCTAATCCCTGAATATCTGTAAGCACAAGATAATCATCGTCTGTATCACCTGTTACAAGACCTGCTGAGATACCCGCAACAGCTGATTTGATCGGTACACCTGCCGCCATCAGTGACATACTAGATGCGCAGATACTTGCCTGTGAAGTAGAACCATTTGACTCAAATGTCTCAGAAACAGTACGGATTGCATATGGAAATTCTTCTTCTGTCGGAAGTACCGGCACAAGTGCTCTTTCCGCAAGTGCTCCATGCCCGATCTCACGGCGTCCCGGTCCTCTTGATGGTTTTGTCTCTCCAACTGAGTATGACGGGAAGTTATAGTGGTGCATATATCTTTTTGAAGTCTCTGCCTCATCCAGCCCATCAATTCTCTGAGCCTCTGACAAAGGTGCCAGTGTTGTGATTGTACAAATCTGTGTCTGTCCACGTGTAAACATAGCAGAACCATGTACTCTCGGAATGATATCTGTCTCAGCAGCAAGCGGTCTGATCTGATCGATTGCTCTTCCGTCCGGACGTTTGTGATCTTTTAAGATCATCTTACGAACTGTTTTCTTCTGGTACTGATACAATGCTTCTCCCAAAATTTCAAGCCATTCTTCATTTTCCGCAAATGCTTCTTCTAATTTTTCTCTAATTACACGAAGATTCTCTTCTCTTACTTGTTTTTCATCAGTAAACACTGCAACTTCCATCTCTTCTGGAGTTACAATCTCTTTCATAGCCGCAAACAGCTCTTCCGGTACTGCACAGCTTGTATAAGCATGTTTTTCTTTCCCACATTCCGCAACGATCGTATCGATGAATTTAATCACTTCCTGATTCACTTCATGAGCTGCAAAAATAGCTTCGATCATCTTCGCTTCCGGAACCTCATTTGCTCCTGCCTCAATCATGATTACTTTGTCTCTTGTGGAAGCAACTGTAAGCTGCATATCTGATACTGCTCTCTGAGCGGCATTCGGATTAAATACAAACTCTCCGTCAATCATACCAACCTGTGTAGTGGAAGTCGGTCCGTCAAACGGAATATCCGAAATTGCTGTTGCGATTGCAGATCCTAACATCGCCGTCAGTTCCGGACTGCAATCTGGATCAACAGATAATACCAGGTTGTTCAACGTCACATCATTTCTGTAATCTTTCGGGAACAACGGTCTCATCGGCCTGTCGATGACACGCGAAGTAAGGATTGCATTCTCAGAGGCTTTTCCTTCTCTTTTGTTAAATCCTCCCGGAATCTTTCCTACCGCATATAATTTTTCCTCATATTCAACACTGAGTGGGAAGAAGTCAATTCCTTCTCTCGGTTTTTCTGAAGCTGTCGCTGTTGATAATACAACCGTCTCCCCATAGTGCATCAGTGCTGCACCATTTGCCTGAGCAGCAACTCTTCCCACATCTACACGAAGTGTTCTGCCAGCTAATTCCATCTCAAATTTTTTAAACATATTCTTCTCCTTTTTCTTTACACATTGAACGGGTTTTTCCGAAACTACTGAAAAATATACTTTTTTGTTTTGATAAATATCCTTTTCAGTGGTCTCGGCTAATCTACCCTGTCCGTAATCTGTAATATTGTATCATATAGACAGGGCAAATGTCAATCAGGGACAGGTGTTCTAAAAAACTCCTGTCCCTGTAATACGATCACTTATTCTACTCTACAACGGCAATACGCATCATATTGCTTATTCCCTCTTTTGCCATTCCTTCGCTTCTTGCCGGAATTCCTGCTGTCAATACAACGATGTCTCCCGGTTCCACAATTTGTTTTGCACTTACAAGATTAATAGCCTCTTCACAAATATCTTCTGTCGTCTCCAACTGAATTGATTTGATTGGATATACGCCTCTGTAAAGCTGCATTTTGCGAAGCGTCAGCGCACTTGGGCTCACTCCGATAATAGGTGCTTTCGGTCTGAATTTTGATACCACTCTGGCTGTTGCACCGGATACCGTCGGTGTGACGATACATTTTGCATTCAGGCTTGCTGCTGTTGCAACAGATGAGTAGCCGATCGCACTGGAAATTCCTTTTTTGCGATGTGCCTGTGCTTTTCCAAGAAGTGTCTCATAATCCAAATGCTCTTCTGTATTCTCGATAATGTGAACCATCATCTGAAGTGCTTCTAAAGGATATTTTCCCTGTGCAGTTTCACCTGAGAGCATCACCGCATCTGTTCCATCATATACCGCATTGGCAACATCTGTCACCTCAGCTCTTGTCGGTCTTGGATTTCTCATCATAGAATCCAACATCTGTGTCGCTGTAATAACCGGTTTATAGTTACTGTTACATTTTTGGATCAGCATCTTCTGAAGATATGGAACTTCTTCCGCCGGAATCTCCACTCCCAGGTCTCCACGTGCAACCATGATTCCGTCTGCACAGCGGATAATCTCATCAATATTTTTAATTCCTTCTGCATTCTCAATCTTGGCAATAACCGGAAGATGTGGTGCTCCACACTCTTTTAACAATGCTTTGATCTCAAGAACGCCTTCTGCCGAACGCACAAACGACGCCGCAATAAAGTCAACCCCTTGTTCCACACCAAAAATAATATCCTGACGGTCTTTTTCTGTCAGTGCAGGAAGTCTCACCGGTACATTCGGCACATTCACACCTTTTTTCTGTCCCAGTTCACCACCGTTAATTACACGGCAAATAATATCCGTATCCGTAATATTCTTTACTTCCAGCTCAATCAAGCCGTCATCAATCAAAATTTTCTTTCCGATTTCAACATCTTCTACAAGACCTTCATATGTGATGGAAACTCGATTTGCATCGCCTTCCACGTCTTTTGTAGTTAATGTGAATTTTTGTCCCTCTACAAGTGTCACTTTTTTATCATCTTTTATCACACCTGTACGAATCTCCGGTCCTTTTGTATCCAAAAGAATCGCAATTGGTTTTCCAGCTTCTTCACGAATTGCTTTGAGCATATCCATTCTGCTTTTCTGTTCTTCATGATCTCCATGTGAGAAATTGAAACGGGCAATGTCCATTCCATTTTCGACTAATTTTTTCATTAACTCTCTGTCGTTTGTGTTTGGTCCCATGGTACAAATAATTTTTGTCTTCTTCATCTCGTTCTCTCCTGCCTTTTTATTTCTATTTCACATGTTCATGCGTAAACAAATGGTCCTGACAATATTCGTAGTTCCCATTGCATTTTGAACAATAACGAAATTCCAAATTTTCATCATCAAGTTCCGTGCGTCCGCAGACTGCACATTTATGTTTTGCACCACCTTCATAGTGCTGCTCTCTTTTTGCCTCATATACTGCTTTTTTATAAGCCTTTTTCCTACGAACTTCCTTCGGCGAATACCGTTTCATATTTCTTGTCGAAACATAGAAAATCAGGAAATTCAAAATGGATACCACTGCAGCCAATGCATTTGCCTTATAGACAATTCCAAATACGCTTCCTCCATATGCCGGCAAAAATGCCTGCAGAATCGCATATCCAAAATAAGCCGCATCCAGCCACGCCAGATATTTCACCTTAATCGGAATCACCATAAACAACAGGAACTGTTCGTTCGGATACAGCGCAGCAAACGCAAAAAACAGTGACAAATTCAAGTAAAACGTCCCAAGTGGGAAGGATACTCCCGCTATCACATACACGAGAATCGCTGCCAATATGTGGAACAGTGCTCCCGTAAAGAAATACAGATTAAATCGAAAAGCTCCCCATGCGTATTCAAGCTGACGTCCGATCATATAATATAAATACAATGCAAACACCATAAACAACGCACTCGAATTTGGCGGCTGCATCAAAAATGTAACTAACCTCCAGATCTGCCCGTGAAACACCGCTTCTATGTTCAGTGACAAATACTGATAATAGAATTCCGGAGCAACCAAACTCAGTGCAAAGCCAACGGTATACAACGCAATCACATAAAACATCAGATTCTGAATTGCATATCGTCCAAACTTCCGTTCTAACTTGCTAATCCAATTCATAAAAATATAGCTCCTTTATTATTTTTTTTACTTTCTCAACAACTAGTAGTAATTGTATCCTCACTAATTCGGTTTGTCAATCGGGCTATTTATATTTACATAATTTTAACAATTTCTCAACCCTAAAAGCTTAAAATATTCCACATATTTTCAAATTGTGTTTTTCGACATCTTATCGTATAATGTAGGTTGTCAAAAAAACGAAATCCATTTTAATAAGAAACTATCTGTTTCTTATCCATAAAAAGGAGATAGATATGAGTAACAATAATTTATATACTTTAGGAATTGATATCGGTTCCACTACTGTAAAAATTGCGATTTTGAACGAGCAAAACGAGGTGCTCTTCTCTGACTATGAGCGTCATTTTGCAAATATTCAAGAGACTCTTTCCGATTTGCTCGGACGTGCAATTTACAAACTGGGAGCCATCCACGTATCGCCGGTCATTACCGGTTCCGGTGGACTGACACTTGCAAAACACTTAGAGACACCATTTGTTCAGGAAGTCATTGCAGTATCTACTGCACTTCAAGACTATGCTCCACAGACAGACGTCGCAATCGAACTTGGTGGAGAAGATGCAAAAATCATCTATTTCGAAGGCGGTAATGTAGAGCAGCGCATGAACGGGATTTGTGCCGGAGGTACCGGTTCTTTCATTGACCAGATGGCTTCTCTGTTACAGACAGACGCAACCGGTCTGAATGAATATGCAAAGAACTACAAAGCTCTCTACTCTATTGCTGCACGTTGTGGTGTATTTGCCAAATCAGATATCCAGCCATTGATCAACGAAGGGGCTACGAAAGAAGATTTGTCCGCCTCTATTTTTCAGGCTGTTGTGAATCAGACGATCAGTGGACTCGCCTGCGGGAAGCCAATCCGCGGGCATGTCGCTTTTTTAGGGGGACCTCTTCACTTCCTTTCTGAATTGCGGGAGGCGTTTATCCGAACATTGAAATTAGATGATGAGCATATTATTGCTCCGACACATTCTCATCTGTTTGCTGCAATTGGTTCTGCACTGAACTCCAAGCGAAATCTGAGTGTTTCTCTTCAGGAGTTGCAGGAGCGCCTTGCCGGACATATCCACATGGACTTTGAGGTTGAACGACTCACCCCACTATTTTCGAGCAGAGCAGACTATGATGAGTTTCAAAGCAGACACACAAAACATCAAGTACCTGTTGCTGATCTCTCCTCTTATAAAGGAAAAGCATTCCTTGGAATTGATGCCGGTTCCACTACTACCAAGGCTGCTTTAGTCGGAGAAGACGGAACTTTACTCTACTCCTTCTATCACAGCAATGATGGAGATCCTCTTGGTACGACAATCACAGCAATCAAAGATATTTACCGTCAGCTTCCAAAAGGAGTCACGATTGCGCACTCCTGCTCTACCGGATATGGCGAAGCACTGATCAAGTCCGCTTTGCTTCTTGATGAAGGCGAAGTGGAAACGGTATCTCATTATTATGCCGCCTCTTTCTTCGAGCCGGATGTAGACTGTATCCTCGACATTGGCGGTCAGGATATGAAATGCATTAAAATTAAGAATCAGACCGTCGACAGCGTTCAGCTAAACGAAGCCTGCTCTTCCGGATGCGGTTCTTTCATTGAAACATTTGCAAAATCATTGAATTACAGCGTGGAGGACTTCGCTCATGAAGCATTGTTCGCCAACCATCCAATCGACCTCGGCACACGCTGTACCGTATTTATGAACTCAAAAGTAAAACAGGCGCAAAAGGAAGGGGCTTCCGTCGCTGATATTTCTGCCGGACTTGCATATTCTGTTATCAAAAACGCACTGTTTAAAGTTATCAAAGTATCCGATGCTTCTGAACTTGGGAAGCGGATCGTCGTGCAGGGCGGTACATTTTATAATGATGCTGTTCTTCGAAGTTTCGAGACAATCGCCGACTGCCAGGCAGTGCGACCGGATATTGCCGGAATCATGGGGGCATTTGGCGCAGCTCTCATTGCGCGCGAACGTTTCAGCGAATGCAAAGGAACTACGATGCTTTCCATTGAAGAGATTAAGCATCTAGAGTACAGTACCAGCATGGCAAAATGTAAAGGCTGTACGAATAACTGTCGTCTGACGATCAATAAATTCAGTGGCGGGCGCAAATTCATTACCGGTAACCGCTGTGAACGTGGTCTTGGAAAAGAAAAATCTGACAACGGTATGCCAAACCTGTTTGCGTACAAAATGCAGCGTTATTTCAATTATCAGCCGCTTGAGGAATCTGAAGCAGTCCGGGGAACTGTTGGCATTCCACGTGTGCTGAATATGTATGAGAACTATCCGTTTTGGTTTACATTTTTCAATACTTTGAAGTTCCGCGTAGTACTTTCTCCGGCTTCCAATCGAAAAATTTATGAACTTGGCATTGAATCAATCCCAAGTGAATCCGAGTGTTATCCGGCAAAACTTGCTCACGGACATGTAGAATGGCTCATTCAGCAGGGAATTCCTTTTATCTTCTACCCTTGTATTCCTTATGAACGACAGGAATTTGAAGATGCCAACAACCATTATAACTGTCCGATTGTTACTTCTTATGCCGAAAATATAAAAAATAACATGGATGAGATCACAAACGGAAAGGTTAATTTCAAGAATCCATTTATGTCGTTTAAAAGCGAAGACACCTTATCAACCCGCCTGATTGAGGAGCTTTCCAAAGAATTTTCAATTCCGGCTGATGAGATCCGACAGGCAGTTCACCTCGCTTGGACAGAGCTCGCCAAATGTCGCGAAGACATTCGCAAAAAAGGAGAAGAAACCATTGCATATTTGGATAAGACCGGTCAACGTGGTATCGTCCTTGCAGGGCGCCCATACCACATCGATCCGGAAGTACACCATGGAATTCCGGAACTGATCAATTCTTATGGAATTGCCGTACTGACAGAAGACTCTGTCTCTCATTTACATAAAGTAGAACGCCCGCTTATCGTAATGGATCAATGGATGTACCACTCACGATTGTATGCAGCCGCTAACTATGTAAAGACAAAAGATAATTTAGATCTGATTCAATTAAATTCTTTTGGTTGTGGTTTGGATGCAGTAACAACCGACGCAGTAGCAGATATTTTGACAAAGTCCGGCAAAATCTACACTTCACTGAAAATCGACGAGGTGAATAACTTAGGTGCCGCGCGAATCCGTATTCGTTCTCTTCTCTCTGCCATCCGCGTCAGAGAAGAAAAACATACTTCACGCGAGATCAAGCCATCCTCTATTGTGAAGGTTCCATTTACGAAAGAGATGCGAAAAAACTACACAATACTTTGCCCGCAGATGTCTCCGATTCACTTCGAGCTTGTAGAACCCGCATTCCGCTCTTGCGGCTACAATATTGAAGTGCTTGCAAATGATAATAAATCCGCGGTAAATGTGGGATTAAAATATGTAAACAACGATGCCTGCTACCCTTCCTTGATGGTAGTTGGTCAGATTATGGAGGCCATTCTTTCCGGAAAGTATGACACAGATAAGATTGCCGTGATCATTTCCCAGACAGGCGGAGGATGTCGTGCTTCCAACTACATCGGATTTATACGACGTGCATTGGAAAAGGCTGGTTATGCACATATTCCGGTTATCTCCATCAATTTAAGCGGACTGGAAGAAAACCCCGGCTTTAAGATTACGCTTCCACTCGTTTTAAAAGGGATGTATGCGGTTGTATTTGGAGATATTTTCATGAGAGCGCTCTATCGTGTCCGCCCATACGAGGCGGTTCCTGGCTCTGCAAATGCTCTCCATGAAAAATGGAAGAAAAAATGTATTGCATTCGTACAGAAAAAGCATCCTGGCAGACGTGAATTCAACAAAATGTGCAAGGAGATCATTGAGGACTTTGACAATCTTCCGATGTTAGATATCCAAAAGCCGCGTGTTGGAATCGTTGGTGAGATTCTTGTAAAATTCCTTCCTGCAGCAAACAACTATCTTGTAGAGCTGTTGGAACAAGAAGGTGCCGAAGCAGTCGTTCCTGATCTGCTGGATTTCTTCTTATACTGTTTCTACAATAGTAACTTCAAAGCAGAAAAACTGGGCATGAAAAAAGCAACTGCCTACAAGGCAAACTTGGGAATCAAAGCACTGGAATGGTTCCGCGCCCCTGCCGCAAAAGCATTTGCGCAAAGTAAGCACTTTGATCCGCCGGCGAAGATTACAGACCTTGCAGATATGGCAAAAGATATTGTTTCTCTCGGAAATCAGACCGGAGAAGGCTGGTTCTTAACCGGAGAGATGTTGGAACTCATTCATAACGGCACGACAAACATTGTCTGCACCCAGCCATTTGCCTGCCTTCCAAACCATGTTGTCGGAAAAGGCGTGATTAAAGAACTGAGACGGCGTTATCCGCTCGCAAACGTCGTTGCCATCGACTACGATCCTGGCGCAAGCGAAGTAAACCAGTTGAATCGTATCAAATTGATGCTGTCAACTGCAAATAAAAACTTAAGCAAAAACAACTAATAGGATTCCAAAGGAATTTCCTCTAATTCAAAAAAGACCTTGCCAAAGCTTCACGCTCCATGCAAGGTCTTTTATGTTCTCTATAATTATTTCACAAGAAGTGATGTTCCTGTCATTTCTTTTGGTTGTTCCATTCCCATTAATTCAATCAATGTCGGAGCAATATCTGCCAGACATCCGCCTTCTCTTAATTTGTATGCAGGATCTGCATTTACTAAGATAAACGGAACCGGATTTGTTGTATGAGCTGTAAATGGCTCTCCTGTCTCATAGTCCACCAATTGCTCTGCATTTCCGTGGTCTGCACAAATAAACATCTGTCCGTCTACTTCTTTGATTGCTTCAACAGCTCTTCCCACACATGAGTCCACTGCTTCAATTGCCTTAATTGCTGCATTTTCTACACCAGTGTGTCCTACCATATCCGGATTTGCAAAGTTGATAATGATCACATCATACTTCTCAGATTTGATTGCATCTACTAACTTGTCGCACACTTCAAATGCGCTCATCTCAGGCTGTAAGTCATATGTAGCAACCTTTGGAGATTTCACCAAGATACGGTCTTCTCCCTTATTTGGCTCTTCGACACCGCCGTTGAAGAAGAATGTAACATGTGCATATTTTTCTGTCTCAGCGATTCTTGCCTGTGTCATATCGTTTACTGCAAGGAACTCACCAAACGTATTTGTAATCTCCGTCTTATGGAAAGCAACTAATTTATTCTCAATTGTCACATCATACTCTGTAAAGCATACAAATGTTGTCTTAACTCTTTCTCCTCTGTCAAATCCTTCAAAGTTGTCATCACAGAACGTTCTTGTGATTTCTCTTGCTCTGTCCGGTCTGAAGTTGAAGAAGATGATAGAATCGTTCTCTTTAATTGTCGCAACAGGCGCTCCATCTTTTACAATCACTGTCGGTAACACAAATTCATCTGTTTTTTCTGCATCATAAGACGCCTGAACTGCGCATGGTCCACACTCTGCAGTCTCACCTTCACCTTTTACCATTGCATTGTATGCCAATTCTACACGATCCCATCTGTTATCTCTGTCCATCGCATAGTAACGTCCCATTACAGATGCAATCTCACCTACTCCGATTTCTTTCATCTTATCCGCTAATTCCTGTACATAGTCTTTTCCAGATGCCGGCGGTGTATCACGTCCATCCAGGAAACAGTGTACATAAACTTTTGAAAGCCCTTGTTTTTTTGCAAGTTCTAACAATCCATAGATGTGAGAGTTGTGGCTGTGTACTCCACCGTCTGAAACCAGTCCGAACATATGGAGCGCTGAATCGTGCTCTTTTGCGTTTTTGCATGCTTCTAACAATGCCTCGTTTTCAAAGAAATCTCCATCCTGAATTGCCTTTGTAATTTTTGTCAAATCCTGATATACGATGCGACCTGCTCCCATATTCAAATGGCCAACTTCTGAGTTTCCCATCTGACCTTCCGGAAGTCCCACTGCCATACCGCTGGCATTTCCTTTTACAAACGGATACTCTGCCATCAATTTATCCATTACAGGTGTCTTACCTTCAAATACCGCATTTGCCTCATGCTTATCATTCAGACCATATCCATCAAGAATCATTAAAACTGTTGGTTTCTTACTCATCTTTTCATTCTCCTTTATGTTAAACTTTTATCTTTTATCCTACCTGAATTATTTTACATGATTTTCCTTGTCGTTGCAAGTTTTTACCCATGAATTTCTCAGCTCAGATGCGTTCCTGTAAAAAATCAAATACATGTCCTTCTGGTGTATTTAAAAAATGCATGAGCATATATGCACACATAATTGCCACATTCTCTTCCTTTAAGATTCTTCGCACCTCCGCTTTATCTGCAAGTACAATCTCAATCACCTCATTCTCCTCCTGCCCTTCTTTGGAAGGAACTCCGCTCGCATATCCATACACAGTCCCACAAGATTCATCTGTCATGCCGATCGTCGTAAAATACGGCTTTGTATACATATCCGCCGCATCAATCGGTTGAAAATCAAGTCCGGTCTCCTCTTTTAGTTCCCTCATGCCAGCCATCTTAAAGTCTTCCCCTTCATCCACAAGTCCCGCTGGAAACTCATAGATATAATCATCCAAAGGACATCTATACTGACGAATTAAGACCAGTTTTTCTTTTTTCTCTTTTTCATCTCGATAGACACTATATATAATCACTCCATCTGCCTTGTTTTCTCTTGTCTTAATCTTCAACTCTTCTATCGTCTTTGCTCTGGATGCCACAAAATAGGTACTGTGCTTCCCTGTATCACTTTCCATATCTAGCTCGTACATGTTCAAAAACTTGTTTTGTGTTGTCTGCTTAATACTTTCTACTCTTCGCATGCTAAACACACTCTCCCCTAAAAATTTGTATCACACTGTTTTTCAGAAAACAGCAAAGAGTCACTGACTGTTCTAGCCAATGACCCCCTGTTAGTTACTAAATTTCAAATACTATTTGTAATTTACAATTTTTCCAAAATCTGGTTTTAATGATGCTCCACCAACAAGTCCACCGTCGATATCTGCCTGGGCAAATAACTCTGGAGCGCTTGCGGCTGAAACAGAACCACCGTACTGAATACGGATAGCTTCTGCTGTAGCTTCATCATAGATTTCTCCGATACATTTACGGATTGCTGCACAAACTTCCTGTGCCTGTTCTGTTGTAGCTACTTTTCCTGTTCCAATAGCCCAAATTGGTTCGTAAGCGATTACCGCAGTCTTAGCCTGATCTGCTGTCACATCTAAGAAAGCAATTTTAATCTGCTGACGAATGAAATCAATCGTAACACCCTGTTCTCTCTGTGTTAATGTCTCTCCACAGCAAACAATTGGTGTAATTCCGTGTTCAAAAGCTTTTTTTACTTTTTTATTGACAGTCTCATCTGTCTCTGCAAAATATTCACGTCTCTCAGAGTGTCCAATGATAACATATTTTACCCCAACATCTGTAAGCATATTTGGTGCGATCTCTCCTGTATATGCTCCACTTTCTTCGAAGTACATATTTTCAGCACCGATTTCGATGTTGCTTCCTTTTGCCGCCTCGATTGCTGGAATAATGCTGATTGCCGGTACACAAAATACTACGTCCGCATCTTCTGTAGCTACTAAAGGTTTTAATTCGTTGATCAACGCAACTGCCTCACTTGGAGTTTTGTTCATTTTCCAGTTTCCTGCAATAATTTTTCTTCTTGCCATTTTTATCGTCTCCCAATTACTATTTCATTTATTATTTGTAACTGTTCAATGTGGCGCCGTCGTACAAAAAAGTACGTCAAGCCGCATCTAACGCAGTCATTTTGTCATATATGCATGCTATTACTTATCGTTAGCAGCTGCTACCCCAGGTAACTCCTTACCTTCTAAGAATTCAAGAGAAGCTCCGCCACCTGTAGAGATGTGTGTCATCTTATCACCGTATCCTAATTGGTTAACTGCCGCTGCAGAATCTCCACCACCGATGATTGTCACTGCATCTGTCTCTGCTAATGCTTTTGCTACTGCCTCTGTACCTTTTGCAAAGTTTGGCATCTCGAAGCATCCCATTGGTCCATTCCATACAACTGTTTTTGCTGTTTTTACAGTTTCAGCATACAATTTTGCTGTCTCTGGTCCGATATCAAGACCTTCCCATCCATCCGGGATTTCTCCTCTGCTCACAACCTGAATATTTGCATCATTAGAGAAATCATCTGCAATAACATGGTCTACTGGAAGTAATAATTTTACACCTTTTTCTTCTGCTTTTTTCAACATGTTTAAAGCAAAATCACAGTAATCTTCTTCTAATAAAGAGATACCTACTTTTCCGCCCATAGCTTTGCTGAATGTGTAAGACATTCCACCGCCGATGATTAATGTGTCTACTTTGTCAAGTAAGTTTTCGATTACAGAAATCTTGCTTGATACTTTCGCTCCACCCAAAATTGCAACGAATGGTCTTTCCGGATTATTTACTGCATTTCCTAAGAAATCAATTTCTTTTTGCATCAGGTAACCAACAACCGCTGTATCTACATATTTCGTAACACCTACATTTGAGCAGTGTGCTCTGTGAGCTGTACCAAATGCATCATTTACAAATACATCACATAAAGAAGCTAACTCTTTGCTGAATTCTTCTCCATTTTTTGTTTCTTCTGCTCTGTAACGAGTATTTTCAAGAAGGATAACATCTCCGTCATTCATTGCTGCTACTGCAGCCTTCGAATTCTCACCAACAACAGTTGCATCTGCTGCAAATTTTACTTCTTGTCCCAATAACTCAGATAATCTCACTGCAACTGGCGCCAATGATAATTCTGGTTTTGGCTCTCCCTTTGGTTTTCCAAGATGTGAACAAAGAATAACCTTTCCACCGTCTGCAATTAATTTTTTAATTGTAGGAAGAGCAGCTACAAGACGGTTCTCATCTGTGATTTTTCCATCAATCAATGGCACATTAAAGTCACATCTTACAAGAACTCTTTTCCCTTTTACATTGATATCATCTACTGATTTTTTGTTAAGCATAGTATTGCCTCCTTAAAAATATGATTTTATCATTGAAATAACTATACATATATGTACCATTATTTCTAAAAAAAGAGCCCGGTCCCCAATAAGACCGGACCCCTTTTTTGGATCTTAAATAATTCTGAATAGAATAAGATTATGCTAATTCAGAGAAGTATTTGATTGTTCTTACCATCTGGCTTGTGTAAGAATTTTCATTGTCATACCAAGAAACAACCTGTACTTCTGTTGTACCATTGTCTAATGGAAGAGCCATTGTCTGTGTAGCATCGAATAAAGAACCATATCTCATACCAACGATATCGCTTGAAACGATTTCATCTTCGTTGTATCCGTAAGATTCGTTAGCTGCTGCTTTCATAGCTGCATTGATTTCATCAACTGTTACGTTTCCTTCAACAACTGCTGTTAAGATTGTTGTAGATCCTGTTGGTGTTGGAACACGCTGAGCAGATCCGATTAATTTTCCGTTTAATTCTGGAATAACTAAACCGATTGCTTTTGCTGCACCTGTGCTGTTAGGTACGATATTAACAGCTGCTGCACGAGATCTTCTTAAATCACCTTTTCTCTGTGGTCCATCAAGTGTCATCTGATCACCTGTGTAAGCATGAATTGTGCACATGATACCAGATTTGATTGTAGCTAATTTGTTCAATGCATCAGCCATTGGTGCTAAGCAGTTTGTTGTACAAGAAGCTGCTGAAATTACTGTATCTTCTGGTTTTAATGTGTCATGGTTTACATTGTAAACGATTGTTGGAAGGTCATTTCCTGCTGGAGCTGAGATAACAACTTTTCTTGCACCTGCTTTGATATGAGCTTCTGCTTTTGCTTTTGATGTATAGAATCCTGTACATTCTAATACAACGTCAACACCGATTTCTCCCCATGGAAGTTCTTCAGCGTTTGCTTTTGCATAAATTTTGATTTCTTTTCCATCTACTGTGATAGAATCTTCACCTGCTGTTACTTTATCAGCTAAAGCGTATTTTCCCTGAGATGAATCGTATTTTAATAAGTGAGCTAACATTTTTGGAGATGTTAAGTCGTTGATTGCAACTACTTCATATCCTTCTGCTCCGAACATTTGTCTGAATGCAAGACGTCCAATACGTCCAAATCCATTAATCGCTACTTTTACTGCCATGATTAATTCCTCCTAAAGTTTAATTAATTATTAATTACTGTTTCACAGCGTCTATAGTGATATTCTTTACTATGTTAAAGAATCATCAACCTATTTAAGATTGTACTAAAGATAGTACAAAAATTCAAGTCTATTTTTGAATTTTATGGAAGATGCTTAAAAACTGGCTTTCTTTCTTTAAATTCTGTATAATATTTGAATCCACATTCTCTCAGGATCGGAGCCACCTTTTCAAAATCATATGCAATATGTTCAGGCTTATGTCCATCTGCCCCGATTGTGATGATCTCTCCTCCAAGCTCACAGTATCTTTTTAAAATGTCAGGATGCGGATGACAAAAGCCCAATCCATATTTAAACCCTGCTGTATTGAGTTCAATCCCTTTTCCATGTGCGATCAAATATTTTAAAATTTCGTCAATTTCATCCGAAAATTTTGTATAAGAATAATATTTTTCTTTTTCTTTTCCGTATCGGACAATATAGTCAATGTGTCCCAGTACATCAAAATCTTTAATTGCCCGAATGTCCGTCAGTGTCTCCAAAAATGCCTGACGGTAAGCTTCTGCATCTGTCTTATCTTCAAAAAACTCTCCGTAATACGGATCCATCCGATTCACAACGTGTACAGATCCAATCACAAAGTCAAACGGATACGACGAAACATACTCTTTATATGCATTCCCCAAATGCGGTTGAAGTCCAATCTCCACACCAATTCGAATATCAATCTTGTCCTGATACATTTCCCGTAGTTTTTTCATTTTCCGAAAATAGGTATCAGTATCAAATAAGAAGAGAGTTTCTTCTCCCGGAAAGTCAAAATCCTGATGATCCGTAAAACAGATTGTCTTAAGTCCCATTCTTATTGCCTCTTCAACCATTTTTTCCGGCATCGTCTCCGAATCAGACGAAAACGATGTGTGCATATGAAAATCTGCTTTTATCATATTCTATTCTCCTATAATCGTACCCCCGCCAAGAACATAATCTCCATCGTAAAAAACAACAGCCTGCCCCGGTGTCACAGCCCTTTGCTGTTCTTCAAATGTACAACGTACCTCATCCTCTCCAATACGTTCCACTTCGCACCAAGCACCTTTGTGATTATAGCGTATTTTGGCAAATACACGGATTTTCTCTCCCTCTTTCAGATCTTCAATGGACATAAAATTCAATTGATTTGCCCGCAATGTATACGTAAGTGATTCCTCATTGCTGCCAATCACAACTTCATTCGTCTCCGGGCGGATCTCCAAGACAAAAACAGGATGTCCAAGCGACAGACCAAGTCCCTTCCTCTGTCCAACTGTGTAATGGGTAATTCCTTTATGTCTTCCGACAACAGTTCCATCCGACAACACAAAATTTCCTTCCGGAATCTTTTTCTCAATTGTCTCCTCGATAAATTCCGCATAATTTCCGTCGGGCACAAAACAAATATCCTGACTGTCTGGTTTGTTCGCCACTCGAAGCCCAATTTTTTCTGCAATTTCCCGTACTTCCTCTTTCGCATAAGCGCCGACCGGCATCAGTGTTCTCTTCAACTGCTCCTGTGTCAGATTGTAAAGCGCATATGTCTGATCCTTTGCAAGTGTGGCTGAACGTCTCAGGCTATATCTTCCATTGGGAAGTTTTTCAATTCTGGCGTAATGACCTGTTGCAATATAATCTGCTCCGATATCCATACTTCTTTTCAGGAGCGACTCCCACTTCACATAGCGGTTACATGCAATACATGGATTTGGTGTCCTTCCATTTAAATATTCATCAACAAAATAGTCAATTACATTTTCTTTGAACTCCTTCTTAAAATTCATAACATAATAAGGAATCCCCAGATCACTCGCAACTCTTCTGGCATCATCTACCGCTGTCAAGCCACAGCATCCTCCATTTTCTTCCTGTATGGCTCTGTCTTCATCCTGCCAAATCTGCATCGTCACACCAATCACATCATATCCTTCTTCTTTTAAAAGATACGCCGCAACCGATGAGTCTACACCGCCCGACATCCCGACAACTACTTTCTTCTTTTCCATTTGGCTCCCTCTGTTCTACCTCTTAGTATTCTTCTTCCTCTTCTTCATCTTCATGAATATCTGATTTTGGTTTTTCCAAACCTTCAATCTTAATTCCGTGTTTTTCGGCATAATCCCAAAGCGCAGCATGGATTGCTTCCTCTGCAAGCAGTGAACAATGTACTTTTACAGGCGGAAGTCCGTCCAGCGCTTCCATAACCGCCTTGTTTGTGACTTGAAGTGCGTCGTAGATGCTTTTTCCTTTTACAAGTTCTGTCGCCATACTGCTTGTAGCAACAGCTGCTCCACAGCCAAATGTTTTGAATTTCACATCTTGAATGATCTGGTTATCATCAATGTCAAGATAGATTCTCATAATATCTCCACATTTTGCATTCCCTACTGTACCAACGCCACTGGCGTTTTCAATTTCTCCTACGTTTCTTGGGTTTTGGAAATGATCCATTACTTTTTCTGTATACATATCTGATTCTCCTTTTATTCATTTCTATTATTTATTTCTGTTTTTTCACAAAATCTTCATACAGTGGCGACATGCTGCGAAGTTGCGCCACAATTTCTTTCAGACAATCTACCACATAGTCAATCTCTTCTTTTGTTGTCTCTTCGCTCAACGTCAGTCTTAACGATCCATGTGCGATTTCGTGTGGCAAACCGATTGCCAAAAGAACATGCGAAGGATCCAAAGACCCTGATGTACAGGCTGATCCACTGGAACCGCAAATTCCTTTCATATCGAGCATAATCAAAAGCGATTCCCCTTCAATAAACTGAAAACTGAAATTTGCATTGTTCGGAAGGCGATCTGTTCTATGTCCATTCAGCCTGCAGTACGGAATCTCTGCAAGCACACGTTCAATCAAATGATCTCTCAATTCAATCTCTTTCGATGTACGCTCTTTCATTGTGCGCACCGCTCTTTCAACCGCTGTTCCAAGTCCGATAATTCCAGGTACGTTCTCTGTTCCTGCACGACGTTTTCTTTCCTGTGCTCCTCCGTGCACAAAAGAACGGATCTTTACTCCTTTTCGGATATACAAAAATCCAATCCCTTTTGGACCGTTTAACTTATGTCCACTTGCGCTCAGCATATCAACGTGACATTCGTCTACATTAATCGGTACTTGCCCGAATGCCTGCACCGCATCTGTGTGGAATAAAATTCCGTGTTCATGTGCAATCTCACCGATCTCTTTGATTGGCTGAATCGTTCCAATCTCATTATTAGCATACATCACAGAAATTAAAATAGTCGTAGGTCTGATTGCAGCTTTCAGTTCTTCCAGTTTTACCACGCCATTCTCATCCACATCCAAATATGTCACTTCATATCCGTTTTTCTCCAGGTAATCGCCTGTGTGAAGAATTGCATGATGTTCAATCTTTGTTGTGATAATATGATTTCCTTTATTTTTGTAAGCCTCTGCTGTTGCTTTCAGCGCCCAGTTATCTGATTCGGAACCGCCTGCAGTAAAATAAATTTCATTTGCGTTTGCACCCAGTGCGTCTGCAATAATCTCGCGTTGTTTTGTAATCGCATCCTTATTCTTTGCTGCAAAACTGTAAACGCTGGATGGATTCCCATAATTTTCTGTAAAATACGGAAGCATCGCCTCTACTACTTCCGGTGCTGTTTTTGTTGTCGCCGCATTATCTAAATAAATAAGTCTGTCCATGTTCTTTCCTCCTAATTATTGCAATTTTTCTGTATGGTCAAATTCTGTTGAATCTGCTTACTTTCTTCTACGAGCTGCTTTAAATCAATCTCATCGACTGTTCGATTAATGCTTTCATTGATCTTCTTCCAAACATACTTTGTGACACAGCCTCCTGCTGCCTCGCATGATTCTTCTTCGTGAAAAGCCGCACACTCTACCGGCTCCAAATTTCCTTCCAACGCTCTTAATACATCTCCGACTGAAATCTCACTGACATCTTTCGCAAGCACATAGCCTCCGCCGGCTCCCCGTATGCTTTTAATCAATCCGGCTCTCTTCAGCAAAGCCATCAGCTGCTCCAAATATCGCTCGGATATGTCCTGTCTCGCCGAAATACTGCTGATTGGAACGGGCTCTATCTCACTATATTGAGCAATATCAATCAAAGCACGAAGACCGTAGCGCCCTTTTGTTGATATTTTCAAAACTTCACCTTCTTTGGTCTATTTAATTCCTAGTGAATTACTAGGGTTTATTTCTTTTGTAGAATATCACTCTCTTCAAGTTCTGTCAAGGGCATTCTGGGAATATGTTATAAAGACAAAAAATTCAGGAGAAGACATGTCTGAAAAACACACTATTTTGAAAGGTACATTCATTCTCACTGCCACTGGCTTTCTAAGCCGTTTCATTGGCTTTTTTTACCGTATGTTCTTAAGCCATACTTTCGGGGAGGAAAGCGTGGGACTCTACCAACTGATTTTCCCCATCTACGCACTTTGCTTTTCGCTCACCACAGCCGGAATCGAAGTTGCTCTTTCCCGGTGCGTCGCAAGAAAAGTAGCTCTTTCCAGACACAAAGAAGCAAGACAACTTTTGTATGTCGGGCTTTTCCTTTCCATTGCGCTCTCTACGGTCACCGCAGCTATATTACAGACAAATGCCTCTGCTTTTTCCATCTATATCCTTGGCGATATACGCTGTGAACCATTACTCATTGCGATCTCTTATTCGCTTCCTTTCGCATCTGTCCACAGTTGTATCTGCGGATACTATCTCGGGCGAAAGCAGACAAAAATTCCGGCACTCGCACAACTTATCGAACAAATTGCACGAGTCTTCAGTGTATATGTCATATATATGATTGCACTAAAAAAAGAGCAACCAGTCACAATACTGTTTGCGGTAATCGGTCTTGTCATTGGAGAAATCGTTTCTTCACTCTTTTGTATACAATGTTTTACATACGGAAAAGTCTTTGCCCGTATTCACTTTATCTTAAAAAACAATTTTTCTCACTTAAAAGAACTTCTAAAACTTTCCGTGCCTCTCACTGCCAACCGTATTCTTCTGAATATTTTACAGAGCATCGAGGCAATTTCCATTCCCATACGTTTACAACAGTATGGGTACACTTCCTCTGATGCACTCAGTGCCTATGGAGTTCTCACTGGAATGGCTTTGCCGTGTATTCTGTTTCCATCCGCAATTACAAACGCTGTCTCTACGATGCTTCTTCCTACAGTTACAGAGATTCAAACTTCAAACAACTGGAAACAGCTAAAGAAACTCATCCAAAAGGTTATACTTTATTGTTTTTCTCTTGGTTTTTTTTGCTGTATACTCTTTCTCCTATTCGGGAACTGGATTGGAACCATCTTATTCCACAGTCAGCTTGCCGGAAATTTTTTACTGACCCTTTCCTGGATTTGTCCATTTCTATATGCAAATTCTACGCTCATCAGTATCATAAACGGACTTGGAAATACAACAATCTCTTTTCTGATAAATACTTTTGGACTCTTCATACGCATTATCGGAGTGATTGTTTTTATCCCACAGATTGGATTGAATGGTTATCTTTGGGGACTCCTTGCAAGTCAACTTTCTGTCAGTATTCTAAGCATCCTGTATTTAAGCTGTCATTTAAAAAAACGAGAGTTTGCAACCTAAGGCAAACTCTCGTTTCACAATAATCCAATAACTAATTTCATTAATATGGGATTCGTATACACTTCTAAAATCATCCCAACAGCCATAGAAATTCCTGCTGCTGCCGTCTTTTTTATATTCCATCTCCCGTTCGGATATGTGTACAGATACCATAGCAGAATCACGTATGCGAACCCATAAAAAAGAATCTGCGGCAACATTCCCACAATACACAATAGAATTCCTTTCATTCCAAGAGAAATTACAGAAGAAACTGCTACAACGCCACCTGAAAAGCCTGTCCAGCCAATGCACAGTCCAACAACTGTTTTCTTCCATTTCATACATCCTAAAATACATATCACACAAAAAGGGACAAGTCTTGCTCGCAGGATATACCACAAATATTCTTCTGCCACAATATCGGTTTTAGCATATTGCTTCAAGAAACCGTCATCGAAAATTCCGCCCGACATAATATACCTGTCAGAAATCAAATTCGCATACAAAATACCAATTAAAAAACCACCCAGCAGAAACATTGCAAAAAATTGATTTTTACTTCTGTATGACCTCACATATCTACCTCCCGTCTTTCACACTTCAACTTAGGATATTTCATTATATGCAAGGTCCATCCGTTTATGCTTTTATTTTTACTGCATATGACATCAGCGAAGCAATCGTCTTAGAATCTTCAATCTCTCCGGAAAAAATTTTCTCTTTTAACTCCTCCATTGTGTAAGCCTCTACGTCAATCGACTCATCTTCATCTAAATTCTGCTTGGATGGTATCAAATTTTTTGCGACGTATACTTCCACTCTCTCATTACAAAACGCCACCGCTGTTCTCAATGTAATCAGCCATTCCAAATCTTCTGAGCGAAATCCCGTCTCCTCCTCCAATTCCCTTGCCGCACACTCTTTGCCGGGTTCCCCCTGTGTATCCAAAGCTCCGGCCGGAATCTCCAATGTATACCTGTCCAACGCATTTCGATACTGTCTTACCATCAAAATCTTTCCTTCTTTTGTAACAGGAATCACCGCAGCTGCACCTTTATGCTGCAGATAGTCCCATTTTGCAATATGTCCGTTCACCTCAACATGATCACAATACATATCCAATATCGTTCCTCTGTATTTCAGTTCTCGTTTAATCCTTTTTACTTTTTCACCCATCTCATATCCCTCCAATATATAGAAATTCCCATATATCAACTTGATATATGGGAATCGTTTTCATTTATTGTGACTATTTTGCATAGTCTGTAACACGTGATTCACGAATCACATTCACTTTAACCTGTCCAGGATATTCCAATTCAAACTCAATTTGTTTTGAAATATTTCTAGCCATCAGTACCATGTCTGCATCAGACACTTGTTCTGGAACTACCATGACACGAATCTCTCTACCTGCCTGAATAGCAAAAGATTTATCGACACCTTTAAATTGGTTGGCGATATCTTCTAATTGTTTTAATCTGTTTGTATATGTTTCCAATGTCTCTCTTCTTGCGCCAGGTCTTGCTGCAGAAATTGTATCTGCCGCCTGAACGATACATGCAATTAACGATTCCGGCTCTACATCACCATGATGCGCTTCTACCGCGTTAATCACAACCGGCGACTCTTTGTATTTTCTACAAAGATCCACACCAATCTGAATATGGGAGCCTTCCACATCGTGATCGATTGATTTTCCGATATCATGTAAAAGACCAGCTCTCTTCGCAACCCTGACATCCAAACCAATCTCACTTGCGAGAAGTCCGGATAACTGCGCTACTTCCATGGAATGCTTCAATGCATTCTGCCCATAGCTGGTTCTAAATTTCATTCTTCCTAACAGACGAATCAGTTCTGGATGAATACCATGTACTCCAACTTCTAAAGCTGCTGCCTCTCCCTCTTCACGAATCATCAATTCCACATCTTTTTGTGCTTTCTCTACCATTTCTTCAATTCTTGCGGGATGAATTCTTCCATCTACAATCAATCTCTCGAGAGCAATTCTCGCAACTTCTCTTCTGATCGGATCAAATCCTGATAAAACGACAGCTTCCGGAGTATCATCTATAATCAATTCTACTCCTGTCATTGTCTCGAGTGTACGAATGTTTCGTCCCTCTCTACCAATAATTCTTCCCTTCATCTCATCACTTGGAAGTTGTACAACCGAAATTGTAGTCTCCGCAACATGATCTGCCGCACACTTCTGAATCGCTGTTACGACATACTCTCTTGCCTTTTTGGCAGCTTCCTCTTTTGCCTGCGTTTCCAATTCTTTGATCATCCTCGCAGTGTCATGTTTGACATCATCTTCAACAGTTTTTAACAAATAATCCTTTGCTTGTTCGGAGGTTAATCCTGAGATTCTTTCTAGTTCCTGTACTCTTTGCTGATTAAGCTCTTCTACTTTCGCTTCACGCTGCTTAATTTGCTCTTCTCTCGCCGTAAAGTTTGCTTCACGCTGCTCAATTGCTTCTGATCTTTTGTCTAAAGCTTCTTCCTTGGATAACACTCTTTTCTCATAGCGTTGTAATTCAGATCGTCTTTCCTTTGTCTCTTTTTCGAGTTCATTCTTTGTCTTGATAGACTCTTCTTTTACTTCCAAGAGCGCTTCTTTTTTCGTTGTCTCAGCAGTTTTCAATGCATCATCAATAATTTCTCTCGCCCGAGTCTCCGCACTTCCGATCTTCGAATCTGCGTCTTTTGTCAGGCTTGAAATCGTCAGGAAACGAGTGATGACCGCTGCAACAATGAATGCAACTACAGCAATAATTATAGTAATTATTGTTGGCACAGGAGCACCTCCTTATTTAATTTTCATTGTACAAATACAACACTTAAATTTTATACTCTTTTCACAATTATGTCAAGTATTCCATTCAGAAACTTGTATTACTTGACGGATGTCCTCGTAACGGAAACCTTTTCTTAGCAGATACCCGCAAATCTTCGCTTTTTCTGCTTCTGTCGCCTTCTCTGCACAAAATCTCTTTTTTTCAAGAATTTTTTGAATTGCTCCCCGTTCCTCTTCCATCTCATAACACTCTTCCATGACTTTGTCAATCGTCTCTTTTGCGACACCTTTCTGACAGAGTGATGCATAAATTTCTTTTTTGCTCTTGCTGTTCTGTCTGCTGAGCACAAATCGCCTTGCATAATTTTCGTCTTCCACATATCCAAAGGATTTTACATAAGCCATCGCCTGTTCAATAATATCATCCGGATATAATCCCTGCTTTAATTTCGTGCGAAGTTGCGATTCTGTGCGATCCATGTCTGTCAACAGATGCATTGCCCGCAGCTTGGCACGTTTTAACACAATCTCACTGAGAATCTGACTGACCAGCCTCTCGTCCACCTCTGTGTCCTGCGCGATATGATATCGGGACAGCTCTCCTTTGTATAATACAAAGGCAAACTGTCCGTCTATGAATACCTTATACTTTGTCTTTGTCACTGGCTCAATCTTCGTGACATACATTCTATTCTTCCTCTTCCTTCTCTACGGAACCGTCCAAATGATAATGCGCTCTGATCTTCTCTTCCAACTCTTCCATAATTTCCGGATGCTGTCCAAGATATATCTTCGCATTCTCTCTTCCCTGTCCAATCTTATCTCCATTATAGGCATACCATGCCCCACTCTTATTCACAAGATCAAGTTTTGTTGCAAGATCCAGAATATCTCCTTCTTTGGAAATTCCCTTTCCAAACATGATATCAAATTCTGCTTCCTTGAACGGAGGTGCAATCTTATTCTTCACAATCTTGATACGTGTACGATTTCCCACCATCTCACCATTCTGTTTTAAAGTTTCAATCCTTCTGACATCCATACGCACGGAAGCATAGAATTTTAAAGCTCGTCCACCGGTTGTCGTCTCCGGATTTCCAAACATCACACCAACTTTCTCTCGAAGCTGGTTGATAAAAATCACAACACAGTTTGATTTGCTAATAACAGGAGTCAGCTTTCTGAGTGCCTGCGACATCAAACGCGCTTGCAGACCGACATGACTGTCTCCCATGTCTCCTTCTATCTCCTGTTTCGGAACAAGTGCTGCGACCGAGTCAATTACAATAATATCCATCGCGCCGGAGCGAACCATCGTCTCGGCAATCTCAAGTGCCTGATCTCCACTATCCGGCTGTGAAATGTATAATTCATCAATATTTACACCAATATTTTTTGCATAGACAGGATCAAGCGCATGCTCTGCATCAATAAATCCCGCAATTCCGCCTCTTTTTTGTACCTCTGCAATCATATGTAACGTAACCGTCGTCTTACCACTTGACTCAGGACCATATACCTCAATTACTCTTCCCTTCGGTACACCCCCAAGACCAAGTGCAATATCAAGACTTAAAGAACCTGTCGGCACCGTCTCCACAGAGACATTCGCCCCTGCATCACCAAGCTTCATCACCGTACCTTTTCCAAAATCCTTCTCCAACTTTAAAATCGCTGCATCCAGCGCTTTTTGTTTATCTTCATTTGCCATATTACGTATCTCCTTCTTCACACCGCGAACTTATGTTCGTTTTTCTAATTAATATACTATTATACTTGTCTCAAAATGTCAATACTTTTATTCTCACCTCCTGCTTACAAATTTCCATGTGGGTAATTTCAGCGAATCTGCCAATGAATGTATATAATGAGCGAACGCTCTATTGAATGAACACTTTTAGAATATCATAATTCTCATCTTTGCACAAGAAAAGAATCCATTTTCAGGATTCTTTTCTTTCTCTATTTCCGGCTTCTAACGAACGTTTTTTGCTGATAACTACTTTTTCATCATAGCATGCAAATAACTGCTTTAACGTATCTTTCTCCATTTTGGGAGTCAGGACACTGACAATCGGGACGATGACAAGACCTGCTGCCATAGCAATTGCTCCCGCATTGATTGGTGATGAGATATATTGAAAGAACATATTAGATACTGTAATTCCAATTCCAGAAAAAAAGCTTGTCCACACCGCAGCCTTTGTGACTCCTTTCCAATACAACCCATATAAAAACGGAGCTAGAAATGCTCCAGCGAGCGCTCCCCAGGAGATGCCCATCAACTGCGCAATAAAAGTCGGTGGATCAAGTGCAAGCAGCACTGAAACGACAATAAAAAACACAATCAGAATCTGCATAGTAATAACTTGCTTTTTCTCACTCATATTTTTTATGATATTATCTTTCAGAAAGTCCAAAGTCAATGTTGAACTGGATGTTAGTACGAGTGAGGACAGTGTAGACATCGATGCCGACAGGACAAGCACGACGACAATTCCTATCAGAATATCAGGTAAAGAAGATAACATATGTGGAATAATGCTGTCAAACACAATCATTCCGGATTCATCGTATAATTCTTTTCCATCAAACAAACGTCCAAAACCTCCAAGAAAATAGCATCCTCCCGATACCACAATGGCGAAGATTGTCGAAATTACCGTTCCTGTATTAATCGATTTTTCATCTTTAATAGCATAAAATTTATGTATCATCTGGGGCAATCCCCAGGTTCCAAGAGAGGTCAGTACCACAACTCCCAAAAGGTTCATTGGATCTGGTCCAAAGAAGGATGTAAATGCACCAGGTTGTCCGGCTGTCAATGCCACATCACTTTCAATCTGTGCAAGCTTTCTAATCGCCTCTACAAATCCTCCCTGATTGTTTAACACTGCCATAATAACTGCTACAATCCCTATCAACATAATGATTCCCTGGATAAAGTCATTGATCGCAGTTGCCATATACCCTCCAAGAATTACATATATAGCGGTAAATGCTGCCATAGTCACTACACACCATGTATACGGGACATGAAATGCCATCTCAAACAAACGGGACAGACCGTTGTAAATGGATGCGGTATATGGAACCAAAAATACAAATACAATGACCGATGCTACAATCTTCAGACTCTTGCTCTGATATCTCTCACCAAAAAAATCCGGCATCGTCTTTGACCGTAAATGTTGACTCATAACCCTTGTCCTTCTCCCTAGCACAACCCAGGCCAAAAGACTTCCAAGAACTGCATTCCCAATTCCAATCCATGTGGATGCAATTCCGTATTTCCATCCAAACTGACCCGCATATCCGACAAATACAACCGCCGAAAAATAAGAAGTCCCATACGCAAATGCAGTGAGCCAGGGTCCAACGGAACGTCCACCCAGCACAAACGCGTCTACACTTTTTGTATGTCTCCGAGAATAAATCCCAACCACTGCCATCACTGCAAAAAAAATCACCAGCAGAATTACTTTTACACCCATCTTCTTCCCCCTTCTTTTAAATTAGCAGTTTAAAGTGTTACGCTTTAAACTGCTAAAGTTTCTTAATAATTAAAGAATAGCACACGCGAATATGGATGTCAACAAATAGTTTATTCTTTCATCTTTTCTACACGTTCCTGAATTGTTTTATTAAAATTTTCTACTTTTCTGCAGTATGGCTCACTCATATATTTAGAATGCAGCATAAAATCTGCCGTTGCCAGATTGTTTGCAATCGGAATATCATACACGACTGCAATTCGAAGCAACGCTTTCACATCCGGATCATGTGGCTGTGCTTCTAATGGATCCCATAAAAAGATCATAAAATCAATCTGTCCTTCCACAATCTTTGCTCCGATCTGCTGATCTCCTCCAAGCGGTCCACTGTTATAACCTTTTACAGGTAATCCTGTTTTTTCCGCAATCAGTCGGGATGTCGTTCCTGTTCCACATAAAAAGTGACTTTTTAAAATCTCCTTATTCTGATCACACCACTCTACCAGCTCTTTCTTCTTTCCGTCATGAGCAACCAGTGCAATATGCTTTGCTTTTCCAATTTCAAATGTAACATAATTATCTTGTAACACAATGATCCCTTCTTTCTTTTAATCATATTGTTCCATGATGGCGAACCTTGACACTGTCAACAGTCCAATCACCACTGCCATTATCATACCATAAATTAAAATTACGAAAAAGGCAAAATTGAAATTCTGTAAGACAACTGCAACCACAGCAAGGAGCACTCCGATCCCTATAATTCCCCCTTGGACTCCCAATCGAACTAGCTGCTTTACTGTTTCTCCCAAAGAGTTTCTCAAAAACGAATCGATCAGTACCTTTGTATATAACTTAATCGCCTGAAGGAACACATAGATCAGCCAGCAGCTGACTATGTGAAACGGATGAACTTTCCATGCAATCCCAAGCGGAAGCACCAAAATTGCTCCATCAATCGCCGCTTTCACATGTTCCATCACAGTCGCATACCACATTTTCTTTGCCGGAGAATCTGGGAGTAGAAACAGATACGGATTTTTCAATTCTTTATCCCATTTCCCAAGATATCCTCCTGTCAAAATGGCAAGATAGGCCACAATTCCCAAAAGAACTGCACTTTTTGATCCAAATTCCGAAACATCAATCACCTTTAAAAACAAAATATCCGCACCAATGCAAAACAATGTCATATATGAAAAGATAAACCATTTTTCTTTTTTATACTCCAATAACTGTCTGTAAAAAATAGCCTTTGCTCCGGACGCTTTATATTCGACTGAGGCTCTTTTGAATTTCTTCTTTTTGCCGATGGACATAACCATCTCACCATTATTTTTTCGCGCTTTCATCTCTGCATAATCATCCGCAAATTTTGCCGCATCTTCATAATATCCACCATTGCATTTCATTTTGACTGCCACTACAGCCATAACAATTACAGTCAAAAGATACAAACCACTGCATACAAGATTAAGAGTTGTAGGTCCAAGCAAAATCAGTCGAAAAACTGCAATATTCCATCCAATGATCGGCAGCATCTGCAATCCCGGAAAATCAATCAGATTGATAATACTTTCCAGCGAAAATCCTTTTGTTCGAAAATACCAAATTCCAAACAGCGTAATACCTGCAAGTAAAACATAGATCATGCGCGTAAGCATAACAGTCGTCTTTTGCGAAAATCGTTCATTGGCATATAAACCAATAATAATACTGCCTTCCAGTACCGACTCAACCCCTGCAAGAACTATAAACAGTGATACGATTTTCCAAAGCGGAAGATGAAATCCAAGAATTGCAGCAAGTACAAATGCCATACTCACAATCAAAGTCATCAAAAAATTATATCCTGCGCCATAGAGCAAGATTATTTTGGGGCGAATCGGCGCCGTAAAAATAAAATGTGCATGGCTTGGATAGAAAATGACACCTTTTCGTTTTGCATAAGTCGCAAAGTTAATAAAAAAATTGTAAAGTCCCCATACCGTCAATGCCGCCAGCAGCCAATATGGTGTTTGAAAATCTGCTTTTACTAAAGCCGTAACTGAAACTGTGATCAAAAAAATAAAATAGGCTGCCAAAACAATGCTAAGTATCAGGTTCACCGGCTTTTTCTTTAACTGCTTTAATTTGTTGATCCATTTTCTTTTTGACATATACAATAATGCTTTCATTATTTTTCACCACCCGTCAATTCAAAGAACAGCGCATCGAGTTCTTTATCCCCGACTTCTTCTTTGCTGTAAGAACCAATAATATGGCCTTTTTCCATCACAAACATCACATCCCAAATATTCTCTACCATCTCCAGCATATGAGTACTGATCAATATCGTAACTCCGTTTTCTTTCAATTCTAAAATCACTTCTTTTAATTCTTTGATCGCTTTTGGATCGAGTCCAACCATCGGCTCATCTAAAAGAATCACCTGTGGCTTGATACACAGCGCACAGCAAATACTAACTTTCTGCATCATTCCTTTTGAAAGCTCATTCCCTAATTTGTCCTGTTTATCCTCCAACTCAAATCGTGTCAGAATTGCTTCCACCTCTTGGTCTGTTATGTTGCTGTCATATGCTTTTCTTACATACTCAATATGCTCTCTTACAGTCAATGCATCGAACATTGCCGGCAATTCCGGAACATAGGCGAAAATCTTTTTCGCCTCCATGCTATGTGCTTCCATCTTCTGAATTCCGATTCCACCTTCATACCTGAGCAAACCTGCAATACTTTTGATAATCGTAGATTTTCCTGCTCCGTTTGGTCCCAGCAAAATTCCTATCTTTCCCGTCGGCACCGTGAAACTGACATGATCCACCGCCAGATAATCACCATATTTTTTACTCAGTCCTTGTATCTCAAGCATCTTCATTCCTCCTCATCAAAAATAGTCTTGTATATCTGTACTATAGATTTAATACAATGATACACAAGACTATTCCGACTGTCAATATTTATTTTTCGTATTTCTCGATTACTTCTCCACGTTTTTTATAAATGCTGCCTGCAGGTACAAATTCTCTGACCATAGACAACGGATAAATATTTGTATGACTTCCCACAACTGTTCCCGGATTCAATACACTTCCACATCCCACTTCGACTTCATCGCCAAGCATGGCACCAAATTTCTTAAGTCCGGTCTCAATCGCTCCTTTTGGTGTCTTTACCGTCACCAATGTCTTATCCGATTTCACATTAGAAGTAATCGAGCCAGCCCCCATATGAGACTTATATCCAAGCACAGAGTCCCCTACATAATTATAATGTGGAACCTGAACTTTATTAAACAGAATTACATTCTTAAGCTCTGTAGAATTTCCTACCACAGCTCCTTCCCCAACAATTGCATTACCGCGGATAAACGCACAATGTCTCACTTCTGCGTCTTTCCCAATAATTGCCGGTCCATTGATGTAAGCTGTCGGCGCTACTGTCGCCGATTTTGCAATCCATACATTCTCACCGACTTTTTCATACTCCTCTTCCGATAACGTCTCTCCTAGTTCTAAAATAAAAGAACTGATTTTCGGAAGAACCTCCCATGGATAAGTCACTCCTTCAAAAATATCTCTCGCAATTGTCTCCTTCAAATTATAAAGTGATTTTACTGTTAATTGTTCCATTTCAATTTACCCCTTCTTTGTCTGTTTTTCTTTTTTATAAAATATTGCCGCCTTATCGTAACAGCCTCTCAGCTGATACTGATTACTCAACCGCAAAACACCTTGCGTACGACTGTTAATAAAATGTTCCAGCTTCATCATATACTCATCCGATGTAATCTCGCCGTCTGCCACATAGGTGAGTCCTTTTTCCCAACTTGCAGTAAGTTCCGGGTTCAAAAGTGAGCGGATTGAATGTTCCACTACATCAAAAACCATTTCTCCAAGCAGCGTCGGTGTAATGATCTGTGTTTTTTTATTTAACATCAAATATTTAATATGAATCAGCTTTTTCAGAATCTCTGCCCTGGTTGCACTCGTTCCGATACCACTTCCTTTAATCTGGGCGCGCAAATCCTCATCTTCAATGAGCTGCCCCGCATTCTCCATCGCAAGAATAATCGACCCCGAATTGTATCTCTTCGGTGGCGAAGTCTCTCCTTCTTTGATTGTCAATTCCTTTACCGGTAACACCGTTCCTTTTTTCACTGTCTGAAGCAGTTCAAAAAAGTTCATGTCCATGTCACTTTCCGAATCCTGTTTACCCGCATTTCCGGTCCCGACCACTTTCAGATATCCTTCCTCTGCCAAAACCTTGAAATTGGAGAAAAAGCTTTCCTCTTTGATCTTGGTTGTAATACTGACTTTCTGATAAACAGCCGGAGGATAGAAAATACTCAAAAACCTTCTGACAATCGTGTCGTATACCTGCCTTGCAGTATGTGATACACTATTCAATGCCTGCAGCCCCTGACCGGTCGGTATGATTGCATAGTGATCTGTGATCTGCTTGTCATTGACATACCTTGTTTTTTCTAAGCCTTTATGACTTCCAAACGCAACAATATCTTTCAGATAAGGAGATACCATATCATATTTGGACAGACCGTTCAGATTTTTGTGAATCTCTTTTGCCACTGCTGTCGAAAGCACTCTGGCATCCGTTCTCGGATACGTCACCAGTTTCTTTTCATACAGTTCCTGGACGATCCGAAGTGTCTCATCCGGACTGATCTTAAATCGTTTGGAACATTCATTCTGAAGCTCTGCCAGATTATAAAGGAGTGGCGGATTCTTTTTTTCTTTCTTTTTTTCAATTGCAGTGACTGTGCAAGTAAGCGGTTCTCCATCGCTTAAATAGGCAATCAGTTCTTCTGCCTTCACCTTCTCTTTAAAGCCATTTTCCTTATAAAGATCCAATGACTCAAAATATTTAGAACCCTTCACTGCCTTCCATTCACCATCAAAATTCTTTTCTTCCAGTGAAATGCTGCTGAGCACTCTGTAAAACGGCGTCTTTACAAATTCCCGAATTTCCCGCTCTCTTCTCACTACCATACCGAGTACGCATGTCATAACACGCCCGACAGAAAGGACTGTGTATTTGTGACCAAGATAATTTGAGATACTATTGCCGTATTTCAGCGTCAGAAGTCTAGAGAAATTAATTCCCATCAGGTAATCTTCTTTTGCCCGCAGATACGCTGATGCGGATAAGTTATCATATTCCTCCAGATCTTTCGCTTCACGGATTCCACGAAGAATCTCTTCTTCTGTCTGGGAATCAATCCACACACGTTTTCTTTTCTTTCCTTTCACCTCTGCCATCTGTTCCACCAGACGGTAAATATATTCCCCCTCACGCCCGGAGTCAGTGCACACATAAATCGTATCCACATCCTGTCGATTCAACACGCCACTCACAATTTGGAACTGCTTTTTTACGTTCGGAATCACCTCGTATTTGAACTCTTTTGGCATAAACGGCAACGTCTCAAGACTCCATCTTTTATATTTCTCATCATACACCTCCGGATAACTCATTGTCACAAGATGTCCAACACACCATGTGACAATCGCCTCATCAGATTCCAGATATCCGTCTTTTTTTCTCGTATTCAATTTTAATGCTTTTGCGAATTCCTGTGCCACGCTTGGCTTCTCCGCTATGTATACTGATTTTCCCATCCTGGTTTCCTTTCTCTGCCGTCAATGCCTCTCCCGTGGATAAAAAGAGAAACAAGGCAGGGAAGAACCTTCTTCCCCGCCAAATGTTATTTTTATTTATTTTGCTTTGATATATCCTTTTGCAGTCAGTGTCTCTGCACAGAGGATTGCACCACCTGCTGCGCCACGTACTGTGTTATGAGAAAGTCCGACAAATTTAAAATCGTATACACTGTCTTCTCTCAAACGTCCTACCGAAATTCCCATACCATTTTCAAAATTGACATCCAATTGTACCTGTGGACGATTATCTTCCTCTAAGTATTGAATAAACTGCTTCGGCGCACTTGGAAGCTCCAATTCCTGCGGCAGTCCCTTAAAGTTCACAAGCTTTTCAATCAGCTGCTCTTTCGTTGGCTTCTTTGCAAATCTCACAAATACAGCTGCTGTATGTCCGTCCAAAACCGGTACGCGGATACACTGAGTTGTAATTACCGGTCCATCCGCTTTTACAATCTCTCCATCAACTACTTTTCCCCAGATACGAAGTGGTTCTTGTTCACTTTTTTCTTCTTCACCACCGATAAACGGAATAATATTTTCTACCATCTCTGGCCAGTCTTTGAATGTCTTTCCTGCCCCTGAGATTGCCTGATATGTAGTTGCCACTACTTCTGTCGGCTCAAATTCTTTCCATGCTGTCAGAACCGGAGCATAGCTTTGAATCGAACAGTTTGGTTTTACCGCCACAAATCCTCTTTCTGTTCCAAGACGTTTTTTCTGAGCTTCTATTACTTCAAAATGTTCTGGATTAATCTCTGGAACTACCATCGGCACATCCTTTGTCCAACGGTGCGCACTATTGTTTGAAACAACCGGTGTCTCTGTCTTTGCATATGCATCTTCAATCGCTTTGATCTCTTCTTTTGTCATATCCACCGCACTGAACACAAAGTCAACATCTGCAGCCACTTTCTCTACTTCATTTACATTGGCAACAACTAATTTTTTCACTGCCTCCGGCATTGGTGTCTTCATTTTCCAACGATCCCCAACCGCTTCTTCGTAAGTCTTTCCTGCTGATCTCGGGCTCGCTGCCACTGTCACGACTTCATACCACGGATGATTTTCCAACAGAGAAATAAAACGTTGTCCAACCATACCTGTTGCTCCTAAAATTCCAACTCTCAATTTCTGTTCCATAATTATCTCCTCATTTCCAAAAGTCTTTCTCACGCAAACAAATGTGTTTACTCGAAATATACTATCGCATTTTAATTGATTATGCAAGTGTTTTTTCGCATTCCTGCAAATATTTTGCATAGATGGCAATTACCTTTTCCATCGCTTCTTTTCCAGGCGCGCCAATCGTCATACGTTTATTGACGCATGTCTCCATGCTGATTGCCTCATAGATATCCGCCTCAAAAACCGGTGAAATCGCCTTAAATTCTTCTAGTGTCATGTCATCCAACGCGATATCCTTTTCCAGGCAGTACAGCACAAGCTGTCCTACAATTCCGTGTGCATCGCGGAATGCAACACCATGATTTACCAGATAGTCCGCTGCATCTGTCGCATTGGTAAACCCATTCTTTGCACTGTTTTCCATATTCTCTTTGCGGAATTTCATCGTTCGAAGCATCCCTGTAAACAATGCAAGGCATCCTTTTGCTGTGTCAATCGCATCAAATGCCAACTCTTTATCTTCCTGCATATCTTTATTATAAGCAAGCGGAATTCCTTTCATCGTTGTCAAAATCGACATTAATGCCCCATAGACACGTCCTGTCTTTCCTCGAACCAATTCTGCGATATCCGGATTCTTTTTCTGTGGCATAATGCTGCTTCCCGTACTGTAGGCATCATCAATATCCACAAACTGATATTCGTTCGAATTCCAAATAATCACCTCTTCCGAAAAACGGCTCAAATGCATCATGATCGTAGACAATGCTGACATCAGCTCAATTACATAATCTCTGTCCGCAACAGAATCCATGCTGTTCAATGTAGGTCCGGCAAATCCCAAAAGTTCGGCAGTATACTCTCTGTCAAGAGGGTATGTCGTTCCGGCGAGTGCTCCCGAACCAAGCGGACAATAATTCATCCTTTGGTAAATATCGTATAGTTTGGAACGATCACGTCGGAACATCTCAAAATATGCCCCCATATGATGCGCAAGTGTAATCGGCTGTGCTTTTTGAAGATGTGTGAATCCCGGCATAAATGTCTCGGTGTTTTCTTCCATGATATGAAGAAGAACTTCCAGTAATTCTTTTAAAAGTCCATCCAACACCTGAATCTCATCCCTTGTGTACAGTTTCATATCCAGTGCAACCTGATCATTCCGGCTTCTTCCTGTATGCAGTTTCTTGCCCGGTTCTCCAATACGATCAATAAGTGTTGCCTCCACAAAGCTGTGAATATCCTCATATTTATCCGAAATTTCAAGTACGCCTCGTTCCACATCACTCAAAATCCCTTCGATTCCCGCAATGATCTGATCTCGCTCATCCTCGGTCAAAATCCCTTGTTTTGCGAGCATCTTCACATGCGCAATACTTCCTCTCATATCCTGTGCATAGAATTTCTGATCAAACGAAATCGATGCATTGAAATTGTAAACCAGCTGATCCGTCTCCTTTGTAAAACGACCGCCCCATAACTGTGCCATATTGTCCCCTTCTTTCGTTTATTTTTTCTTGATTCCGGTGCTTTCTTGTTTCCTGTCTCTGACAGAAAACTCGCACCCACAGTAATCTTGTCTGTAAAGTCCAAATTCATTGGAAAGCTCAATGGAACGTTTGTATCCATTCTTCTTTTTAAAATCTGACTGTAAATACTTCACGCCATATTTTTCACCTATTTTTGCGCCAATCGTATTCAGCTTTTCCGCATTTTTCATTGGACTGATTGTAAGCGTCGTCGTAAAGTAATCAAATTCCGCTTCCTTTGCCATTCTCGCTGTCTCTTCCAATCGGAGCGCATAGCACTTAAAACACCGCTCTCCGCCTTCTTTCAAGTGTTCCAAGCCTTTTGCGAGCTCATAAAACTTCTCCCTGTCATAATTGCCCGCAACAAAAGAGATTGGATGCTTTCCTTTCATCTCTCCGATCAGCATCTGCTGTTCTAAAATCCTTTTTGTATATTCACTTTCCGGAAAAATATTAGGATTATAATAGAAAACAGTAATGTCAAAATAATTGCTCAAATACTCTAAGACATAACTGCTACATGGTGCACAGCAGCTGTGCAGCAAAAGCCTCGGCACTTTTTCTTCTTTTTCAAGCTTTACAATCAGCTTTTCCAGTTCTTTTTGATAATTCATCTTTTTCACCTTTTCCACGTAACCTCACAGGCTTGATTATACTATTTTCTCTTACTTCTAGCAAGCACCCTTTTCCCCTTTTCACATAAAATAGATATATATGAAATGGAGGCGCATTATGGAACATGTTCTTGAACTGAAAAACATCAGTCATTCTTATCATAATACAGAAGGAGAAACACCTGCACTAAAAGACCTTTCTTTCTTCCTGAAAAAGGGGGAATTCATAAGCATTGTCGGTCCTTCAGGCTGTGGAAAATCCACGTTGCTGTCACTCATTGCAGGATTGCTCGTTCCGGAAAGCGGAACAATACTAATCAATGGAAAACAATTAAAAGAAAGCACTACAAATATTGGATACATGTTACAAAGAGATCATCTGTTTGAATGGCGAACGATTTATAACAATGTCATTCTAGGTTTAGAAATCCAGCATATGCTCACCGCCCGCACACGCAGAAAAGCACATCAGTTGTTGGAACAATATGGTCTGGAATCTTTCGCAAACGCAAGACCATCTGAACTGTCCGGAGGCATGAGACAGCGCGCTGCTTTAATCCGTACTCTCGTGTTGGAACCGGATCTTCTTCTATTAGATGAGCCCTTCTCAGCTCTTGATTATCAGACTCGGCTCACTGTAGGAGATGACATTGGACAGATTATCAAAAAAGAACAAAAAACAGCCATCCTCGTCACACATGATCTTTCCGAGGCAATCAGCCTGGGAGACCGGGTAATCGTTCTCTCCGAAAGACCTGCCACCGTACAACAGACAATCCCTTTGTCCTTCTCTCTCGAAGAAGACACGCCGCTCCACAGACGAAATGCACCCGAATTCAAAACCTATTTTAATCTCATTTGGAAGGAGTTGAACCGCAATGAGTGAGACTTCTGTCTCCCAACAAAATTTTCTGCAAAAAAAGAGACAGCATAAGCGCATTGTTCACAGTTCCCGTTTTCTCATTCTCATCTTGTTTTTGGGAATTTGGGAATTCACTGCCTCAAAAGGATTTATTGATTCCTTTATTTTCAGCAGTCCGTCAAAAGTGGCAGCCTGTTTTTGGTCTATGGTCTGTGATAAAAGTATTTTTCTGCACATCACAGTCACACTTTACGAGACACTTGTCAGCTTTTTTCTCGTCATTTTGTGCAGTCTTCTTGTGACAATTCTTTTATGGTTCAGTCCAAAACTCTCCGAAATATTAGAACCGTTTCTTGTCGTTTTAAACAGTCTACCAAAATCTGCGCTTGCACCACTTTTAATTGTGTGGCTTGGTGCAACTCGCACTACAATCATTGTCGCCGGCATGTCTGTCGCAATTTTTGGAAGCATCCTGAACCTATACACAACATTTATCAACGCTGACAAAGAAAAAATCAAACTGATCTACACGCTCCACGGGAACAGATTCCATGCACTGATGAAAGTAGTACTGCCAAGCTCCATTCCCGCTATCATCAGCAATATGAAAGTCAATATCGGTCTATGTCTTGTGGGTGTCATTATCGGAGAATTTCTGGCGGCAAGAAATGGTCTCGGATACCTGATTATCTACTCCAGTCAGGTCTTTAAGCTAGACTGGCTACTCATGTCAATTGTACTTTTGTGTATTATGGCTATGGGGCTGTATGCTTTGATTAATCTGTTGGAAAAATGGTATTTAAAAAAGTTCTAACTATCAAAATAGAGTGCAAGAAGTATTTCTGCAACTTCTTGCACTCTGTTTTTTCATCTTATTTTTTAAATAATTCCATAATGTCTTAATGCCTTTTCGATCCCGTCATCTTCCAAATCTGCAGTCCGGTACGCACAATATGGAAAAATCTCTTTCATGCTATTCCCCATCGCAACACTGTTTGGTACAAACTGAAGCATCGGAAGATCGTTCGTGCTGTCTCCAAACGCATAGCAATCTTCCAGCAAAATTCCATAATAATCCATAAGCATCTGAATACCGGACGCTTTCGAAATCCCCTTTGGAACAATCTCATACATTCCAGCGCCTCTGTCTATACAATCAAATTTCTCTGAAATATAGTTGTAGAACATCTTATAGTCACTCACTGTATTCACCCATACTACAAATTTATCAAATAAAATTTCTCCATCTTCCAGCGACTTTGGAATATCAAATGCTTTCGTACCGAACCTTGCTCTTAAATCATGAAGAATTTTATGATCTGGAAGCTCTTCATCAAAGAACACACGATTTTCCTCCTCAAACACCGCTGTGATATTGCATGTTCTTAACATCTTAATAATTTCCCTACAATATTCTTTTGTAAGTGTATTTTTAAAAATCGTCTTTTCTCCAACATAAATTGCCGTTCCGCATCCACAGACATAACCATCAAAACCTATCTCTTCTAAAAAATCATCAATACTAAATCTCGTTCGTCCCGTATTGATAAACACCAAATGCCCATTTTCTCTTGCCTTGCGAATTGCATTCACCGCACTTTGTGGAAGGTAATGTGTTCCCTCTGCCACAAGTGTTCCGTCAATGTCAAAAAAAAGCATTTTTCGACTCATATTGTTTGCCTCCTTCTCCATTCATGTAAACATTTAAACAAAAAAGTACCGCACCCTCTTGGAAATACTGATTTCCCTTGAAGTTACGGTACTTCTAATCTAGTCAGCTGAAAATCGGACTTGAACCGACGACCCCTTCATTACGAGTGAAGTGCTCTACCAACTGAGCTATTTCAGCAAGTGATTAAAACAAATCACAAGCTTTATTATATCGCATTTTCAAAAATATGCAACACTTTTTTCAAAAATTTACTGTTTAGCCTCTTCTTTCGGTAAATGCACAGTCATCTGCTGATAAGGTATTTCAATACCATTTTCGTCCATTGTCAGCTTAATTCTTTCTAGCAGCCTCCATCTCGTCGGCCAATACTCCTCCGTCTTCACCCATGATCTTGTTCCAATCACTACAGAACTTGCCCCAAGACTATCTACAAACACTAACACTTCTTCCTCTTTTAATACCGCTTCCTCTTCCATTAGGATCTGCTCAATCAACTGTTTTGCCTTTCTAAGATCTGCTTCGTAGGATATGTCTATCAAAAGATCCATTCTCCGCTCATTCTTTGCAGTCACATTGGTAAGACTGTTATTTGCCAATGCACCATTCGGAATTACAATAGTCTTGTTGTCAACAGTGGAAAGTTTTGTATAAAAAATTTGGATTTCTTTTACAGTACCTTCACACTTATTCGTGTCTTCAATAATATAATCTCCCACTACAAATGGTTTCAAAATCAAAATCAAAACACCGCCTGCAAAGTTCGATAGTGCGCCTTGCAGAGCAAGACCAATTGCCACACCTCCGGATGCCAGCAATGCCGCTACCGATGTCGTGTCGATGCCAAAATTACTTCCAATTGAAAAAATCAAAATAATATACAATACAAACTTTAACATCGAATCGACAAACTGCTCTACTCCTTTGTCTACCGTTGATTTTTGTAAAGAGCGTCTGACAATCTTCCGAAGCAGCTTGATAATTTTTGTTCCAATAAAAAATACAACCAGCGCAAGAAGCACGCGCACTCCAAAACCAATCAGTTCCGGAATATTATCATTCACATATTCCGCAAACTTTCCGACTTCTTGTACTGCCTCCGATGTAGCTTCCGTCACTTCTTTTGTAACTGCCCCATCTCCTACTGTATCTGCCAGTAATATCATATATACCTCCTATTTCAATGCCAAAAATGCTGCTAAATTTCCCCTCTTTCCATTGGATGCCCGATGTGAAAACAACAGTTCATGGTTGCAGCACGTGCACAAGTTCGTCACAGCCAAATGTGTTTTCAAAATCCCAGCTTCCTCCAATATCAACTCATTTGCTTTCCAAAGATTCAGTTGATATTTGCCATTTGTTTTCCTATAAAACAGTTTCTCCCAGTACTGCTGGTGAAAATTTTGTCTAAACGCATCAATGACGTCCTCGCTTACTTCATAACACGTCTGACAGATAGACGGTCCGATTGCCGCCAAGATATCTTCTGGATGACATCCATATTCGCTTCGCATCACTTCCACTGTCTTTTTCCCTATTTTCCCGACAGTTCCTCTCCAACCGGAATGACTTAGACCGATCACTTTTTTCACCGGATCCAAGAAAAACAAAGGGACACAATCCGCATAGAATGTTGTCAGACAAAGTCCCGGTTCATCTGTCACAAGACCATCCACATCCGAATAGTCAAGCGGTGTAGTCAAGCCTTTTCCCTTGTCTTTTGACGTGACAACGCGAATATTTGTCGTGTGTGTCTGCATGGAAAACACAAAACTATCATCCTCTACACCGATTGCATTTGCCATCCTCCGATAGTTTTCCCGGACAGCCGACTCGTCATCCCCTCTTGAAAAGCTTAAATTCATCGTACTGCAAACACCTTCGCTGACGCCCCCAAGTCTTGTCGAAAATCCATGACGGACCAATCCGGTGTCTGCCAGAAGTGGGTATTCCAAATACGGAACACCATTTTCTACTTTTTCCGTAAAAATTTTTTCATCGTTTTTATATGAAAACCCTATACTCATATTCTATCTTTCACTCCACAAAATCAAATGCATTCTTTAAAAGCTGTACTTCTGTTCCCAAAATACCTACCACATCAAAACGGCACGGCATCTCATGCCACTGATTTTTATAAACGTAATACTGTGCACACTTTGAAATTCTTCGCCGCTTCGCCAGTGATACTGCTTCCATCGGGTAACCTGCTCTCGCCGTCCTTCTGTATTTCACTTCACAAAAGACAAGATACTCCTGATCTTTTGCAATGATGTCAATTTCCCCTGCATTGCATTTGAAATTATATTCTATAATCTGATATCCGTGTGCTTCCAGATATTTTCCTGCAAGCCTCTCATAGTTCGTTCCTATTTTTCGTCTATTTTCCACTATATATCTCTTCTATTATAACTTAACACTTCAGTCTCAAACAAAATTTTTAATAAAGCTCATTCTATGAATCGGTGTAGCTCCAAGCGTTTTCAACGCCGTGATATGTTCCGCAGAACCATATCCTTTGTTACTCGCAAATCCATATCCAGGCAGCACATCATCATACTGAACCATAAGACGGTCTCTTGTAACCTTTGCAATGATACTTGCCGCTGCAATAGAAACACTTTTCGCATCACCCTTGATAATTGGCACCTGATCAATCGTCACTCCCGGAATCGTCACAGCATCATTCAACAACAGATCAGGCTCTGTCTCTAATTGTTGAATCGCTATACGCATTGCCTCATAAGTCGCCTGCAGTATATTGATCTCATCAATTCGTGCCGGACTCACAATGCCAATTCCTGTCGCAATCGCTTTTTCCATAATCTCATCATACAACTCTTCTCGTCTCTTTTCCGAAAGCTTTTTCGAGTCATTCAGATAAAGAATCTCACAATCTTTCGGCAAAATCACCGCACCGGCAACCACCGGTCCCGCAAGCGGTCCTCTCCCCACTTCGTCAATGCCGCATATATATGAAAAATGTGCGTATTTTCTTTCGTAAATACGCATATTCTCAATTCGTTCTCGCTCCATACAAAGTTTTTGTTCCTGTTTTTTATATTTTTGAATCAGATTGACTACTCCTGTACGCTCATCCTTCTCATATTTTGCATACAACTCGTTCAGCATCACTTTATCTGTAGCTTCAAATTCTGCTTTGATTTCACTAATTTTTTTATTCATGAGGAATCACCCCAATACTGTCTAATGGCCAGATCCGAATCCATGCCCTTCCAATCAACTCATCTATGTGAAGAATTCCAACGCTTGGATCACGGCTGTCTGAGCTATGATTTCTGTTATCGCCAAGCACAAAATATTCATCCTCACCAAGTTCAATCGGCTCTGCCGCAATCCCGGCATCTTCCATCACTTCCAGCCCATAATTTTCATCCAGCTTCTCTCCGTCAATATAAACATATCCGTCCTTCACCTGAACTGTTTCTCCCGGAAGCCCTATGATTCTCTTGATATAATATGTATTTTCTTTATGTCTATATGGGAATACAATAATTTCAAATCGCTTCGGATCCCGGAAACGGTAAGACAGCTTATCCACAATGAGATTATCCCCATCATGTAAAGTTGCCTCCATAGAGTGCCCGCTTACTCGTGTACGCTGCCCTACAAACGTTATAATCAGCCATGTCAACCCGATAATAACCGCGATATACACAATCCAACCTAATAATTCTTTTAAGATTCCCTTTGGTTCTTCCATCTAATACTCCTCTTTTCTGACTGTCCTATTCATAATCTTCCGGAAATTCCAGTGTAATCTTTCCCAGTCTTCCGTTTCTGAAATCATCAATCAAAAGCATTGCTGCTTTATTCGTGTCCAGCTCGCTTCCCCTCAACAGGCAATGTCTGTTTTTCGCAATATCAGTCAGACATGCATACGGATCTTCGACCTCGGTAATAGCATATTTTTCTGCCAAAACACCCGCATAATGCTTTTTCATAAACTGAATCAGTTCTGCTGCCAACTCCTCGGTATTTAAAATCTCATCTTTAATAGAGCCGATAAATGCAAGTCGCAGTCCTACTGTCTGATCTTCAAATTTCGGCCACAAAATTCCAGGTGTATCCAATAATTCTACATTCTTATTCAAACGGATCCACTGTTTCCCTTTTGTAACTCCCGGTTTATTTCCAGTCTTTGCACACGCCTTCCCCGCCAACGAGTTGATAAATGTAGACTTTCCTACGTTCGGAATTCCAACAACCATGGCGCGCACCGGACGGTTCAAGATACCGCGTTTTCGGTCTCTTTCCATCTTTTCTTTACAGGCTTCCTGAATCACTCCCTGAATGGATTTGATTCCACCGCCCTTCTTAGAATTTACTTTTACAACTGCAAATCCCTTTTTCTTAAAGTATTCTGCCCATGCGTCATTCTGTTTATCTTCTGCCAGATCCGATTTATTCAGCAAAATTAATCTTGCCTTATTTTTTCCCAATTCATCAATATCTGGATTTCTGCTGCTGATCGGCACTCTTGCATCCACAAGTTCAATCACAAGATCGATCAGCTTTATATTTTCCTGCATCATACGCTTTGCTTTAGTCATATGACCCGGATACCACTGAAAATGCATATTATCCTCCTCTATTTCACAAAACCAAAGTGATCCTTTGGCGCTATTACAAACCACACTTTTCCTTCAATCTCTGTTCTTTTCACATTGCCAATATCCGCCATACGGCTGTCTTCACTATTCTGTCTGTCATCTCCCAAAACAAAAAATTCATCACCGCCCAATGTAATTGGCTCTTCTACAATTCCCGGATCATCGATTTTCGTCGTCTTATAGTCTTCCTCAATCTTTTCTCCGTTAATCAGAATCTCTCCGTCCTTAATCTCTACCGTCTCCCCCGGAAGCCCAATGATTCGCTTGATATAATAATGCGAATTTTCATTTCCATTCGGTTTAAACGCAATAATGTCCCCTCGTTTCGGACTGCTTGCATTATATATAATCCGATTGATGAGTGTGATATCTCCATTTTCTAATACCGGTTTCATAGAATCTCCGATCGTACTCACTCTCTGTCCAAAATACCACACAAATACAAAGGCGATCAGACATACAACTGCAATCTGAAAAGTCCATATTCCCACTACACGAAGCAGATCAAAATTCACTCTCTTCTTTTCTTTTCCAAATTTTAAACGACCCATCTATTCTCCCTAATAACACAAAAGGGACAATATACAGTATGTACTTGTCCCTTCCTCACATTTACTATTTTACTAATTCTTTTACTTTAGCTCTCTTACCAACGCGTCCTCTTAAGTAGTTCAGTTTTGCTCTTCTTACTTTACCTTTACGAACAACTTCTACTTTTTCTACGTTTGGTGAGTGTAATGGCCAAGTCTTTTCAACACCAACTCCGTTAGAATTCTTTCTAACTGTAAATGTTGCTCTTGTGCTTCCACCTTGTTTCTTAAGCACTGTACCTTCGAAAACCTGAATTCTTTCACGGTTTCCTTCTTTGATTTTACCGTAAACTTTTACAGTATCACCAACGTTAAATTCTGGTACTTCAGCTTTTAATTGTTCAGCTTCAATTTTTTTAATAATATCGTTCATCTTGTGTGACCTCCTTATAATTTGGACGTTCTTAATACATATTCTGTATCAGAGGACCATCTCTTTCTTCTCACAACGCTCTTTATTCTACCATACTTAGTTTTCCTTGACAAGTGTTTTTACTAATTCTTTTTCTTTTTGTGTCAAATCTGCTTTTTCTAACAAATCAGGCCTTCTTTCCGCTGTACGAATCACAGATTGTTCTCTTCTCCACTTCTCAATATTTGCATGATGTCCGGAAAGCAGAATCTCCGGCACTTTCTTTCCATGCCATTCTTCCGGTCTTGTATACTGCGGATATTCCAACAGATTGTCCTGAAAGCTTTCAAATTCCGCAGATGTATCATTATGGAGCACCCCGGGAATCAATCGTGATACCGCATCGATCATTACCATCGCCGGAAGTTCCCCTCCTGTCAGCACATAGTCCCCGATTGATACATAGTCTGTTACTATTTCTTCCAGAACGCGTTCATCAATCCCCTCATAATGTCCACACAAAAAGATAAGCTCTTCTTCTTGCGCGAATTCTTCCGCCATACTCTGCGAAAATGTCTGTCCCTGTGGTGAAAGATAAATCACTCTGGGCTTACTCTTTGCCTTTTCTGCCACTGACCGATAAGCGCCGTAGACAGGTCCTGCCTGCATAAGCATTCCCGCTCCTCCACCGTATGTGTAATCGTCCACACGATTATGTTTGTTTTCTGCAAAATCTCGGATGTTCACTGCTTCAATCGTCAAAAGCTCATTTGCCATTGCTCTCCCGATAATACTCGTGCTCAATCCGTTCATCACCATATCCGGAAATAATGTTAATATATGAAAATGCATCCTCTATACCAGCCCTTCCAGTAAATGAATTACCATCTTTCTATTCTCAATATCTACATCTAAAATACACTGCTTGATTGCAGGGACAAGAACTTCTTTGCCATCTGACATCTCGATGATATAGACATCATTTGCTCCTGTTTCCATCACATCCTTCAGCGCTCCAAACAGTTCTCCATCTTCCGTGAATACGTCCATCCCAATCATATCAGCAATAAAATATTCATCTTTTTTTAATTTCACTGCATGTTCACGGTCAACCAAAAGACGCTTCCCTTTATATTTTTCAATATCATTTATATTATCAATCCCTCTGAATTTCAGGATTACAAATTGTTTAAAAAATTTAACTCCTTCAATTTCCAACGGCAATTGTTCTTTTCCTGTATCCAAAATTACTTTTTTTAACTTTTTAAATCGTTTCACATCGTCAGTTGTCGGAAATACTTTTACTTCTCCACGCACACCGTGTGTGGAGGAAATCACTCCCACCTGCAATAACTGCTCCATGAAATTCTCCTTTCCACTCTACGTTTTATGATAAAATAGACACCGCAATTACGCGATGTCTACGATTACTTTTTTATCTTCTTTAGCAGCCGCTGCCTTTACGACGGAGCGAATTGCTTTCGCGATTCTTCCTTGCTTGCCGATTACTTTTCCCATGTCAGAATCTGCCACACGCACTTCAACGATAATAGTTTTTCCTTCCACTTTTTCCGTAACGACAACGCTTTCCGGATCATCTACTAATGCTTTTGTAATTACTTCTACTAATTCCTTCATTACACCCACCTCCGTGGTACAGCCTATTTTTCAATACCAGCTGCTTTGAAAATCTTACCAACCATTTCTGTTGGCTGAGCTCCGTTGTTTAACCATTTTTTAGCTGCTTCTTCGTCTACTTTGAATACGCTTGGTTCCTGGTTTGGATCGTAAGTACCGATTTCTTCGATAAATTTACCATCTCTTGGAGATCTTGCATCTGCAACAACGATTCTGTAAAAAGGAGCTTTTTTCTGTCCCATTCTTTTTAATCTAATTTTTACTGCCATTTGTAGTCACCTCTTCTTTTAACTTTCTTTTTCTTTTTTATCTATGTGTTAAAAAGGAAGTCTGAACTTTCCTTTTTTACCACCAATGCCACCCATCATACCCGGAAGCTGTTTCATCATCTTCTTAGACTGCTCAAACTGCTTCACGAGCCGGTTCACTTCACTGATGTCCACCCCTGCGCCTTTCGCAATTCTGCGCTTTCTGGATGGATTTAAAATATCCGGATTCCGGCGTTCTTTGATCGTCATCGAGTAGATAATGGACTCAATCTGCGCCATCTTTTTCTCACTCTCTTCTGAATCAATGTCTTTCATCTTAGCTCCGCCAAGTCCCGGCATCATACTCATGATGTTCGCAAGGCCACCCATCTTCTTCATTTGCTTCATACTCTCAAGGTAATCTTCAAAATCGAACTGTGCTTTTTTCAACTTCTGCGACATCTCTTTGGCTTTCTCTTCGTCAATATCTTCTCCGACCTTCTCGATCAGACTCAAGACATCTCCCATACCCAATATACGGGAAGCCATTCTATCTGGATAAAACTGTTCCAAATCGGAAAGCTTTTCACCCATACCAACATAAAGAATCGGTTTTCCGGTAACTGCTTTGATGGAAAGTGCAGCACCACCTCTTGTATCACCATCTAGCTTTGTAACAATCACACCGTCAATTCCGATTTTCTCATTGAAACTGCTCGCCACATTGACCGCATCTTGTCCGGTCATGGCATCCACAACTAAAATCGTCTGATGCACCGTCACAGTTTCTTTAATCTCCTGCAGCTCTGCCATCATATCTTCATCAATATGAAGTCGACCCGCCGTATCTAAAATTACTATATTGTTACCATTCTTCGCCGCATGTTCCAAAGCTGCCTTGGCGATATTCGCCGGTTTGTGATTTTCTCCCATAGAGAATACTTCCACACCCTGCTTCTCACCGTTAATCTGTAGCTGCTTGATCGCAGCCGGTCTGTACACATCACACGCTACCAACAATGGCTTTTTCCCTTTTAATTTTAACTTTCCGGCAATCTTAGCAGTTGTTGTCGTCTTACCGGCACCTTGCAGACCCGCCATCATAATCACGGTTGTCGCCTGTCCAGGTTCCAGCTTAATCTCTGTCGTCTCAGAGCCCATCAGCTTGATCAACTCTTCATTTACGATCTTGATTACCATCTGCCCCGGATTCAGTCCATTCATAACGTCCTGTCCTATTGCACGTTCCTGAACATCCTTCACAAAGCCTTTCACTACTTTAAAGTTAACATCTGCTTCTAAGAGAGCCATCTTCACTTCTTTGAGCGCCGCCTTGACATCATTCTCCGTCAAACGTCCCTTGCTCCGAAGATTTTTGAATACATTCTGTAGTTTTTCTGATAAACTGTCAAATGCCATATTATAACTCCTCTATTATCTCTCCTGAAATCTTTCTGATTTCCTGTATCAATTGGTCTTCCCCGCTGTTTCTCACATCTTCCTTTTCCAAAAGCTCATTCATGCGGTGAACCTTTTCTTTGATTGACAGGAACTTTTCTACCAAATGCAGTTTTGCTTCATAACCTTCCAACGTCTTGTTGCAACGTTTAATCAGGTCATGCACACCCTGTCTGCTGATTCCTGCATCTTCCGCAATCTCACTCAGAGATAAATCCTCCAATACGAATTGCTCGTATATTTCTTTTTGGTGACTGGTAAGCAGTTCACCATAAAAATCATATAATAGTGCCTGTTCTAGAATCTCATTCATTTTCATCACCTTTGCTATCATAAACGATTTTAAATAAGGTGTCAAGCTTTTTTTCTTGACACCTTTACTTTTTAACGAAATGTAATCGTTTTATTTACACAATCCATATCTTCTATGATTGCAAGCGATTCCAAATGCAGCCCTTTGCTTCGAATCATATCCCCGCCTTTTTGCTGTCCTTTTTCAATCACAATTCCAATTCCCTCAACAGTCGCTCCTGCACTTTGTACCAGGTCAATCAACCCCTCCATTGCACACCCATTTGCAAGGAAATCATCAATGATTAAAATATGATCTTCCGGACCAATGTATTTTTTTGATACGATGACATCATATACTTTTTTATGCGTGAACGATTCAATCTTTGTAGAATACACTTCTCCGTCAATATTGATGCTCTGTGTCTTTTTTGCAAACACAACAGGAACACCAAAATGCTGTGCTACTACACAGGCAATCCCAATTCCCGAAGCCTCAATTGTCAAAATTTTGTTGATTGGTTTGTCTGCAAACAGACGTTTAAACTCTTTTCCCATCTCATTGAACAAATCAATATCCATCTGATGGTTCAAAAAGCTGTCTACTTTCAGAACATTTCCTTCCTTTATTATTCCATCCTTTTTGATTCTTTCTTCTAATAGTTTCATATCGGATACCTTCCTCGACCTGTCTTTTTATTCGCTTACTTTCTTTAAGTATTTCTATCTATCATATAAAAAAATGTTTTTACTGTCAATTTAAAACTGGAATTATTCTAAAAGTTTTTTTATATTTAGTTGCCCCCACCCCTGACGATTGTAATCTGCCCCCATATCACTGCTGCTCTCGCGAAGTTTGAGCTTGACTTCCACATTGGACATCTCCGGATATTTACTCAATAAATCCGCAATCGCACCGGATACAATTGGTGTTGCCATCGATGTGCCGCTTTTCACCACATACGGCTGTCCTCTCTGCCTCGCAAATTTCGCATTGCAGGAGCGAATATAGGAGCCTGGCGCTACAACATCCGGCTTACATACACATTCTTTTGTGGGTCCTCTCCCGGAATAGTGTTTCTTCGTGCTTCCCCTTTGGTCTATATAATACTGGTCATCAGAAGCTCCAACCGTGATAATCTTTTTGCTGTCCCCCGGTGTTGTAATCGTCCCCTCCTTCGGTCCTAAGTTTCCCGCAGCAGCCACGACAACCAACCCCGCATCCCAAAGCGCCTCCACGCCATTGATTAATCTTTCTTCTTCTCTCTCGTCTGATTGCGGCAGCATTCCCACAGAAATATTTACAATACGTATATGATATCTTTTTTGATTTTCTAAGAGCCATCGAAACGCCTTCATCACTTCCGTCACATTACCATTTCCTTTTTGATCTAATACCTTTAAGACGATCAAATCACACTCCGGAGCAATTCCCCCGTATATTCCCTCAGAGGAATTTCCATTCCCAGCCAGGACTCCGCACACATGCGTCCCATGACCATTGTCATCATAGATGACTTCCTGTCCATTTACAAAATCTCGAAATGCCAGCACTTTATTCTGAAAATCCGGATGGGGAGCAATCCCTGTATCCAGCACTACTGCCACCACCCCTTTCCCAAGATATTTTCCCTTTATAACATCATCACACCAATATTGAACGATTTGCTTTACCCGTTTCATAAGGATCTGTTTCCTTTTTAATTTAAAATATGAAACAGTCCTTTTTTTGTTCGTTTTCTTTCCCCTCTAAATATTTTCTTTTTTCAGGAAACATAAATAAGCCCTGCTACATATTATGAAGTGTAAACAAATTATATGGAGGCTCAATTATGAGTGATTTAAGTGCAACAAACTGTGGATGTGGCTGTGAAAGAAACGAAAGATCTGGATTTGGAAACAATTCCTGCTTATGGATTATTTTACTTTTATTCTGCTGCGGCGGATGCGGCAACGGATTTAGCGGCAACAACAACGGCTGTGGAGACAGCTGTATCTGGATTATCCTTCTGTTATTCTGCTGTGGCGGATTTGGAAGCGGATCCAACAACGGTTGTGGCTGTGGCAATGGATTCGGAGATGGCTGCTGCTAATCCTTCCAAAAAATTCCGGCTGGTTTAAACCCGGCCGGAATTTTATTTTTTCGTCTCCCTATTTTTGTCCTTGTTTGTTTTCACAGTTTTTTTTCCTGCTTTTTTTGCTGCACATTTCAAATCCAGTTCATAAACTGCATTTCCATCTATAATGAGCTTATGTTTCATTTGCCTATACCTCCAGTTATTCTATGTTATATTATATGTTCATTTCATAATTTCGCCCTTCTCCTCATATATATTTACAACGTTAGATTTAGGAGTGACTATGGAAGATCATGATTTTGAAAAAATGACCCCTTTTGATCAACTGATTTCCACACAAAGTCTGCAAATCCTGAAGCTGCTGATTCCATATACCCCTCCGGAAAACCAACGCTTTCTAGCTGTATACACAAAATTTTTGGAACTGCAGCACACCATAGATTTTTTTCAACGCTTTCACAGCGATGTCTACTCACAGGATTTTAAAAAGAAAACATTCTCTCCTTTTCATATCATTCAGGAAATCCGACCTTATATTCCTGCACAGTTTGGAGAAACATTTGACATGCTCATGAATATGATGGATATGATGGAGGTGTTTCAAAATATGAATGAAACTGCAGATTCTGATGGGAACACAGACCCGGACTTTGATCCGATGGCCATGATGAAAAATATGCTTGCGCCAGAACAGCAGGCTATGTTTGATATGTACAACACAATGTCTTCACAAGAAACCCAAAGCGAAACTGAAACAGAACCTCAAAACGAAACCCAAAACAAAGAAGGAGAACAAGAACATGATTGATTGGTTAAATGACCCTATGCTAAAAAATATGGATCCGATAAAGGTAGAGTTGATCAAGACAGCTGCCGCCCAGACGTCCGGAAAATCCGGTCGTGCACTCGCCCCTGTTTTGATGACACTTATCACAAACGCAAATAAAAAAGGAATCCGGTTTTCCCCTGATGAAATTTCATTGATTCTAGAATTGATAAAAGAGGGGAAAACGCAGAAAGAAAAGGAACAGATTGACCGGACGATTCAAATGGTAATGTCCATGCTGAAAAAACAGAATCCCTAAGATTCCTCACAGCGCATGTTTAAATGAGGACACAAGCCAGGCTCGTGTCCTCGTTTAAAATCCTTCCATTTTTCGAATATTTCTCATCTGTCGCCTTCTTTTTCCACTCTCCCATTCTGCCTTTTCCGATTCCGTCTCCAAAATCAATCCCGGCACTTTAACCGGCTTATCATTTTCATCCAATGCCACCATACAAAAATATGCTCTGTTGATTGGACGACGGATACCTTCTGCATCCTCGACATAAGTGTCCACCCGCACTTCCATAGAAGTAGTTCCAACATACGTAAGTTTTCCTATCAAAACAATCACTTCATTTTGATAAGCCCCCTTCAGGAACCTCAAGTTATCTACAGATGCAGTTATCACATTCGTTTTGGCATGTCTTTTTGCGACAAGTCCCGCAACCTCATCAATCCACTGCATCAAAATTCCGCCAAACAGACGGTTTGCTCCATTCAAATGATTTGGTCTTACAATGTGCACTGTCTCCACTCTAGAATCTTCTACTTTTTTCTTTTCTATACTCATCCTGATTCCTTTCTTGCAAACGTCTTTTCTTCTTTCTTATTTTTTGCTATACTGAACAAAACATAGTATAACACAAGGAGAACATTATGCGAAATATAAAATTGACAATCGAATATGACGGAAGCCGTTATCAAGGCTGGCAGCGCCTTGGCAAAGACGAATCAACCAACACTATTGCGAACAAGATTACAGAAGTGATCAAAAAGATGACAAACGAAGATATCGAGCTTTTCTGTGGATCAAGAACTGAAGTTGGCGTGCATGCGTACGGTCAGGTCGCAAGTTTTAAGACTACAACAGATATGACCCTGATCGAGATTCAGCATTACTTGAACCGCTATCTTCCGATGGATATTGCGATTACTGATATTGAGGAGAAACCTGAGCGCTTTCATGCGAGCCTGAATGCAACTTCCAAAATATACATGTACCGCATCTCTGTCAGCGAAGTTCCAAGTGTATTCGAACGCAAATACGTTTATCACTCTTTCAAAAGACCTGATGTGGATCTGATGAAACAGGCAGCAATTCTGCTTGTTGGGAAACATGATTTCAAAAAATTTTCTACGGTAAAGAAAAATAAATCTACTGTCAAAGAAATTTATGACATTGACGTTTACGATGACGGAGAGGAACTTCAGATCACGCTGCACGGCAATGATTTTCTCCATAACATGGCGCGTATGATACTTGGCACACTTCTCGATATCGGTGTCGGCAATCGAAAAAAAGAAGATATTGAACTGATTTTTGATTCAAACTCAGACGTGGCAGCAAGTGCACCTGCTGACCCGAAAGGATTATACCTTCAGGAAGTACTCTATCAATAGGGACAGTCAAGAAGGACAGGACTATGTTTTTTCATAATCCCATCCTTCTTTTTATTTTTCCAAATATTCCATCAGTGCATCATACTGTCGTTCCATCAGATGATATCCATGCTCATAAAAGTTCATCAGAGAATCATAGTTCTTTTCCAACCGAGATACCGGTTTGATCTGAGGACGCAGCACAAAAATTTTTCCTCTCTTTTCCAAACTTTCCACCCAATCCATCGTCCGGTTGTACACAATCGGTCTTCTTCGAATACTTTCCACCAGTTTCGGATATTTTTTATATGCAGACTGATACAGGCGATGTTCCCCTCTTGTCATCAGTTTCTTTCGGTATTTCATATTTCTTGTAAGTATCAGCACAACCTTTTTATTGCCAAGCTTTGTTGCTCTGTTGATCGGAATGGAATCTGCAAGTCCTCCGTCCAGATACGGAACTCCATCTACATTGACGATTGGGGAGACAAGTGGCATACTGCTGGATGCACGGCAGATCTTCATCAGTCGTTCCTTATCACTTTTTTCCTTCATATATTCTGCCTTTCCAGTAATACAATTCGTCGTCACAACTTCAAACTCCATATCTGACGCAAAATACGTATCATAGTCAAATGGAAAAATCTCATTCGGATACTTATCAAAAATCATATCCATGTTCAGCAAGCTTTTTTCTTTGATAAATTTTCGGATTCCCATATAATAATCATACTCTTTTTCTTTGTGAATCATACAGTCTCTTGTTCTTCCTATCTGTTTCGAGACATAATCGACTCCATTGCAGGATCCGGCAGATACCCCAATCACATGTGACAGGTACACATTTTTCTCCATCAGATAATCCAACGCTCCTGATGTAAACACTCCTCTTGTTGCTCCGCCTTCTAAAACTAAACTAGCCTTTGTCATACTGTTTCCCTCGCTTTCCGTTCTTTATTATATACCTATTTTCCGCAAATTAACAGATTAAGATGTTCTCGTCTTGCCATTTTCCCTTTCCCGTGGTAAGATAGGCGGTGGAAAACACCGAAAACTTATTAAAATAAGAAAAGAAATCTCATGGAGGGAATGCATATATGATTAGCACAAGTAATATTACATTGCGTGTCGGCAAAAAGGCATTGTTTGAAGATGTAAATGTAAAATTTACAGAAGGCAACTGCTATGGTTTGATTGGTGCCAACGGCGCCGGTAAATCCACATTTTTAAAAATCTTATCCGGACAGTTAGAGCCGACAAAAGGAGAGGTTATCATCACTCCCGGAGAACGTCTCTCATTTTTGCAACAGGATCACTTCAAATATGACGAATACCTTGTTTTAGATACCGTTATTATGGGAAACCAGAGACTGTATGAAATCATGAAAGAAAAAGAAGCGTTATATGCAAAAGAAGATTTCACTGACGAGGACGGAATCAAAGCAAGTGAATTAGAAGGCGAATTTGCCACAATGAACGGTTGGGAGGCAGAGTCTGATGCCGCTACATTATTGAATGGTCTCGGAATTGATACCGAGCTGCATTACAAATACTTAAAAGATCTGACTGGTTCAGAAAAAGTCAAAGTACTTCTTGCACAGGCTTTATTTGGAAATCCGGATATTCTTCTTCTGGACGAGCCTACAAACCACTTGGATTTAGATGCCATCGCATGGCTGGAAGAATTTTTGATCAACTTTGATAACACAGTAATTGTCGTATCCCACGACCGTTACTTCCTGAATAAAGTATGTACACAGATTGCAGATATTGATTACGGAAAGATTCAGTTATTCGCCGGAAATTATGACTTCTGGTATGAGTCAAGCCAGCTTATCATTCGTCAAATGAAAGAAGCGAACCGCAAAAAAGAAGAAAAAATCAAAGAGCTGCAGGACTTTATTTCTCGATTCAGCGCCAACGCTTCCAAATCAAAACAGGCAACTTCTCGTAAACGTGCCCTTGAAAAAATCGAGTTAGATGATATCCGACCATCAAGCAGAAAATACCCATACATCGATTTCCGTCCAAACCGTACAATCGGAAACGAAGTGCTTTCTGTGGAAGGTTTATCTAAGACAATCGACGGTGTAAAAGTGTTAGACAACCTTTCTTTCACAATCAACCGTGAAGACAAAGTCGCTTTTGTCGGAGGCAATGAACTTGCAAAGACAACTTTATTTAAAATCTTAATGGGCGAAATGGAGCCGGACGAAGGAACATACAAATGGGGAGTGACAACTTCTCAGGCATATTTCCCGAAAGACAGTACTCGTGAATTTGACAATGACGATACAATCGTTGAATGGCTGACACAGTATTCCGAAGAGAAAGATGTCACTTATGTACGTGGTTTCCTCGGCAGAATGTTATTTGCCGGAGACGACGGTGTCAAAAAAGTAAAAGTACTCTCCGGTGGAGAAAAAGTACGTTGTCTTTTATCTAAAATGATGATCTCAGGCGCTAACGTATTGGTACTTGACGAGCCTACTGACCATCTTGATATGGAATCTATCACTGCACTGAACAACGGATTGATCAAATTCCCAGGGGTACTTTTATTCGCATCCCGTGACCATCAGGTTGTACAGACAACTGCAAACCGTATCATGGAGATTGTTCCGGGCGGAAAATTAATTGATAAGATTACAACTTACGATGAATATTTAGAGAGTGATGAGATGGCTAGAAAACGTCAGACTTACACTATGGACAATTCAGAGGAAGACAACTAAAAACAGAGCTGGTGCTCTGCGGATATTTTTTATCCGCATTGCATCAGCTCCATTATTTATTTGGGATCATCTCTATTCAATTGTCAGCAATACTTTTGAGATGCGGTTATCTTTTAGCTCTCGAATTTCAAAAGAAACATTCTCCACAACAACCTTTTCATGTTTTAAGCTTTCCGGAATATATCCCAAAATTTCAATCAAAAATCCGGAAACGGTATCATAATTCTCTGTCTTCAGATTCAAATCTAGTTTTTCATTCAAATCTTCAATCAGCATTGTTCCATCTACCATATATCTCTTCTCTTCAATCTGCACAATCTCCGGTGTCACACAGTCATGCTCTTCATTAATCTCTCCTACAATCTCTTCAACCAAATCTTCCACAGTGACAATTCCTGAAAATCCTCCATACTCATCAATCAAAACTGCCATATGATTCTGTGTTCTTTGCAATTCCCGAAACAATTCATCAGCATCCTTGCTATCTGGCACAAAAAATGGCTTTTCCAAAAACGGTCGTATATCTTCTTGATCCACAAGCTTTTTCTGCATTGCGATCATAAGATCTTTCATATGTAAAATTCCGATAATATTATCTATACTTTCTTCATAAACAGGAATTCTAGAATGTCTTGACTCTAAAACCGCCTCAATATTGTCTTCAAACGAATCAGCGATATCTATCGTAAACACTTCTCTTCTCGGTGTCATTACATCTCTTGCACTCTTATCATCAAAAGAGAATACCGAATTGATCATCTCATACTCGTGTTCCTCAAAAATCCCACGGCTGTTTCCCATCTCCAGCAAAGCTTTAATCTCTTCTTCTGAGACCGCCTCCTCTAAATCCTCCGTCTTCATACCAATTAAATGTAAAAATGCATTGGTTGATACAGAAAGTAACTTAATAAACGGCGATAATATTTTTGAAACCGTATAAATCGGCTGTACCGTAAAAAAACAGAAAGCCTCCGCTTTTTGCAGTGCGATCCGCTTCGGCACCAGTTCACCAAATACAAGATTAAAATACATTAATAAGATTGTCACTCCAAAAAAAGAAATCGTTCCGGAATACGGAATCTGAAACTGTTCCAGCCAGCGACTTAACACTTGCGATATTCCGGTTGCAGCCGATGCACTTGAGAAAAATCCCGCACATGTGATTGCCACCTGTATCGTCGACAAGAACTTTGTAGAATCCTCAAAAAGAGATTGAATGAGTAACGCCTTTTTATTTCCTTCCTCAGCCAGCACCTTGACTCTGTTCTTATTGACAGAGACAACTGCCATCTCGGCTCCGGCAAAAAAAGCATTCACCAGTGTCAGAAGCACCAGTATGAATAGTTGCATTAAAATCTGTGTCCCGTCAGGGTCTGTTTCCATAGTAAAAATAATCCTCCTTTAATCTATGCCTTTTGACATAATTTTAGGAGGATTATATCATCTTTTGCTTCTACTTACAAGATACTTTATAATTATTTTATATTTAGCGGATACGATCCGGAAATCCCACTTTTCTCTGCACCTTTCTCAAGGTCTTTGTCGCATAATAATTCGCCTTTTCTGCATTGTTCTTGATGATAGAATCAATATATGCCTTATCTTTTTCCAGTCTGGCAACTTCATCCTGCAATGGTTTCAGCACTGAGATAACTGCCTCTCCGACTGCCGTTTTAAAATCTCCATATCCTTTTCCATCGAATTCTTTGACAACATCCTGCGGTGTCACATTCATACATGCACTGTAGATATCAATCAGATTCTTCACTCCGGGTTGCTCTTCACGATATAAAATCTGTGCTTCCGAATCTGTAACTGCACGCTTGCATTTTCTCATAATCGTGTCAGGATCATCCATCAGATAAATACTTCCATTTACATTCTCATCTGATTTTGACATCTTCTTTGCAGGATCCTGAAGACTCATGATCTTCGCTCCCACTTTTCCGATATATGCTTCCGGAATTGTAAATACATCCCCATAGACACCATTAAATCGCTGTGCAATGTCACGTGTCAGTTCTAAATGCTGCATCTGGTCTATTCCTACAGGAACAACGTCTGACTGGAATAACAAAATATCTGCCGCCATCAATACCGGATAAGTAAACAATCCTGCGTTGATATTGTCCGCATGTTTTGCAGACTTGTCTTTGAACTGTGTCATACGATTCAGTTCACCCATATATGTATAGCAATTCAAAATCCATGCCAGCTCCGCATGTCCTGAGACATGAGACTGATAATAAATACAATTTTTTTCCGGATCAAGTCCTGCCGCAATATATAATGTCAATAATGCTCTTGCACGTTTTCTCAATGTGGCCGGATCCTGCCTCACTGTAATCGAGTGCATATCGACCACACTGTAAAAGCACTCATATTCATCACTCAGTGTAATCCAGTTCTTTAATGCCCCAAGATAGTTTCCAAGTGTCAAATTTCCCGTTGCCTGCATCCCACTGAATAATACTTTTTTATCATTGATCATGATTCCATTCCTCCAAGTCTAATCTTCTTTCTAGTGTATCACTTCTACATCTTTCCCGTCAAGATAACGATTTTTCTTTTCCTATTTGTTTTCCGGATACAATACAATTGCCTCTTTTAAGATCTCTGCTTTTCCATCTTTTATCTCTACAATTGAAAGCCCACAATTCTTATGAAGTCCTCCTGCCCAAAACTGATCGATCGTACTGTCCTTGATCACATTTAAGAGTGCGCACAAACAGGCACCATGTGTAGAAACAAGAATCGTGCTATCCTCATATTCTTCTTTTTTGCTCAATTCTTTCAAAAAAGATGCTGCACGTGCACGAAGCTGTTCAAAACTCTCCCCATCTGCTGCCGGTTGATATACCTCGGGCTTTTCGAAGAAATTCATAAAATGCGGATCTGGTATATTATAATTTTCTTCTGCATAACAAAGTCCCTCATAAGACCCAAAACCAATCTCAATAATCCTTTCATCTTCTATCAACTTAACCTCCTGTCCTTCAAGAAGAATCTGAGCCGTCTTTTTCGCCCTCTTAAGCGGACTTGTAAATGCTATATCAAACCTTACCCCCAAAAGTCCGTCCCGTGTCTCCTCTGCCAGCTGTATTCCATATGCATTAAGAGGAATATCCGCTCTTCCCTGCAACCTTTTTTCTTTATTCCATTCTGTCTGTCCATGTCGAATCATATATAACTTCATACCTAAAACCTCCTACATTTATTTTACCACACTTTGGCTTGTTTTTTGAAACGAAAATCAGTATAATGAATGCATAGTTTTTAGGAGGAGAAGAAAATGGAGAAAATCACTAGTTTTACAATAGACCACATCAGATTGGTTCCTGGCGTGTATGTTTCCAGAAAAGATCCGATCGGCAATGAAATCATCACAACCTTCGATCTTCGCATGACAAGCCCGAATGACGAACCAGTTATGAACACCGCAGAGATGCATGCGATTGAACATCTCGCCGCCACATTTTTACGGAATCATCCTGTATTTGGAAATAAGATCATCTACTTTGGACCAATGGGATGTCGCACCGGATTTTATTTGTTATTGGCGGGTGACTACTGCTCAGAAGATATCATCGAGCTTTTGAAAGAATTATTTACATTTATCGCAGAATTCAATGATGAGATTCCTGGTGCTTCTGCAAAAGACTGTGGCAATTATCTGGATATGAATCTTCCAATGGCAAGATACCTTGCAAAAAAATATCTAAACGATGTCCTTTTAGATATCAAAAAAAATCAACTCTATTATCCGGACTAAAAAGAAGTTCCCACGGGAACTTCTTTTATCGTTTTAAAACTTCTTTTTTTATATATGAAAAGGTTGCGTTCTCACCCTTTTCAGCCAACATATATAACAGGGTCTCCAACAGCGCCTTGGAATCTTTATGTAAAATCGTATATGGAAGCCCTCTCTGATAATACGCAAGTGGCTGACCGTCATCATACATCTCCTTCATATAGATCTTAGACGCCGCAATTCGATCAATAAACATCTCAACCACATACTTTTTTGGCATGCACATCCCAATCAGTCCTTTTTGTTCGCCCAGTCCATAGTCAATCCAATACTCATAGTGATGCTTATTGCGTCCCTTATGATGAAGCCATGCAGACGAATATCCAAGCTTTTCACGCTCGGCGTTGTTCGGACTTCTCGTCCCTTGATAGTACTTTGCCCCGACACGAAACTCTGTCCATCCATATTTCGACAAATCATGCATCAATCCCTGTCTGTACAACCCTACTCGGAAACATCCTTTCATAACAAGAATTTTATGATGTGTAATCGTACAAAAATGCTGCCACGCTTTCATTCGCTTCTCCTTTTACCTAACTCAAAATCATTTTTATTAAAAACAAGGCAAGCAGATGCACCGGATAAAATCCGTAAAAAAGCCACTTCATCTTCTTTCCCTGTGTGCCATTGTAAAGATAGATCGGAATCAATGCCAGTACCCCAAACACTTGAACTCCGCCCATCAAGGCAATATTAACAAATAAGACACTGATCGTTTTCCAAAGCATATCATCCCGGAACAGATAAAAACATAATATCATCAGAACTCCTACTCCACCATAATCTGTTCTCAGTAAATCAGCAATTAAAAACGATACCAAAGATACTGTCACCATCTCAAATTTTCCTGATGATTTCATCAAAAAATACATCATTACAAGACCGATAAACAAAGTAAAAAATATATTCTGGTGTCCGAATTCCAAAATCTTTCCACTGACAGTAAGGTCGAATGGAATCTCTGATAATAATGCTAAAATACCAATCCGGCACATATATTTTTTGATATCATGTGTGTAGAAGAAACCTTCCACCAATGTATATGCAAAAATTGGAAACGCCAGTCGCCCAATCACACGAAATAAAATCTGCTCAGGAAACAAAACTGCTCCAATATGATCTGCCAGCATCGACAGCATCGCTATCATCTTTAGTGTAAAAGAATCTATCTTTATCTTTTCTGCTATTCTTTCCATCTTCTACCTTCCTAAAAACATTATGATCGTTCTCTCATTGACAACAGTCTCTTTCTGATTTTCCACAAGCATTTCTTCTTTCAACTCTTCTTCCGTCGAAAAAACGCGATACCATCTCTTTCCTTTCGAAAGTGCAGGAAGTGCAAATTTATGCTCTGTCCAATGCATATTATATGCAATAAAGCAGTCACCTTCACTCTCGCCTTCCCCGTGATAATATACACCAAGCTGTCTGCTCGCCACATTTTGCGGGATCTGCCATGCACTCTCTCCGTGATAGGAGACATCCGGTACCCCACAGCTCATCTCATCTCTTCCAAGCAAAGGCTTTTCGGAGTGCAAAATAGGCAGACGCTTACGCAGCGCGATCAGATTCCTCACATAATCAAATAATTCTTTTTCTTTTTCAAGTTGCTTCCAGTTCAGCCATGCTGTCTCATTATCCTGACAATACACATTATTATTTCCCTTTTGAGAATTTGCGAACTCATCTCCTGCCAGCAGGCATGGTGTCCCCTGCGCCATCAGCAACAGAAAGAATGCGTTCCTCATCTGTTTCTTCCGAAGTTCCAAAACAGCTTTTCTGCGAGTCGCTCCTTCTGCACCACAGTTCCAGCTGTAATTGTAATCCGGACCGTCCTGATTATTTTCGCCGTTTGCCTCATTATGTTTTCCATCATATGACACGAGATCTGCCAGAGTGAATCCATTATGGCTCGTAATATAATTACAGCTTCTTTGTTCCTTTGACTGCTGTTTCAGCCACCACATCACTCCTGGTACCATCCCTTCATCTCCTTTCAGGAAACGTCTCATCGTAATCTGAAAATCTTCTTTGTTTTGCAAGATTTTTGTTCGCTTTAAAAGTGGATCTGCCAAAATTGCTTCCATTGGAGCAAGCACCGGATTTAAAATAAATCCGTCAATATGATATTCCAGCACATAATAACGGAGGCACTCCTCCATCATCTGCGGCATAATGTGTTCCGAAAATGGAAGATTTAAAACCACTTCTATCCCCGCACGATGGCATGCCTTCACCATATCTTTAAGTTCTTTCCCCGTATTTTCTTGAGATGCATAAAGTCTTTTTGGTGCAAAGCAATAGGCATCTCCATATCCCCAGTAATTCGTATATTTTTTATTATCCAAAAAGTCATATACCGGCATACACTGGATCTGATTCACACCCAATTCTTTGAGATACGGAATCTTTTCCATCACACCCGCAAATGTTCCTCTTTTTTTTACTTTCGAACTGCTGTGTTTTGTAAATCCTCGAACATGGAGACTGTAGGCAATCACCTCATGATAGGGAATCTCAAGCGGTGTATCTTCTTCCCAATCATATGCTTCCATGGAAATTCTTCCTCGTTCGCTGCCATCTGCTTGTAATACCAGTTCTTTCACATAAGGGTCTGTCACAACCTTACCTTCTATTTCATAGTTATACTCACAATTCTCAATCGTGCTTTTTTGTAATGCAAGAAATCGAACTTCTCCCACCGCGTCTTTCTCTAAAAACTCGATTCTTTGGCAAGGCAGCTTAGCCCCCTTCTCATATATCAACAAAAAACAGCGTTTTCCTTGCTCTACAGCTACAGAAAAATTCACATACCCATTATTTTCTGTCACTCCAAGCGGCAATGGATGCCCCTTTTTTTCTCTCATGCCTTCAATCTCCTAATCTTCTCTTTTCCTACTGCCAGCCATCTACACCATACATCTCGAGATTATCTTTATTGATCAAAAATGTCTCTTCATATGTAATTCTTGCATATTTCTCTTTGTTCAGAACACTTAACGCCACTTTTGCAGACTCTTTTCCAATCTCAATCGGAGACTGTCCTCCGGTTGCCGCTATGAGAGAGTTCTCCTTTTCCAACTCTTTTTTAATCTCCGGTGAACCATCCACGCCATAGATATAGACGTTCTGTAATTGAGCCGCATTCGCTGCGACAAGTGCGCCAAGCGCTGTCGGATCGTTGCCGCACATAATTGCTGACACATCCGGATGCTCCTTCAAAAGTGTCTCAGCCGCACTCAGCGCCGTATTTAAATCTCCTTTTGTATCACTTCGTCCGACAACCTCAAATCCTTTATCCGCAATTGCCTCCTCAAATCCCGTAATGCGCTCATTGATAGAATTCATTGTTGGACACTCCAATATCAATACTTTTCCGCCTTCCGGAAGTTTTTCAACAAGGTCTTTTCCGCATAAATATCCTGCATTCTTATTATCAGATCCAATATATGCATCCACATAGTCAAATTCTTTTACCTGTGTATCCACATTGATAATCTTCACATCTGCCTCTTTCAATTCTTCCAATGCAGGTGTGATTGCCTCCCAGTCAACCGGTGTCAGAAAAATTGCATCGATTCCCTGATCGATCATATCTTCAATCTGCTCAACCTGTACATCCGGATCCTGCTTTGGATCTTCTGTAATCAATGTATGTCCATCCTTTTCAAGCGTCTCACGAATTGACGACTCAAGCGTAATAAAATATGGATTCTCCATCGTAATTCCGCTGAATCCAAATGTATATTTTTCCTGCTCTTCTTCGTCCGTTTCCTCTTTCACCTGTGGATTATCCTCCGGTGTCCCTACATTTTTTTTACATGCCGATATGCCAAATACACAGACCAGCAGCAACGCTGTTAATGCTAATACTCTTTTTTTCTTCATCTGCTTCCTCCATAATCTGTTTTCTTATGAATTCCATCCCTTTATTTTAGCCCTTTTTCTAATAATGTCAATAGTTTTCCCTCTTGCAATTCTTGCCACAGTCTGATAGAGTTAGTATATCAATAAAAAAGGAGATAAAAACTATGAGTGAACATAATCATGATTGTGGCTGCGGACATGACGACTGTAACTGCGGCGAAGAAAACCTTACTGTAACATTGACACTTGATAACGACGAGGTACTGGAATGTGCAGTTCTCACAATTTTCTCAGCTGGTGACAGACAGTATATCGCATTGCTTCCATTAGAGGATGCAGAAGACACAGAGGAAGGTGACGTATTCATCTACCGTTTTGAAGAAGATGAAAACGGCGAACCAACTTTAGACAACATCGAAGATGACGATGAGTACGAGTTGGCTGCCGATGCTTTCGACGAATGGCTGGACGAACAAGACTTTGAAGAATTAGAAGACTAATCTAACAGACCTTAAATTGGCAGTGACGTAATGTTGCTGCCTGTTTTTTATTACATAGGAAATTGAATGACCTTACCCTCTTGTCAACAGCTCCCCCACAAACCGGGATTGTGCCATCGACTTCCCATTACGTTCTTTTGTATAAGAGATAATCAATTTCTTTCGTGCTCTCGTCATAGCCACATAGAACATCCTGCGCTCTTCTTCCACTTCTTCTTTTGTCTCCGCCTTTTTATATGGGGTAATCGTCTCATTCGCCCCGATAATAAATACCAGATCAAACTCCAATCCTTTCGATCCATGCATTGTCATAAACGTGATTGCCTCCGGATCTGTCTCTTTTTGCTGCGACTGTCTCTTTAATTCCTCTGAATATTCTTCAATATGTGTAAACCACTCTTCAATCGTACGAAAGGCTTTTGCCCGCTCTTCAATCTCTCTCAGTACTTCTTTTAAATCTTCCATGTTGATTTTTCGAAATGCCGCATATTCTTTTAAAAATTCATCGTATCCGATATGTTTTCGAATATACTGGATTGCCCCGTACGGCGCCATATTTTTTAATATTCTAAAATCCACCTCAAGCTGATCGATCCGGTCGAGCATCCAGTCTTTGTCACAATAGAATTTTCGCAAACTCTCAAATGAAATCGTGGTTCCTTCCACACTGTCTCGCCCGATATAGCGGTTCGGACGATTCATAATCGCCAAAAATGATTTTCGCGAACGGTCTCCTAACGCCATCTTCAAATACGTAGTCAAATCCTGTGCAATAAAATGTTCATACAGATTCGGCATGCGTTCTTTCATCCGAAACGGCATGTTGTATTCCATAAATGTCTCCGCCAATGCACGTGCCTCCACATTTGTGCGAAACAGAACCGCAATCTCCGAAGACGGGATACCTCTTTTTTTCGCCTCCTGAATCTGACTGACCACATACTTGCTTTCTTCAATCGGATGTCTGACCTCCTGAATGTGGACGGTCTCTCCCTGCTCGTTCGTTGTGATAATCTGCTTTGGATAACGGTTTACATTGTGCCGGATCACCCGTGCCGCCCCATTTACAATCGCTTTTGTAGAGCGATAATTCACATCCAGCAAAATCTCCTTTGTATCAGGGTAATCTTTCTTAAACCCAAGCATGATATCCGGTCTTGCGCCGCGGAATCGATAAATTGACTGATCATCATCTCCAACAATGAATAAGTTGTTTTCCGGCGCCGCCAGCATTCGAATCACATCATACTGTACCTGATTGATGTCTTGAAACTCATCAATTAAAATATACCGGAATTTTCTCTGCCACATGCTCAAAATATCCGGTCTCTTTTTGAACAATTCATAGACAAGCACAAGCATATCATCAAAATCGATTTTCTTTAACCGCTTCCGTTCTTTCTCATACTGCTCGAAAATTTCCCGAAAAACCTCTTCTGAACAGTTCAAAGACTCATATTCCGCCAATGGAATCTGATTATTTTTGATATTTCCAATCTCCCCTGCAATCCCTTGCAAAAAATCTTTCTCATCATCAATATCAATCTCCATTCTGCCAATGACCTGTTTTAACAGCTGGTATTTTTGTTCCTCAGAAAGAATATTTGACGCATTCATCCTATATGCCCATTTTAAAATACCATAATAAATACCATGAAACGTTCCAAATGTGACAGGACCTGCTTTCTGTCCGCACAAACGCACAAAACGCTCTTTCATCTCAATTGATGCCGCTTTTGTAAATGTAATCACAAGAATCTCTTCCGGACTCACGTGATGCTTTCCAATCAGATATTCAATTCGTTTCGTGATTGTGAGTGTTTTCCCGGAACCGGGACCTGCGAGAACCATACATGGACCATCCTTGTGGATGACTGCCTGAACTTGAGACGGATTCAAACTCATACGTTTTCTCCTTTCCAGATAAGTGAAGGACGGGCAGATTCCCGTCCCTCTCCCACTATTTACTTAACAATTCAATTCCCTTGCGAATACGTGCTAAAGACTCTTCTTTTCCCAAAATCTCCATAATCTCCGTTGCACCGCCAGGTGTATTCTGCTTTCCGGATACAGCTGTTCTCACCGGCCACATTGCGTAACCGTTCTTGTATCCTTTTTCTTCTACATAGCCTTTCAGCACAGCATACAGCGCATCATTGCTGTAATCTTCCTGCGCCTCAAAAAGAGGAAGAATCTCTTTTAACACCTCAAGAGAAGTCTCCTCATTCGTCTTCATCTTCTTGTGTGTATACATTGCAGTATCATACTCCGGAAGTTCTTCAAAGAAATCAATATGTTCTTTGATGTCTGGGAAAATCTCGATTCTTGTCTTCACAAGCGCTGCAATTTTTTTCAGGTCATAATCTTTTGTAATCACTTCTTTGATGTATGGCTTTGCCAATTCATAGAATTTTTCAAAGTCCATTGCTTTGAGATATTCGCCGTTCATCCATTTTAATTTTACTGTGTCAAACACTGCAGGCGACTTACTCATGTGATGATAATCAAATGCTTTCACCAATTCTTCCAAAGAGAAAATCTCTCTGTTATCTGTAGGACTCCATCCAAGTAATGCCACGTAATTCACAACTGCTTCTGTCAAAAATCCCTGTTCGATGAGATCCTCATAAGAAGAATGTCCGCATCGCTTGCTCAGTTTTTTGTGTGTCTCATCTGTGATCAACGGACAGTGTACATAAGTCGGCACTTCCCATCCGAACGCTTCATACAGACGATTGTACTTCGGCGCAGATGACAAATATTCATTACCGCGAACTACATGTGTGATTCCCTGTAAATGGTCATCGATTACATTGGCAAAATTATAGGTCGGATATCCATCTGATTTGATCAAAATCATGTCATCCAACTCCGCATTCGGAACTGTGATATCTCCGTAAATCTCATCGTGGAATGTCGTTGTACCTTCTGTCGGCATATTAATACGAATAACATATGGCTTTCCTGCCGCCAGATTTGCCTCAATCTCTTCCTTGCTCAGATGCAGACAGTGCTTGTCATATACTACGATCTCTGCTCCTCCCTCTGTCACTTCAGTTTTCAAAGATTCCAGTCTTTCTTTGTCACAGAAACAGTAATAAGCATCTCCCTGCTCGATCAGCTGTTTTGCATATTTCAGATACAATCCCATCTGTTGTCTCTCGCTTTGCACATATGGACCGACTCCACCGTCTTTGTCAGGACCTTCATCGTGAATCAGTCCTGTCTTTTCCAAAGTGCGGTATATAATCTCAAGTGCACCCTCGACAAAACGTTCCTGATCTGTATCCTCGATACGAAGAAGAAAATCGCCGTCTTCATGTTTTGCGATCAAATATGCATATAACGCTGTACGCAGATTTCCGACGTGCATTCTTCCAGTTGGACTTGGTGCAAATCTTGTTCTTACTTTACTCATATTCTAACACTCCTATTCTCTTTTGCTTTCGCTAAATTTTATTATATAACAAGTTGCAGTGTATTTACAACTCTATTTTCTCTTATTCTTCCAGTAACTTACTTGAAACCATTGTTTTGGAATTGATACCACAAATACAATTCCAAGCACGATGGCAAACGCCATCTTCAATGACTCGATTCCTTTCTGAGATGCAAGCCTCAGACTGTCTGTAACAAAATAATACGCCGTATAATAGACACCGGCTCCCGGCACAAGCGGGAATATCCCGGATACTAAAAATACCGTGATCGGACATTTCTTCCACACAGCGAAAATCCGCGACAGCAGCACAACAACAATCGTGCCCGCAAAGCATGCCATCGGCGCAGACCCAAGCGGTGCGAGCGCACAGTAACAAAGCCACCCAGCCATACCGGTCAGTCCGCAGCAAAAATAAAACCGCTTATGTACGTTGAACAGAATGGAAAATGCGACCGTTCCCCAAAACGAACACAACATATTTGCAATCATAATGCCATACCTCCTAAAATACTATTATAGGCCGACAACACTGTTCCTACACCGATTGCAATATATACGAACACAAGCAGCGCATCGATCATTCTGACCGTTCCGGAAATAAAATCACTGTTGGCAATATCTCTAATCGCATTGGTAAACGCAACTCCGGGTACCAAAGGCAGAATCGAGCCAATGATCACCTTATCAAGACTCACCGCAAAAGGAAAATTAATATTCGAGGCAATCAGTGCCAGTATCGTAATAAATCCTCCGCCCACGATATTAATGATAATCTTTGACATCGTGTGTTTCTGTGCAAAAATCACCAGCACATACAAAAGCGTCCCTATGACAAATGCAATTAAGCTCTCCCATATATTCGCTTTCAGCAGATAGCAAAAAGAACCGCTTCCAAGCCCAGCCGCCAAAACGAGGTACAAGCTTTTTTTTGGAGGGAGTTTCTCAATCTCTTCCAGACGCCGGAAAGCTTCATCAATCCCAACTCTTCCCGCTGAGATCTCTCTCGACAAATCGTTGACTTCCGTGACAATCCCAAGGTGTATCCCTGCCATTGGCACATGCTTCACCTTGGCAAAGTTCTCTTTTCCTTTGCTGTATGCTGTCAAAAAAATTCCATTACTCAGTACAAAGGAATCCACTGCTTCCACACCAAATCTTTTGCAAATATGTTCTATTGTCTCTTCTACACGGAAAATCTCTGCTCCGTTTCTCAACAAAATACGCCCTGCTTCTAACGCAAGTTCCAATACTCTGTGCATCTCAGGATATTCTTCCTGATCTACCTGTGTTACTTCCACTTCAGACATCTTCTCTGCCTCCCCTTTGTATCGTAATGCTATGATACTATTCCCTCTGTCCACTTGTCAATCATACTACATAAAATTTGCAAATACCGATGCGCCGACCACCGTGATCAGACCTGCAACTGCAATAGAAAGACTGCTCATCGCTCCTTGTACTTCACCAAGCTCCAAAGCTTTTGTTGTTCCTATCGCATGCGCCGACGTACCAAGCGCCAAGCCTACTGCGACAGGTTCCTGTATCCGAAATATTTTACAAATCTGCTCTCCTATCACATTTCCAAGTACTCCGGTCACGATGATCACTGCTACAGTAATGGTTGTAAACCCTCCGAGTTCCTCCGAAACTCCAATTCCGATTGCTGTTGTGATTGATTTTGGGAGTAATGTAACATATTCCTTATGGCTAAGTCCAAACAGATATGCCATTCCAAATACACTCCCAAGGCTTGAGAACACTCCTGCCACAATTCCTAAAACCACTGCTGTCAAATTCTTTTTCAACAACTCAATCTGCTGATAGAGCGGAATTGCAAGACAGACCGTTGCAGGTGTCAGCAGATAACTCAAATACTTTGCCGTCTCATCATAGACTTCATAATCTATTCCAAACACCTGCAATACAATAATCACAAAAATAATAGCAAGTAAAAGCGGATTTAAAAATCCCCACTTAAATTTTCTTTTTAAAAACAATCCAATCCCATACCCTGCAATACTGACTGTCACCCCAAAATAAAGCGAACTATTTAATAACTCTTTCATCTTTCATTTCTCCTGTCTTTTGTTTTCGTCGAATCAATGTCTGTGTCACCTTTCCGGTACATACCATCACAATCACCGTCGACAGGCAGGTGATCACGACAACCGGAATCAAAATCTCTTTCAGATCCCCCCAAACAACAATCAAACCAACCGCCGCCGGAATAAACATTGGCGGCATAATATCAATCAAAAAATCAGCGGCAATTTTCACCTGACTTAGTTTCACAACTTTTGTTCCAAGACAAATAAGCATCACTATAAGTCCATAAATACTTGCGGGAATAGGCAGTGGGAGCAGAGCATACAATAGTTCCCCCACAAAAGTAACCGCTAAAATCACACCAAACTGATACAACAATTTCATTTTTCTTTTCCTCCCGTTTTACGGCATAGAAAAGCGTGACCCAAAATCCGGTCACGCTTGTGTTACTATGCTGATTTCTCTTCTAATAATTTATCAATACTTACTAATTTTACACTAAGTACAAAAATATCTGCTGCAACTGCAAGTTCTTCCGGTGTCGGATACGATGGTGCAATACGGATGTTGCTGTCTTTTGGGTCTTTTCCATATGGGAATGTTGCCCCCGCTCCGGTCATTACAAGACCTGCCTCTTTTGCTTTCGCCACGATTGCTTTCGCACAGCCCTCCATCGCATCAAACGAGATGAAATAGCCACCTCTTGGGCGAATCCAGCTTCCGATTTCCAAACCACCCAATTCTTTTTCTAACACATTCAAAACTGTCTCAAATTTTGGTCTTAAAATATCTGCATGCTTCTTCATATGCTGAACCATTCCATGAATATCTTTATAATAGCGCGCATGACGAAGCTGATTCAGTTTATCGTGTCCGATTGTCTGTATCTGCATCTGTTCTCTAATAGCAACCAGATTCTCTGTTGATGCCGCAATAGCTGCAACTCCGGAACCCGGAAAACTTACTTTTGAAGTAGAACAGAATTTGTATACCATATCCGGATTTCCCTCTTTTTTACACTCCATGAAAATCTCCACCAGGGAATCTTGCTTATCTTCATATAAATGGTGGATTCCATAAGCATTATCCCAATAAATACGGAAGTCTTCTGCAGCCGGCTTTAATCTTGCAAACCTTCTCACCGTTTCGTCAGAGTATGTAATTCCCTGTGGGTTGGAATATTTCGGTACACACCAAATTCCCTTCACTGCCGGATCTGTGTTTACCAGCTGTTCTACCATATCCATATCCGGTCCGTCATCATGCATTGGGATATTGATCATCTCAATTCCGAAATGTTCTGTGATTGCAAAATGTCTGTCATATCCCGGTACCGGACATAAAAATTTCACCTTGTCAAGTTTGCACCAAGGAGTGCTGCCCATAACACCATGTGTCATAGAACGTGCCACAGTATCGTACATAATATTCAGACTTGAATTACCAAAAATAACAACATTGTCAATCGGTACTTCCATCATATCTGCAAGAAGCTGTTTTGCTTCACGGATTCCATCAAGCACACCATAATTTCTGCAATCCACACCTTCTTCGCATTTCAAATCAGAATCGCTTCTCAAAACATCCATCATCCCCATCGCTAAATCAAGCTGCGCTGCGGATGGTTTCCCTCTGGACATATCTAATTTCAGTCCTTTTGATTTCACATCCTCAAAACGTGTCTCCAATTCATTTTTCATTTCTAATAATTCATCTCTGCTTAAGTCTTTGTACGCCGCCATCTGCAAAACCTCCTGTTATTTTCATCACTATCTGCTATTCTATACGATTTTTGATTTTTCTTCAATGCTTTCTTGCATTTTTTTGTGTTTTTCCTATTTTTTAGTAGTTTTTAATTGTATTTATGAATTTCACTTTTTCTTTTCATTCATTTTTATACTATATTTCAAAGAATTTTGTTTCCATCCTTTCTGAAAAAGACGAAACAACGTGTCCATAATAAAGATTGCAATCGCAATCACTCCGGCAAGTTCCAGCGTATTTGTCAGATAATAGCTGGACATCGCACGATCTCCCTGAATAATGTAATATACAATCCGATACATGCCTGCTCCCGGCACCGTCGGAAGAATACCTGCAATCAAAAACACCGTAACCGGTGCTTTAAAAATTCTTGCAAAGGTGTGGGAGATTAAGGTAATCGTCATCGCCGATATAAAGGTGGCAAGAACTGTATCCGCTCCCGCATGTTCGCTCAAAAGATACGCCAGCCAGCCAACTGCACCTACGATTCCCGCACAGCCAAGATATTTTTTTGGTGTCTCCTGCAGAACTGCAAATGTAAAAATTGCAATAAATGCCCCTAATACTCGTACAATCATAAGAAACTCCTTCCCGCAACTGCTCCAAATAACGCCATACCGATTCCCACTCCAAGGGCTATCGATGCCGCTTTTAAAAAGGCCTCCAAAACACGAGCCCCTCCTGAAAGATAATCCCCCTGCAAGGTATCACGGATCGCATTCGTAATCGCCACCCCCGGAACAAGAGGCATAATTGCACTGATGATTACAGTGTCCATGTTGATCTCTTTCATTCCATATGTTTTCATTGCAATTGCAAGTATCGCAATTCCTATCGAAGACAAAATATCGATGATAATCACATTCATCTTCACTTTCTCTCCAAGCGTGATGATCGCGGCCAAAAGAACTCCCACCACAGCAGTAGCCGCGACATCCAGAAAACTTCCCCCAAACATCATTGCAAATCCTGCTGCGACTCCTACCAGTGCGGCATTGCAAAGTGTCCGATTATACTGCATCCCGCCTATCTTTCTCAGAGCCTGGTAGGTCTCCTCCAATGTAAGTTCCCCGCCACAATATCTTCGTGAAATATCATTGACCTGAATGACATGATTCAGATTAGTCGTTCTGTTATTGACCGCCTTTATAACCGTCATGGGCTGTTCCATATCCGGACTGTTAATCGTTGCCATGATTCCTGTCATCAGTGCCAACGCCTCAATCGACTCTGCCTTTGAGGTCTTCAAAATATGATACATCGTATCTTCCACACGATAAGTCTCCGCACCGCTACACAGCATAATCTCTCCCGCCAGCACAGCCGTATCCAATAGTAATTTATGATTCATTTGATAACTTTCCTAAAAATTCCTTCATCCTCGTATTTTGCGAGCCAAACACCTCATCCGGTGTCCCTTGCTCCACAATATATCCATTATCCATAAAAATGATCTTGTCTGCAACATTTTTTGCAAAATTCATCTCATGAGTTACAATTACCATTGTCATATGTTCTGCCGCAAGGTTGCGAATAACCTTTAAAATCTCTCCTGTCAGCTCCGGATCAAGCGCAGAAGTCGGTTCATCAAAAAACAGAATCTCCGGATTCATAGCCAACGCTCTCGCAATGGATACTCTCTGCTGTTGCCCGCCGGATAACTGATATGGATAGGCGTCTCCTCGTCCTTCCAGCCCCATCTTCAAAAGCAGTTCATTTGCCTTGGCAAACACTTCTTCCTTTTTTCTTTTCTGTACCTTAATCGGTGCATCTGTAATATTTTTCATCACCGAATAGTGCGGGAACAGATTAAAGTTTTGAAACACCAGCCCAAAATAACTTTTGATTTTTTTCAGCTGATCGGCTTTTGCATAGACTGATTTTCCATCATTTCCTATAGAAACTGCTTTTTCTCCCATATAACTCATCTCGCCACTGTCCATCGTCTCAAGCATTGTCGCACACCGGAGAAGCGTGGATTTCCCCGAACCGGAAGGTCCTATGATTGCGACGACTTCTCCTTTTTTTACTGTCAAAGAGATATCTTTTAACACTTCCAAATCTCCAAAGCTTTTTCTGATATGATTCATCTCCAATAAATTCATCTGCTCTTCCCCCTAACGATAATAGTCCATCTTCTTTTCAATGCGCTCCATCACAAATGCCACGATAAAGTTAAACACATAGTAAAATACTGCCGCTATAATCAGCGGGGACACACTTGCCTGAGACGCCGAGATTGCCTTTGCCACCGTGAACATCTCCTGCACACTCAATACATAAGCAATGGATGTATCTTTCACTAACGTGATCACCTCATTCGTAATCGATGGCAAAATCCGTTTCATCACCTGTGGAAAAATAATTTTCACAAATGTCTGTACTTTTGTATATCCAAGAATCTCAGCCGCTTCATACTGCCCAATCGGCATAGATTCAATTCCGCCACGATAAATTTCCGCAAAATAAGCGGCATAATTTAACACAAATCCAAGGATTACTGCGGTGTTCATCCACTCCGGTGTCATCTGCATCTTCAGTACATAATATCTTCCAAAATAAATAAACATCAGTTGTAAGATCAACGGTGTCCCTCTCATGATCGATATGTACACTTTCACAATCGTGCGAATCACCACGTTTTTTGACATTCGTCCAAAGGACACAACAATTCCAAGCGGCAGCGAAAGAATCAGTGTGAATGCAAAGATCCAAAACGACTTTATCATCCCCTGCGCCATCATGCTGAGCATCATTCCTATACTCATAATCTAAAACCTCTCTTTTCTCGTATTCTATCTGCGAAAGAAGAGGACCATCATGTTTGACAGCCCTCTATCTTTTTTATTATTTTCCGATTGTCGTGATATCTTCCTGAAACCATTTTTCGGAAATCTTCTTTATTGTACCATCTTCTGCCATCTCTTCTAATGTCTTTTGTACTTTGTCTCGCAGTTCATCATTGCCCTTCAAAAATCCGACTGCATATTCCTCTGATGCCAATGCATCGTCCAAAAGTACAAAGTCTGCTTTTCTCTGTTCAATCTGGTATTTTGCGACGACAATATCCATCGCGATCGCATCAACTGCCCCTGATTCCAGATCCATAAACGCAGTGTTATAGTCTGCGACAATCTTCAGTTCCTTAAAACTCTTCTGAAGCTTTTCCTGTTGTTCCAGTGCTTTTTGAGCCGAAGAATCTGTCTGTACATCGACAACCTTCCCCGCAAGATCTGCCTGTGTTTTAATTCCGGAATCTTTCTTTACAACAAACACCTGCTCATTATTGAGATACGGCTCACTCCATGTATACTTATCTTCACGTCCGGTCATTGTAAATCCATTCCAAATACAGTCAATTCCTCCTGAGCTCAATTCCATATCTTTTGCATCCCAGGAAATCGGCTTCGGAACAAATTTCATATCGAGCCTGTCTGCAACTTCCTTTGCCAGATCCAAATCGAATCCGGTGTATTCTCCGTCATCTCCAACGAATCCCATCGGCGGAAAATCCTGATCAAACCCAACCGTAAATGTCTTCTGCGTACCACTCCCACTCTCTCTTTGCTTCTGATCGTCCTTTGCTCCACATCCTGCAAATACTGTTGTCACAGAAAGCGCAAGAGCCATTATCAGTGCTATTTTCTTTTTCATAATTTATATCCTCCCATTCACTTTATCATATTATTACTCTACCACACTAAATTACTTTGTAATGATAGCACAGAAAACAATACGTGTCAACGAGAAATTCCTGCACACAAAAAAAGACGGAAGTTAAATCTCTCCCGTCCCAAGTCTTCTGTATTGTTCTTTCCATTCCCCCAGCATCTCTTCGCTCAATATCGGTCTTGACTGTTTTTTCAGCTCTTCTATCTCATTGCGCAGTTCCTGATCGACCAATTGATAGATTTCATTTTTTTCAAGCAGCTTTGCATACTTCTCACTGCTCATAGATTTTTTACAGCAATAAAGATATGCCCTGCGCATTGATTCTTCCTCACAAATCTGAAATGCTGCCTCATACATCTTAGCGGCCTCTTCATATAAAAATATTTTTCCATACGCAGCTCCCAGGCAGCCATATACTCTTCCGTAAAATTTTCCATCCACACTGTCATCATGAGCGCCGTGTATGATGGACTGATAGATCAGGATTGCCGGTTTCACTGCGCCGCTCTCTAAAAGATTATCTGCTTTATATTTCTTTCTCTCAATCTCTTTTTGGTTCTTCAACTGTTCTAACACATTTTGAATCCGTCGAAGTTCTGTAGTTGTATAAATGGAAGCATAAGCGAGAATTGTCACGACAAACTGCTCCACAGACCCATGCTGTTTTAAGGATTGTCTTAAATTCTGGGCAAGTTCCGTCAATGACAGTTCTTCTTCCAGCCAGTCGCAAAGCTGTTCATTCATAATCGTATAATCGATGAGATACAAATTATTACACAGATAATAACACAATTCTTCGATTGTATAAATTTTCCGATGTATCCTTGTAATCTCATATGGTTGCTTCGCTTTCTTTTTATAACAAAGAATTAAACTGCCCATCATTTCCTCCTAAATGTATCTCTTTTTCTTCATAAAAATCTGTCGCCGGGAAAAATTCTCCAAATCCGATGTCCTGGAAACTGATCTTACATGTCTTTTCATTCAGGAACACCGTCTTGACCTGAAGCCTCAATGCATAATCTTTTCTCTTTGGCAGCCCTGCCATTGATATCGTCTCCACACGCATCTGATTCCCCGTAAGTGATTCGATATGCATCTCAATATCGTCCGCATCTTCCAAAAGCACTTCAAACTGCATATCAGCCTCATACCATCTCGTCCCCCACGGAACGATCGGATACCATTCATCCTGTCCGTTGATACGCATCTTCAAACAGATCTGCTCCGTCATCTTTGTATCATCCAGATATATCGGACCTTCTTTATAATCCAAACTCTTTCTGTATGCGGTATAACATGCTCCCTTGCTATAAAGATTGTTTCCTAAAAACGCCCTTCTTCCATTGCACAGTACTTTCAAAGAGAGCGGATACCAATTGTTTTCAAATCCCTCTCCGGTCAAGAACACAGAAGAAACAAGCTTTTTATCAAACACTCCCTGCACAAACTGTTTAAATCGATTGTCTGCTGCCTTTGCCCGATCTACATTCAGAACCGGATACACCGCTGCCAGCTCTTTCATCTGTGCGCTTGCCACTTCATCCACCGTCACAAACGTATCTGCTCCTTTTCCAATCCCCATGCGGAGCTTTCGAAGCATATACGCTCTCACCTCATGGCGGTCACAGTGAAACAAAGCAGCCTCATAATGCCATAATTCCTTTGGCTGATAGAGCATATAATTACAAAAGCTTTCTTTATAGTCCTGCACATAAATACAGTCTTTTGCCACGCCGATGCGCTGTCCGATTCCTTTTAAGATCTTTCCGATATCCACGCTCATACGCGGAACCGTAAACACAATCTGCTCAATGTGTTCAAACTTGTCCAACGACAGCTCTATGAATTTTGCCAAAAGCCAGACTGCCTCATAAGTTTCCTCATCCAGCAAAACTTTTTCTTTTGCAAGCGACCTCACAAGCAGATTGGACACTGTATGTCCTTCTTTTAACACGTCGGGACGCTTGGCATCATTTCCAAAGAGCCACACATCTCCCTTCCGCCCAAGCACAAGTGGAATCTGGTAGTTATCTGCCACAAGCTCCATCGTCTGCGGTTCCTGCTGTGCTTCACTGTAAAAACTGATCTGGCAGTTCTTTTCATTTAAATCATACCCTAAAATATTTCCTGTCACGCTGTCATCCCCCATTTAATATGCCTGAAATATCTGCCCGGCAATCTCTTCTTCCTGCTGATATGCTTCCATTGCCCTTTTCTTTTCTTCCTCGTTCAAATCAAGTATAGCATTCAACTGTCCAAACTTCCCAACCGGACAAACGTCTCTTTCCAGCTTTACATTCATTTTTTCACTTACGATTTTTCTGTCTTTTCGTGTCTCTTTGAAATAGTATCTCAATGTCTCATCTTTATATAAAATGAATTCTTTTGCAAAGACAGTGTCATACATCGGAAGAAGTGATTCACTCTGATAGTCCAGTTTCTCCATCTCTCCTCGATTGATCTGATATGCAATCTTTACCTTGCTGTTCGGTGCTGCATGATATTCTACAATCACCTTATCATACAACTGCACCTCCCGAAGCCAGCTTTCCGGATACGACAGATAAAACGAAAATACCAGTCGCTTTTCGCACATCTCTCTCAAAAATTCTCGGAGTATCTCCTCATATTCCATATGATCAGGAAGTCTGTCGGCATAAAATTTCAGCACTGCCACTTTACAAATATCCGCAAGATATTCTTTTTCCTGATATTCCTTCATAATAATTGCAAGTACATTTTGTCCTGTCACTCGATCATGCACCACAAATTCTTTTGCCACATAGGCAAGATATGCCTGTTTTAAGCGGAAATACGGATTTCCTTCGTAATAATCCTGAAAAATCGCTTCCTCCGAAAACAACATCTCCGAAAACAGCATCTGAGAAATAATTCGTTCGGAAAGCGCATGTGTCTCCACCTCATATTCTTTCGCCCGTTTCCAGACTAATTTCATGTCGCGCGTTGCCCCGCAATAAAAAGTTGCAAGGTAGGTCAAAAGCGCTTTGTCATAATATCCTCGTTTCATCACCTCAAAGGTAAGATACAGAAGGAAATCATCTTCCGTCTGCCCCTCTTCACGAATTTTCTTCGTACACATCAGGAATACTTCCTGCTCGTCAAACGCCTCAATCCCATATGTCCTCAAATTTTCAAAAGTAACTGGTATGGATCTCTTTCCCTGCTCTTTCTGTGTTCTGTCCGTCATGCGTTTCTTACACATCTCCAGAAAACGGATCTCATAGAACATACGTCTCGCATCATACGGAATCGACTCTGTATAGTGTCGTCCATTCTTTGCTTCCCACACAATCCGTGCGTTCTCATCATAAAGATAAATCTTAGCTCCTTTTTTGGAATACGCAACTCGCTGTCTAATCGAACCATCCTCTTCAATGACAAGTACATATTTGACTCCGGATTTTTTTACTCTCACCCAGTATGCATGGCAAATATCATATAATGCATCTAATCGCTCCGGTGTCATCTTCTCTTCCACCAAAAAGCGATTGTAGATAATTCTCAACTCCTCGCTGATCTGTCTTTTTATAAGCTGATCCCACGCAAATGTCTCCATCTCCTCTTGATAGTGCCTGTAAATCTCACTCTGCTCATCCTCATAGGTTAAAATATTTGCATACAAAATCGCTGCTTTTTGCTCATCCAAAGTATTTCCGTGCATAAAATACAGATATACAATTCTCGGCAGTGCCTTTCGCAGCCTTCTTCCATCAATCGACATCATATAATACTCATAAAGCTGTGCGATCTTCAGTTCCTGTTTCACCGCTTTTTCATACCATTTAAAGCAGGAAATTCCCGTCTGGTTTCCTTTGATCAGCTGCATGCAGATTGCATTCAGCACCTTCTGATCTGCATAAGTTTTATAAAGCCGCTCCAAAATATAGTACAGACGTTTATCATAATCTTTCTGATGGCTAATCAGTTCCGCCGCATACTCTGCAAGCTCTCGTGTGATCAGCTTATACTTGATTGCAAAATTCAGCACCTGTATCTCAAAATCTCCCAGTTTTCTGAGGAGAATCACTTGGTTTTTCAGGCAGAGATATGCCTCTGCATAAAACAGGACATGGTTCGTTCCATTATAGAACTGTCTTTCCAGCATCCGGAACCGTTCACTGTCACTTTTGTATTTCGGATCTAAATTCACCAGCATACAGAGAAGCTGCCAGGAATACGGATATTTAATGTAGAGTCGGTTCAATTCTTCCAGCACTCGGTTCGTATGACTTGTATCCTCTCTGAGCAATGCAGTCAAGAAAAGGTAGTAAGCACTGATCTCCGGTTTCTTTCCAATTGCAAATCGATTGTAATTGAAATTCTCCAAAATCCATCTTGCTTCTTCTTTTTTCTCTCCATATAAATAAATATGAGCCTGTATCAACAGGTAGTATTCGTTCTCAGGTTCCAAATCCCGAAGCTGCTTTGCTTTCTCAATCTCCTTTTCCACCCACTCATTTCGGTCAAGTTTTCCTGAAATGTACGCAAGATATTCTTTTAATCCCTGTGCCTCCAGTAATTCTTTTTCTCTTCCCGCACCACTGTTCGAAATATGCTGGTATACCAAAACATCCACATGCAAAACTTCATATGGTGTCTCTATAAAAATACGTCCATAATTCTTTCCTGCATGTAGTTTTTTCTCTTTTATACTGTATTCAAGCCGGTAACTGTCCCCCACAAAGTCATCCGTTGTAATCTCCTCATCTCGAATCTGAATAAATGCTCCATCTGCCCAAATTCGGATTGGAACAAAGCCCCACGTGTTTTTCGTGATCTCAATCCAGTCTTTCTTTTCTTCCAAAACATCATGTAACTGGCGTTCTTCATCGGAAAGTGTAAGGAAGATCTTTTCTTTCTGCTTGATCCCGACAAGAAATTCTTCTAATGCCTCCTCATCGAGCGCCCATTTGCGCATATTGTCATAAAGATTCTTAATTCTCAATTCTTCATACTTTAATACGTCATAAAATTGTCTCGTACGGAACAGCCTTCTTGCCTCTGAAAAGTCTTTCATCGCAAGCCGCTTAAAGTCTTCCACATTCTGTATCTTTCCATAGGAAGTCATAATAAACGGCTTCTCAATCATCGCCGTGAACGTAAGATCATATTCTCCGCCGTTGCACATCACAGTAAATTTCCCATGTTCTGTCTGCCCCGGCTTTAATCCGGCAGAATCGTATGTAAAATTCACTTTCACCGGATTTCCCTCAAATCCTTGTTCACTGCACTGAATACGAAAAGAAGACGGATAGACAATCCCTCGGATATCCCCCTCTTTTTGATTCTGTATCATAAAACTTCCGCTGTAAACTTCCCCTTCTCCAATCATCATGCGGATATGAGTCTCCGGGAAGACGATCTCCGGACACTCGGTTCGAAAATCTCCTTTCGAAAATTTCTTTATCTTGTTCTTCATCTAGTCACCTGCTTTATGTTTCTTTCGTTGCATTTTCTCCAAATATCATTATAATAAATTATAGCATCATTCTACTATTTCTGGCAAGCGAATATAAAGGAGGGTTTTATGAAGAAACATGCACAATTTCACGGAAGTGATCTAGAAGAAATAGAAAAAATTTACCATATACCAAAAGAAGAGATTGTCTGTTTTGGTGCTAATGTCAATCCGCTTGGATTGTCCGCACAAGTAAAAAAACAACTTTCCGAGCACCTTGATATCATCACCGCTTACCCTGACAGGAAGTACAGTTCTCTTCGTCAGGCAATCGGGCAATACTGTGACATCGATCCGAACTATATCGTAGTAGGAAATGGCTCCACCGAATTGATTTCTCTTTTGATTCAACATCGCACACCTAAAAGCGCGTTGCTGCTCGGTCCAACCTATTCGGAATATGAACGAGAGCTCTCTCTTTGCGGCGGCAAGCTTTCCTATTATACGCTCTCTGCTGCAAAGGATTTTCAATTGGATGTATCAGATTTTTGTCAAAATCTCAATCATACTATTGATCTGCTGATCATATGCAACCCCAATAACCCTACTTCTTCTGCAATCTCTGTGTCAGATTTGAAAACTATCGTTCAGACCTGTCAGAAGTTGGATATCTTTGTGATGATCGATGAAACTTATATTGAATTTGCCTCCTCCATTCCAGCGCTCAGCGCTGTCTGCCTTGTCCCTGATTACGATAACCTGATGGTATTAAGAGGTGTGTCCAAGTTCTTTGCGGCACCGGGCTTAAGACTTGGATATGGCATGACAAGCAATGAAGATTTTCGCAACATTCTGAAAGAGTATCAGAATCCGTGGTCGTTAAACAGCATCGGGGCATTCGCGGGAGAATTGTTCTTACAAGATACCGACTATATTCAAAAGACAAGACAATTGATTGAAACAGAACGGACAAGAATATATGAAACCTTGCAGACGATACCAGAACTGAAAGCATTCAAACCTTCGGCAAATTTTGTTTTGGTGCAGATTTTAAATGAAGGCGTAACTTCATTTGATGTGTTCGACAATCTGATCCGTCAAAAATTAATGATTCGAGATTGTTCTTCTTTTGAACAGTTAGATGGCGAATTTATCCGCTTCTGTATCATGAGTCCTGAAGAGAATACACGACTGCTGCATGCACTCAAGACATTTTTTTCGGAAAACTAAGTAATACAAAAAGGCCGGATATGTGCATCTCGTTATAAAACGGCTGCGTATCCGGTCTTTTCTCCTATTTTTTTAAGATTAGTGCAACAAACACCAAATCTCTTTCCCCTGTATTTTTCAATCCATGTCCATCACCATCTTTACAGAAAAATACATCTCCTTCTTTCGCCGGAATCTCTTCTCCATTGTCTACATACACCCCGTTTCCGGAAAGGATATAATATGTCTCAGTCTCTCCATGATGCTCATGATATCCAAGTACCGCTCCTGGTTCCAGCGTCACCTCTCCGAACAATCCACAGTGTTCTCCCATCTGTTCCTTGTCAATGAGAACTTCTTTTCTGAGAATACCTTTTCCACCGCTTGCACCTTCAATTCGTTCTACAATTCTTTCCTCTTTTGTCGTCATAACTGTTCCCTCCATTTCATTTCACTACTTGCTATCATAGCACCCTCCAGCCAATTTGACAATGTCTTTGCGCAGAGAAGACGCAGCAAAACCTCTTTCATTTCACTGCGCCTTTTCACAATATTTATTTTACAATCCGGTAATATTCTTTTGCGGTAATCGCAAATACAATCGCATAAAATACTGCAAACACAATCACTGTAATAATCGTGGATGTCATAAACAATGACACATTTGTCAAATTCATCAGTGAAAGAAGTTTTGTGATTACTTTAAACGCCACCGCTATATGCACAACCGCAACTACAAGCGGAAGGAAGAATACGATCATTACCTGACTTCGGATCGACTGTTTTACCTCACGTCTGCTCATACCGACTTTCTGCATGATCGCAAATCGCTCTTTATCGTCATATCCTTCTGAAATCTGTTTGTAGTAGATAATCAGTACCATCGCCATCAGGAACAGTGCTCCTAAAAAGATGCCAAGGAATAAGAAAGATCCATAAAATGAATACATCATGTCGCGCTCTAATTCCCTGCATTCTACCGGGGATAATGCATCGATTTTTCCCAATGAATTACGAATCTCTTCCAATGCCGGAAGCTGGTCTTTCACACTCTCACGAAAATCAATATTTCGATAATAACGATTTCCCATATTGTCTGCGTAAGTTTCTGAGAGATGATCGATTATCGACTGGTTTGGTACTATCAAATAATAGATATCAATCATCATATATGTTTCTTTATCCACCTTCATATCTTTCAGGTTTTTTCTGACTTGATATGTGGTTCCATCTATCTCGATCTCGGACGGTTTGCTCTTACTTTTCGTTGAGTATAAAAGCACTTCATTTTCAGATAGCTCAACATTTTTGTGTTCCAGTTTATTATAAGTGTCCTGAGTCATCAAATACATGCTTCCATAAGACCCTTCTTTGACAGAAGTCATATCATCTTTAGACAAGATAAACTTATTTTGTACTCGGTTGACCGCAAATGGTGTCGCCTCATACTGCTCATCATTCCGGTAAGTAAGCCCATATTTTTCTACTATATCTGTGATGGTCTGATCAATGGATGCTTTTTCTTCCTCCGACAACTCCGTTCCGGAAATTGTCACATCATGCGGAAATCTTGTCTTTAATATATCCTCCATCCCAACATACAATGCCACTGTTGTGGAGACCATAACAAGCACCATCGTACTCAAAATACAAATGTTGGCAAGTCCCACCGCATTTTGTTTCATACGATATAACATTCCTGAAACAGATGTAAAATGTTTCGTATTGTAGTAAAATTTTTTATTTTTCTTTAACAGTTTCAATAAAGCAATACTTCCTGCTGTAAAAAGTGCGTATGTTCCGATGATAACAAGTATCACGGCGACAAAAAACAGACCCATTGCTGTAAGCGGTGATTCCGTTGTCTGTGCGATATAATATCCGCCTCCCAGTGCAGCCACGCCGATAATAGTCATAATGACTTTTGTTTTTGGTTCTTTCTCGCCCTGTTTTCCACCATGGAGCAATTCAATCGGATTGGCAAGTTTGATCTGGATCAAATTAAAGAGCAGATTCGCCGCAAAGATCCCACTAAACAAAAATAATGTCCCGCTAATTGCTTTTATTTCTATTGAAAACTTCAGCGCTACGTCAAAATGTAACATTTTGAGCAAAAACAAAAAAATCAGTTTGTTGAGGAGAATCCCTCCGCCAAGTCCAAGAATCAGACTGATCGCAACCACAATCAGTGTCTCACATATAAGCATTTTGGCGATGTGGCTCTTTCCAAGACCCAACACATTGTAAAGTCCGATTTCTTTTTTTCGCTGTTTCATCAAAAAACTATTCGTGTAAAACAGAAAGATCACTGCAAAGATTCCAACTACACATGTTCCATATGAAAGAATAATCATTAAGCTGTCTGACCCCGGCATCTGCCGGATTCCTTCATTATATAGAAGAGAATGCATGATATAGAACATTGCAATCGTGACCACACAGGTAAATATATACGGCACATAACTTTTCCGGTTTTTCTTTAAATTTGTGACTGCCAGTTTTCCATAAATTGAACTACTCAATGCCGTCACCCCCTGTTGTCAACACCGTCAACGTATCAGAAATTTTCTGATAAAGTTCTTCATTGGAAAGGTTTCCGCGATATAACTGGTGGAACACTTCTCCATCTTTGATAAATAGTATTCTGTTTGCCGTGCTTGCCGCTTTTACACTATGTGTAACCATCAAGATCGTCTGCCCATCTGTATTGATTGTGTTAAACAATCTCAAAAGTTCTTCCGATGCCTTCGAATCTAAAGCTCCTGTCGGCTCATCTGCCAAAATCAACTGTGGTTTTGTGATCAACGCTCTTGCAACTGCTGCCCTTTGCTTCTGTCCCCCGGACACCTCATATGGATATTTGTTCAACAAATGTGTGATGCCAAGCTGCTCTACAATCGGGCGAAGTCTGCTTTCCATCTCCGGATATTTTTTCCCTGCCAATACAAGTGGAAGGAAAATATTGTCTCTCAAAGAAAACGTATCCAATAAATTAAAATCCTGAAATACAAAGCCCAAATTCTGTCTTCTGAATGCAGCCATCTCACGTTCTTTGATCGTAGTTAAGTCCCTTCCTTTTAAAAGAACCTTTCCTCCTGTCGGTTTATCCAACGCAGCCAAAATGTTCAAAAGAGTTGTTTTCCCAGAACCAGATTCTCCCATGATTGCCACGTACTCTCTCGGCTCCACCGAAAAATTCACATCCGCGAGCGCCTGCACCTGGTTCCCTCCAAAACGGGTCGTATATATTTTTTTTACATTTTTTACTTCTAATAATGCCATATCATTTCCACCTTTCTACTTTGTCTCTTTCTTGAATGCTCCTTTATTGTATAAGAAAAGATTTTTCCCTGCCATAATTTCAGGTGACAATTTTGCAATCCAATCTTACACTTTTGTAAGGTTCAAAATGACTGGTTTGATTTGCTTTTTTATGGCTTACATCTGCCACATGGTTCATATCCCTTTTGAATCAATTCTTCTCTGGTTCCCTCATAGGTCTCTTTATTTTTTCCCTTCATATCTTTGACGCTTGAACAGGTTGGTTTGTGGAACTTCTTATTGTTCGTGTTCAAAACGTAACTCTCTACCTGATTATCTGAAGCCTGATTTGTTTGTTCTGTATCTGTTTCATGGCTGTCTCCGGTTGCATAATCAATCTCAATCCCAGGCTGTACGTTGTACACATACACATGAAAAGAAAGTCCTTCTCCTTCATCTTCCACAGACTCTGCCTCCATTTCCACGCCGGATGCAACAAGATTATCCCCCTCATAAATCGGTGTTACACGGTAACGGACATGATGTTCTGTCTCTTTTATATAATCTGCCACCATGTTTTCAAATGGAAGCATTCCATCCACATTCATATATCTTGTCCCCGTAATGAGATTCTTTTCATTGGCATTTTCCGCAGTGAGCTGATAGCCAATCAAATGACACCGATTATACAAATACTTTCCATCTACATTATCATACTTGACCGTATGCCATCCGGATGGTTTGATCTGCCCGATTTTTCCTCTTTCCTCATTTGGCATCAACTCTTTTCCAATCATCGCTTCCGCCACGCCACATCTGCCTTTTGCATCCAGTTCACTGTAGGACTCAAACACATCTTCATCAAGTTCTGCCTCCGTAAAATCCGGTTTGTTATCATGAATCGTGACATAGGGTTCTCCCGCATATTCCGGTACTGACTCAACCTCAATATGCTTTGTCACTTCAATCTGCTTACCATCGTTTTGTACGGTTTTATTCAAGTTCTCGCAGCCTGTCACAGAAAACACCAGTACTACTGCCAGACAAGCCGCTATTTTTTTTCTTATGTTACTCATCTTACTTCTCCCTTTTACTCTAATCAAAAATCATCACGGTTCAAATTCAAAAAGATTTTTGTTCCTTTTGACACTTCCGATGATATATAAATTCTATGATTTAATTTATCGACGATGCTTTTGCAAAGATATAGGCCGATTCCCGTCGATTTCTTATCTGTTCTTCCGTTATACCCGGTAAATCCTTTTTCAAACACACGTGGAAGATCTTCCTGCCAAATACCAATTCCGGTATCTTCTATCACCAGTACATTCTCTTTCTTTGGTTCTAAATAAATAGAAATCGTTCCTTCATTCGTGTACTTCAGTGCGTTGGATAAAATCTGTTCGACAACAAGGCCAAGCCACTTTTCATCTGTCAGTATCTTATTCTCAATCGGCTCATATTTCAGTTTTATTTTCTTGAGAATAAATAACTTAGAGTATTTTTTTACTGCAGGTTTGATAATCTCATCCATCGGGTACCACTGCAGCTTTAAGTCTGATGCCATATTCCCCAAACGGATATAAGACAGTGCCATCTCCACATACTGTTCAATTTTAAATAGCTCCATCTCAAGCTCAGTGCGTTTTTCAAATGAAATCTCCTCAGCAGCCTGAAGTAAAATCCGCATTGCGGCAATCGGTGTTTTTATCTGATGCACCCAAAGACTGTAGTAATCAAGCATTTCTTTTCTAGCGATATTGTTATCAGACTCTATTTTCGCTTTCCCCTCGAACAGTGTATTAACCATCTCCTGATAATACCTCTCCACCAGATCCTCAGGTTCTCCATCCTCCGGGACACAGATATTGATATTGAGATACTGTTCCTCCATCCGCTTACATTTTCCATAATATTTCACAAAATCAACAGCAAGAAGAATCACCTCCACACTAAAACAAAGTGCAAATGCATACCACACGGTGTCTGCCGATATATCATACAACATTAAAATGACTGTAAAAATCACAGCGAAACTAAAGCTAATTCCTATCCATCTTTTATTTTTCTTCCAGTATGATCTGAATTCTTTCATGTCTCTATAATATATCCAATCCCTTTCTTTGTCTTTATAAACTCTACAGCAGCAAGTTCAGCAAGTTTCCGCCTAAGCCTTGTGACATTGACTGTCAGTGTATTGTCATCCACAAAAGCATCGCTCTCCCAAAGTGCCGTCATCAACTCTTCTCTTGTCACAATTTTTCCTGCATGCTCCATCAAAACCTGCAAAATCTTAAATTCATTTTTAGTCAATTCCGTCTTTTTTTCTTTATAGCTTACAATCCCATCATTCAGATTCAGCAACAGTCCCTGATGCTCCAGAACATTTAAATTTCCCTGAAATGAGTAGGCTCTTCGCAGCATTGCCTGCACTTTGGCTGTCACAACATTCAGATCGAATGGTTTTTCAATAAAATCATCGCCGCCCATATTCATCGCCATCACAATATTCATATTATCGGATGCCGACGACAAAAATACAATCGGTGTCTTTGCTATTTTTCGTATCTCCGTACACCAGTGAAACCCATTAAACAGTGGCAATATAATATCCATCAGCACCAGCTGCGGATCAAACTCCAAAAAATCATTCATCACATTTTTAAAATCTTTGACATAGCGCACTTCATAGTCCCATTTTTCCAAATGACTGCTCAGTGTCTTCGCAATCATCATATCATCTTCTACAATCAATATCTTATACATGGTACTCCTCCTTCTTCGCTCTCTATTGTAACACATAAAAACAGATTATTCATAGCTCCAGAAAATGCTGATTTTATGCAGTATTTCTTCATCTTTATAAGAATATTTGACACGGGATAACTGATATAATTTTCCCAAATACTCCGCGGCCTCTTTCACCATTTCTTCCAGCATCGGCTCTTTTGCTTCTGCATATACCGCTTCATTTGCAAATTTAAAAACGACCTGGCTTTGCTTATTTTGAATGCTCTCTTTCATCTTTGCAAGAATGGTATCTTTTTCATATGTCTCATAATACATCCCATTCAACACATAATAATTCGCATCTTTAGCCGTGCATTTTGGAAGTGCGATCACATCATCCGGCTTATGGGTCTGAAACAATTCCTCCTCCGAGATACAGAGGTAATCATAAACAATATTTGTGTCCACTTCCTCCAAATACACCGGGTCTCCCCATGTTGTATCCACATAGTAATAGTCTTCTCCACAAGAGACCAAATTCCACGCATGCGGCACCTCTTCACTTGATTCAGGACGCTTGGCTGTCCCTGTCACATAAGTGCAAAATACATTCAACCGCTCCAATAAATACTGCGTCGTTCTCGCATAGCCTGCGCAGACAGATTCCCCGTTAACCAATACACTGTAAATATTCTGATTGTCTGAGGCTCCTTCCCTGTAATCCGTATGGTTGATCACATATTCATATACATATTGAATTTTTTCATACTCTGCCCCATCCTTCGGCGCTCCATCAAGCACTTCCTGTGTTATTGCATCAATCTCTTTTTGTTTGCGCTCCCGCTCTTCTTGTCCATACTGATATTCAGGGTTTAAAACAGAATAGCTTTCTGTTCCTTTTTGGTAAATCGTTGTCTTCCCTCTTCCGTCACACCAGAAAATCTCCGGATAATCATTGAGCACAAATTGAAACAACTGATTGTTCTTTTTTGCATCTGCACTGTGCAGATAAATTTCTCCATTTCCATCCAACACTCCTTGCAAAATTTGCTGATACACCACTTTGTCTTCTTCAGACAACGATTCATAATAATATTTTTGTGCCGGATTCGTCTCTTTCAAATTGACCTTTTGATACGGAATTTCATTTCGCTTTTCATAGCTTCTTTCCCATTTTAATCCATATGTTCCAACCATCCCCAGAACAACAACGACCGCTGCACTCATTCCAATGCCCAAAATCATTCCGAGACAACCTCTCTTCTTTTTTCTCGCCATGTTTCTCTCCTCTTTTATTCACGATCCCTTTTTTTCAGAATATCATAACAGTAATAGATTTCCTATGAGGTATTTTTATGAACCGTATCACTACCGCACAGATTGACAACGCTGATAAAGGAAAACTTCAGATCAATGTCACCTCCGACATAAATTCCTATCCAATCTCAGAGGCTAAAATATCCATTACTTATACCGGCGTTCCAGAATCTCCGATTGAAGAATTGACAACCGATTCCTCAGGACAGACCGAAGTGTTGGAATTAGATACACCACCACTTGAATACAGCCTAAATCCAACTATCGAATACCAGCCATATTCCGAATACACTCTGAACGTGTCTGCTCCTGGTTTCGAACCACTAAGTATTGCCGGGGCAGAAATCCTTCCGGACGTCACCGCCATCCAGAATATTACTATGCACCCGATGACCGATCCAGAACCTCCGGAGGATGTATTTGTTATTCCCGCTCACACATTATATGGAGAATATCCACCTAAAATTCCAGAAGATGAAATCAAGCCTCTGCAGGAAACCGGCGAAATTGTACTGAGCCGGGTTGTCGTACCGGAATACATTGTCGTTCACGACGGCTCTCCGCGAGACAGCACTGCAAAAAACTACTATGTCAAATATAAAGATTATATCAAAAATGTGGCATCCAGCGAAATTTATGCCACATGGCCACAGGATACTATCCGTGCAAATGTGCTCGCGATTATGTCATTTACACTAAACCGCGTCTATACTGAATGGTACAGAAATCAAGGATACGACTTTACAATCACTTCCTCAACTGCCTTCGACCACAAATGGATTCCGGAGCGTAACGTCTTTGATACAATCTCAGAAATCGTAGATGAGCAGTTTGCAAGCTATCTGTCCCGTCCAAATGTCAGGCAGCCAATTTTGACTCAATACTGTGACGGCAGGCGTGTCCAATGTCCGAACTGGATGACACAGTGGGGTTCCAAGGCACTCGGCGACCAAGGATACTCACCTATTGAAATTCTGCGCTACTACTACGGTGACAATATGTACATTAATACTGCTCAGGAAATTTCCGGCGTACCTTCCTCGTGGCCTGGCTATACCCTTTCCAATGGTTCTTCCGGGGACAAAGTTCGTCAGATGCAGGAACAACTCAATGTGATTGCCGGTGCCTATCCTGCAATTCCAAAAGTTGCTGTGGACGGCATCTATGGTCCTGCGACTGCTGCCTCTGTGCGAAAATTCCAATCCGTCTTTGGACTCCCTGAAACGGGAACAGTCGATTATCGCACATGGTATAAAATCTCCGAAATTTACGTAGGAGTCTCCAGAATTGCTGAGCTCGTGTAAGGCAACACCTTCAATTAGGGACAGGGGTATGTTCAATTGGGGACGTAGTAAAATTCAATTTTACTACGTCCCCAATTGTTAAAATAATCTCTTTATATCGTTAAACATCACGAATATCATCAGCGCAAACAACAGCATCAATCCCGCGAAATGCACCATACCTTCTTTATCCGGCGGCACTCGTTTGCCTCGTATCGCCTCAATAAACAAAAACACAAGTCTTCCGCCATCCAATGCCGGAAATGGTATCAGATTCATCACACCAAGGTTTGCTGATAATAAAATGGCAATATTCATCAATTCTATAATCACAACCGATAATCCATATGATTTACTCTGCTCATACGTATTTCCGACCATGTCAACGATACCAACGGGTCCGGATAGCTGATCAACTCCCACCTGCCCGGTGACAAGCATCTTCAAACTTTCTAAAGTGGTACAGATCCAAAATTTCACTTCATAAGCCCCATACTGCAACGCCGTGAACAAATTCGCCTCTTCGTTCTTGCCAGGAGACATCAACCCTAGTTTGTATGCTCCGTTTTCATCTTTTTGAGGCGTAATTGTCACCTCATGTTTTTCCCCATCTCGCTCATATGTGAGGTCTACCGTTTCTCCCGGATGGAATACATTAAAGTAAAGCACCTCACGCCAAACATTAATTTTCTTTCCATTCATCTTAAGAATCCGGTCTCCAGCCTGCATTCCTTCTACCTCCGCAGAATATCCTGGTGTCACACCGGAAATCACCGGTTTATCATAGCCAACCCACGCAACCAGTATTACCGCAAAAATAAATGCCAATATAAAATTAAAAATCGGTCCGGCTGCAATAACAGAAATTCTTGCCCAGACAGGCTTTGTGTTAAAACTTCCCTCGGACATATCCTCTACATCATCTTCGCCCATCATACAGGAGCCTCCGATTGGAAGCAGTTTGATCGAATACCTTGTATCTCCGGCTACTTTGCTGAACAGGCGGGGACCCATTCCGATAGAAAACTCCTCCACATGGATTCCATTCTTTTTCGCCAGCAAAAAATGTCCCAGTTCATGGATTGTCACAATCAGTCCGAACACCAATATTGCAAGTATAATTCCCATTTTACCACCACCTGCTTTCTATCTGTTCATATACTTCTTGTTCCGTCTGTAAAATCTCATCTACCGATGGATCTGCTATCGTTTTGTGTGCCTGCATACAATGCTCGATAATCTCTGGTATCTCCAGATACTTAATCTTTCGCTCCAAAAACTTACTAACTGCAAGTTCATTCGCCGCATTGAATACCGTCGGAAGTGACCCTCCCTCTTTTCCCGCTTCAAATGCAAGACGAAGTCCATAGAACGTCTCCATATCCGGTTTTTCAAATGTCAGCTTTGACAATGCTGCAAAATCCAATCTGTCTCCCGGCAGAAATCTTCTCTCCGGATAATATAATGCATACTGTATCGGCAGTTTCATATCCGGTGTTCCAAGCTGCGCAATGATCGCGCCGTCCACATATTCCACCATCGAATGAATGATACTCTGCGGATGCACAACGACCTCAATCTGATCAAGTGACACATCAAAAAGCCATTTTGCTTCAATGACTTCCAAACCTTTGTTAACCAATGTAGAAGAATCGATTGTAATCTTTCTTCCCATCTCCCAATTGGGGTGTTTCAGTGCATCTTCGACCTGAATATTGAGAAGTTCTTCTCTTGTCTTTTGGCGGAAAGGTCCGCCCGATGCCGTCAGTAGAATCTTATGAAGCGCTTTCTCCTGTCCCCCCTGAAGAGACTGAAAAATGGCGCTGTGTTCACTGTCCACTGGAAGAATCGCCACCTGATATTCTTTTGCAAGCGGCATAATGATATGTCCCGCTGTCACCAGTGTCTCTTTGTTCGCAAGTGCAATGTCTTTTCCTGCCTTGATTGCCTCAATTGTTGGTCGAATCCCAATCATTCCCACAATCGCAGTCACAAGGATCTCACTCTCTTCCATAACAGACAGTTCAATGAGTCCCTCCATGCCTGACACAATTTTGATATTCAGATCCTTCACATTCTCACGCAGCTCTTTTGCGCGTTCCTCGCTCCATACTGCCGCCATCTTCGGATGAAATTCCCGAATCTGTCTCTCCAAAAGTTTGATGTTATTCCCTGCCGCAAGTCCAAGTACCTCTATATCCTTATTTTCTCGGACAACTTCTAACGTCTGTGTTCCTATGGATCCTGTAGATCCCAGTATTGCTATTTTCTTCATGAAACATCCTTTCTTTTATCGCATCAATGCGACCGCCATATAATAAATAATCGGTGCTGTAAAGATCACACTGTCAAATCGGTCTAAAATTCCACCGTGTCCAGGAATCAGTTTTCCGTAATCTTTAATATCATGGTTACGCTTGATAGCAGATGCAGCCAAATCTCCCACCTGGGAAATCATTCCGCCAACACCGCAAATAACCGCATATTCTAACGCATTTGCGTCCGCTCCTGATGCAAACTGATTGATTGCAAGTGCATAAATTACTCCCAAAAGTGCTGCCCCGAGAATTCCCCCGATACCGCCCTCAATAGATTTTTTCGGGCTGAGCTTCGGCGCCATCTTATGCTTTCCAATCAGCATTCCGACACAGTAAGCACAAGTGTCACATCCCCATGAACAAAGGATAATGAGCCACACTAAATATGCCCCCTGTGTAAGCTCTCGCGTCTGGTAAACATAAGATAACATCACTGCCACATAAAACAGTCCGAAAAACGTAATCATAATCTGTTCTGATCGATACTTCGGATATGAAAATACATACACCGCCATAATGGCAACTAAAAATGCAATCGTAAGTAATGTCACCATATCAGCTCTTCCCATACGGATCATCCCATAATAGACGATACACGCCGCATAACCTACCACACCAAGTAATGTGTTGTGCACTTTCAGCACTTTATATAATTCACTCATTCCAATCAGACTGATCAGCAGCACTGTTGCGAACAGGATATCACCTCCACTGATGATTGTCACCAATGCGATTAGGACAAGCAAAATTCCACTCAGTAATCTTGTCTTAAACATCTATTCTTCTCCTTCCTTCACGCCCCCAAAACGTCTGTCTCTACTATTATAATGCTCAATGGCTTTTTTCAATTCCTCTTTCGTAAAATCCGGCCACAATACATCTGTAAAATAAAATTCACTGTACGCAAGCTGCCATAACAAATAGTTCGATAACCGCTGTTCCCCACTTGTGCGGATCAGAAGATCCGGATCCGGAATATCATGTGTATCCAAATACTGTTCAAATACTGTTTCGCTGATTTCGTCTGCATGCAAGCGTCCGTCCTCACAGTCTGTACACATCCTTTTCATCGCACGGATCATCTCATCACGGCTTCCGTAATTTAATGCAATTTGAAAATTCAATCCATCATTATTCTTTGACGCTTCCTCAAGCTCATCGATTCTTTTTCGAATATCATCATCCAGGGCGGTCTTGTCGCCAATCACCCGGACTTTCATACGGTTTTTCTCTGCCGTTTTCAGGCAGGTCTTCATATAATTTCTGAGAAGTTTCATCAATGCATCCACTTCACTTTTCGGTCTGCTCCAGTTCTCCGTCGAAAACGCATAGACTGTCAGATATTTGATTCCCATCTTATATGCCTCTTCACAGATGCGCTCCACATTCTTGCTTCCCTGTGCATGCCCATAGTTTCTTGGCATCCCTTTTTTCTTTGCCCAACGACCATTTCCATCTAAAATAATCGCCACGTGCTGTGGTACGTTCATACAACGTCCTCCTTTTCTTTTGGTGCATACTGTCAAAGAAGATAAGCAAAGTCTGCATCTTAGCATTCCTCACTTATCTTCTTGCTCATCTTATCTCTTAAACAGTAAGAACTTCTTTTGATTTTGCTTCTACTGATTTATCTACTTCTTTGATGTATTTATCTGTTAATTTTTGTAATTCTTCTTCTAATCCTTTGATCTCGTCTTCAGAAACATCGCTTCCTTTTAACTTCTTAAATGCGTCATTTCCATCACGACGGATATTTCTGACTGCAACTTTTGCTGCCTCACCTTTTTTCTTAACATCTTTTACAAGTTCTTTTCTTCGTTCTTCTGTCAGTTCCGGGAACACAAGGCGAATTACTGTACCGTCATTTGTCGGATTGATTCCGATATCTGATGTCAGGATTGCTTTTTCAATCTCTTTTACCATACTCTTTTCCCATGGCTGAATCTGAATCATACGAGCCTCTGGAACAGAGATATTTGCCACCTGCTGAATCGGTGTTGCTGAACCATAATAATCTACTGTCAGCTTATCTAAAATGTGTGGGTTAGCGCGCCCTGCACGGATTGTTGCAAGCTCTGCATCCAGACTGTGTAATGTTTTCTGCATCTTTGTATCATATACCTGTAATTTTTCGTTCATAATCATATCCTCCAAAATCTCTCTTATACTGTCACTTTTGTTCCTGTGAATGTACCTTTCATTGTCTCAACAATACTGTTTTCTTCATTCAATCCGAAGACTAACATCGGCATCTTATTCTCCATACATAAAATAGACGCCGCAAGATCTACAGCCGCAAGACGTTTGTCAATCGTCTCCTGAATTGTGATCTCATCATATTTTTTCGCATCCGGGTTCAACTTCGGATCGCTGTCGTAAATACCGTCAATTGCCTTTGCAAGCAGCATTGCATCCGCCTCAATCTCAATCGCCCGAAGAACTGCTCCTGTATCTGTTGAAAAATATGGATGTCCTGTTCCTCCTGCAAAGAAAATAACCTTTCCACTGTTTAACGCCTCAACTGCTGCGTCTTTTGAAAACAGACTTGTAAATGCGCCGCATGTAAACGGTGTGAAAATCTCTGTCTTCATTCCAACATGTCTGAAAATATCAGATACGTAAATACAGTTCATAACCGTTGCAAGCATTCCAATCTGGTCTGCCTTTGTGCGGTCGATCGTCTCACTTGTTCTTCCTCTCCAGAAGTTCCCGCCGCCTGTCACGATTGCGACCTGGATCCCATCGTTTACCAGCTGCTTTACCTGATTGGCAACCCCGATACAAGTTGCCTCATCAAAACCAGTCTTTTTATCTCCTGCTAAAGCTTCCCCGCTCAGCTTTAATAACACTCTTTTCATATGTCTGCTCCTTATTCTATTTTTTCCTCTTGTGTTTCATTATTATATCATAAAGCTTTCTTCGTGCACAGTCTATTTTGCTATCCTTTTAGAAAATTTTAACTTTTATTTATATTTAAACCATATTTTTTCCCATCCAAACATGCTATGATACTTTCAGAGGTGAACAATATGAAGGAAAAATTACAACATTTTATGATGGGACGCTATGGCATCGATTCATTTTCCAAATTTTTGCTTGGAGTGACTGTTTTCTTCTGTGCCATAGATTTGTTTTTTCATAGCGTCGTTTTGAATTCCTGGACACTGCTTTTACTCATTTATACCTATTACCGTGTGTTCTCAAAGAACCATAGCAAACGGTATCAGGAAAATATGAGATTCTTACAGATAAAGAATAAGCTTTTAGCAAGATTCCAGCGTGAAAAATCACACATGCAGCAGCGGAAAACACATCATATTTATACTTGTCCGACATGTAAACAAAAGATCCGTATTCCAAAAGGAAAAGGACGTATCTGCATTACCTGTCCAAAATGTAAGACAGAATTCACACGGACAAGTTAAAAATCAGCATCGGTACACAACTCTGTGAACCGATGCTATTTTTACTCCTGTATTTGTTCTGCACACAACGCCTCCATTTTCTCATGTACATAAGAAAAATCCCTCTCGTCATTTATCGTAACAATCACATCGCTTGCGGACAAAATAGTCCCTCCTTTTGGGATGATCTCTTTTTCGCCACGCTTAATCGCAACTAAAAGGCAGTGTTTTGGCCAGTCAATCTGCGCTACCGCTTTATGTACCAACAAAGAGCCATGCATGATAACATGCTCAGATAATATCTTCTGACCCGTTGTTTTCACCTGCTCTTCCCCCCGATTTTTCAAAAGTCTGCCCAGCAAGCTTTCATAAATCGGCTCTGATTTCATCAAACTTGCGACCACATATGCCACAATCGAGACAACTGACAGCGACAGCATCTGACTTAGCGATCCGGTCATCTCAAAAATCAAGATAATTCCGGTAATCGGCGCTCTTACTATCGCAGTAAAATACCCGGCCATAGCAAGCAGGACAAAGTTATTGATATACTCCGGGCTCATTCCGAAATATGTCGTTCCGACCATTCCAAAAATACCGCCGATAAATGCCCCTAACACCAGAAGCGGAAAAAATATTCCTCCAGGTGCACCACTGCCAAAACAAATGGCAGAGAACACAAACTTTGCGACAAGCAAAAAAACAACACTTGTAAGAGCCAACTCTCCATGGGTCAAAGCATCGATCAGATTATGCCCGCTTCCAAGAAGTTCCGGCATGATAAATCCCAAAACACCCGCTAACAAAAATGGGAGCATAACTTTTGTGATTTCGTTTAATCCTTTTGTCTTTTTATAAAGTCCTTGTACAGTTAACGTAAACCAATTATAAAAAGCTCCCATCACACCAAGGATGACACCAAGCAGCAGAATCATCCAATAATAACTCTGTGGTAATGCATGCCCAATATCAAATTGAAATACCGGATCCAGTCCAAATACCTTTGAAGAAATATAATCTGCCGTAATCGATGAGGTCATGACAGACACGAGCACAGACACTGAAAAATTCTTATGAATTTCTTCAAGTGAAAACATCACCCCTGCAAGAGGTGCATGAAATGCCGCAGATAGTCCCGCACTGGCACCACAAGTCAGCAAAAATTTTTCTTCTGTCTTTCCCCTGTCAAGCATTTTGGAAATTCCTTTTCCCGTCATTGCGCCAAGCTGAATGGACGGGCCCTCTCTTCCAAGAGAAAGTCCGGCAAACAAAGATAAAAATCCTCCTAAGAACTTTGCTGGCAGCACTCTATACCACCGCTGATTCAGTTTCCCGATCATCTCTCCTTCAAGCTGTGGAATTCCACTTCCTGAGATCATCGGCTCCCACTTCACAAGCAAGCCTACAATAACCGCAAACAGTACCAAAATAACGAACCACAAACACATCTTGACCGGAGAACCTTTTGCATAATGCAAAATCATCTGCAGCCACTCTCCTGCATATGCCAGCACAAGCCGGTATAGCAGCACAATTCCCCCCGCCACTGCTCCAACTAGAAGACCTTCTCCAATCAACACCATATGAAATCGTTCCGCTCTGTTTAGAACGTACGACGTATCCTTTTTCACTTTTCTCTCACTCCTATTTTATTTCTGCATCTTCCAACGTTTTATAGCCATAAAATGCCGTTGTATAGCGCATGATTTCTTCTGTCATATTTTTTTGTTCCTGCACAAACGCCACAATACGTCTTCCATAGAGCACCAATGTCTGCATAGAATATGTCTTAAGTTCTCCCCGCAGATAAGTCTCAAAAGAAATATCATACAGTGTATCTTCCGATGTGTGGATGATTCTTGCCTGTCCGGACAGGTGCGGATATTTTTCAGCAAACTCCTCTCGCCATCCAACCTGAATCGCCACAATCTGCTCAACCATAGCCTGTTTTTCTTCTGAAATCTTCGGAAGTCCCGTGGCAATCGCTTCGTATTCTTTTGGAGCTGTAGACTCCATCATATAAGCATACTTTTCCATCACCAGATTTCTTCCCTGCGCTTTTCCCTCTTGAAGATCCTGCCAGTAACTCTCCAAAAGAGGCAGATCCCATATCAAAAACTGGCTTTTGCGCATCACATCAAACGTCTCAAAATCATCCTGACACGCAGCACGCCCGCCTGTATTTCTCACATTTTGAAACATCTCCCACTCCATTTCTACAATTTGTTCTATTATCGGATTCATCTCTTCTTTCGCCTCCAAAATTCTTTCCACATGCAATTCCAAAAACGTCTCCTCCCCATATGTCAGGTTTTGTCGTTTCAGTTCTTCTAACAGCCTTGCACAAATTTCTTCCACCACGCTCTCCCGTTCTCCTTCTGAAGAAAGTACCTGTTCAAACAGCGGTTTCAATTCACTTAAGCGTTCTAGATTTTCAAGACCTCTCCACGCCCATTTATAATACGGCATATACCTTCGATTCAAAAGATATGCTGTCCGCATTCCTTCCCGCACAAATTCGTCTAGCGCAAGATTTGCTGCTACAATATCATTTCGTTTTTTACATCTTCCATAATTATACTGCCCGGCTTGTGCTGTCAGCGCAACGGCATTTGCAAGTCTTCGTTTCCAGACAGCAAATGGCATTCCATTTTGCAGTTGTTCCCGAATTGCCGAAAATTCTCCCAATGGGTCATCAAACATCTCCCCATTCACTGCCATGGCAAGTTTTTCGTCTTCCATCTCACTCCATGCACCGTTTCCGGTAAACTCTTCATAAAATTCAGGAATACTTAGCACTCCCACACGTCCGCCTCCTCGCTTTGAAGTATTCCGTGCCGGATAACCCATAAAAGCCTTCGGGAGCGCCTCATATGCTTCCTGCATCTTTTGACCTACTTTTTCATAGTCTTTCTCCGTAAGCCAAAGACAGAATCCCGGTCCAAAATCATGATCCTTTGACCACATGTCGTCAAACCCGAGACACTCTGAGCCATGCCCAACAAGACCTGCTGCCACACGATCTGCATATTCTGGAAATTGCTCTTTTAGCATCGCTTTCCCGTAAGTCTCATAGTAGCATTTTGACAATTCGAGACCTGAAATCTCTTTTTTCGGTCTTCGTATGTTCTCATAAGTTTCTTTCGCCTCTTTTTTCAGATACTCTGCCTCTTTTGCAAATCCAGCTTTCGAAAGCACAATTGCGCAGTTTTCACAAGTCATTGCATAAGACTCATTCTTCCCAAAATGCGCCAAAATCTCCCGCAATGCTTCTGTATAGGCCGAAATTGCTTTTTCCAATTCTCCCTGCTCATAGTGCCCCTGTGCAAGAAGTGCCAACGCACCGCAATAGTGCGCATCTTTTTCTTCACATTCCTCAAATCGTTCAATCGCCCTCTGCACATATTCAATCCCTTGTGCAAATTCTTCCTTTTCATAGCAGACTGACGCCAGATTTGCATAGGTTGTCGCCTCTTCCACTTTATGATCCGGAAGGTTTCTAACAATTGCAAGCGCCTGCAAAAGACAGCTCTCTGCCGTCCCATAGTCTTCTTTTTGCTGAAATGCCATACTCATATTATTATAAAGTCCCGCCAAACGCTCATCTTGAATTCCAAGATTTTTGAAAATCTGTTCCGCTGCCCGGTACATCGCAATCGCCTTTTCGCACATACCTGCTGCTCGATATGCGGTCGCCGCATTCAAAAGTGTCGTCCCATGCGCCTCACTCTCCTGTAAACCAAGCTCTTTCACCAGTTCCAGCATCTCTTTTGAAATCTTTAGCGCCTCCTCATAGTTGCTGATACTTCTATAGTAACCAATCTGTTCATTTCCCTGAACCAATCTTTCCATTGTTCCTGGATCTATCTGTTTGTTTTCTTCCTGCATTTTGTTTCCTCATTTCCTGCCCCTTTCGGCATTCTTTTACACTATTTTTTATTATAGCCAATTTCATGCAGTAACACAACCTGCAGAAATTCTGCAATGTAATCTTAATTTATTTTAATAAATTTATCACTTTTCATTAAACACTTTTTTTGTTACGTGCGTTATAATATTTTTACTATGTACAAGAGAGGATTTTATTTATGGATTCAAGAAATTTAGATCATATAAATTACAGTTACACTGATTCAGAACGCGCTAAAAGAAACGCGCTAAAAAAACGCAGAAGAAAGCAGCTTCTCATACAAAGATGCGTCTTTTTTCTCATCGCCCTGCTTTTTCTGATACTCTTGGGAAAAACAGTATTCTCTATCAAAGAAAAATTATTTCCAAAGATAACGTCTTCCGAAGGGAACAATACTTCTGCAAATAAAGCAAAGAAAAAAATTGAATTCACACCGATCCCATCTGACACTGCTTCATTGCCTTCCGATGTCGTGACAAACTTGAATAACATGGCCGCAAGCGACAAGCGTGTCGCAGAAATTGTGAACCACTACGACCAGTATCCTGCTGATTTGCTGGAACTGCTCTCAAAAAATACCGAGGCAACTGATTTCGTTCTAAATTACCCATCTGAAAAGGACAAGCCTTGCGCCGATACAATCGGCGATGTCACAAAAGGGGTAATTCCGCACCTTCTTCAATGGGATACACGATGGGGCTACGGAATCTACGGGGATAATTTTCTAGCCATCAACGGCTGCGGACCAACTTCCCTTGCAATGGTAGTTTCCGGACTGACCGGAGACAATACGATCACCCCATATAAGATTGCACAATATGCAGCTTCCAACGGACTCTATGTTCCGGAATCCGGTTCCAGCTGGGAACTGATGCGGATAGGCGCCAAGCAATATGGAATCACCTCTCAGGAACTTGTATTAGATGAATCTGTTATGGCAAACCAACTCGCTTCTGGGCACCCGATTATCTGTAGTATGCGTCCCGGAGATTTTACTACTACCGGACACTTTATTGTGTTGAACGGATATGAGAATGGACAGTTTCATGTCTTGGACCCAAACAGCAATGCAAACAGCGAAAAGTTGTGGAGCTACGAACGACTTTCTCCACAGATTAATAATCTTTGGGCATTTTCTATTTAAAAAGAAGGAGCCAGATCAATTTGATTCTGACTCCATTCTTTATTTTACTAATTTTTGATTCAGCGGGTAATCTGAAAACAACCTTTCGATACATTCCTCATACACATGCCGTTTTTCTGCCTTTTTGATCTTCTTGGCAGCCTTCTCTGCTCCTTCAAATAAATGTATCATGAAAAACCACAATTCTTTCATCTTAAAAAGAACCGCCCGGTCTCCCGAAAGAACTTCCTGATTCTTCCTGTAAAATTCATCATGAAATGCACGCAATACTTCTTTATCTAAGCTTTTACCCTCACAAATCAGATTCAAAAGTCCTGGATTTACCATCACCCCGCGCCCAAGCATCACACGCTCCACCTGCGGATACTCCTTTTCAAACGCTTCAAAATGCGACTTAATAAACAGGTCCCCATTATAGCAAAGCCGATTTTTGCTTTCTTTCACTGCCTGTCCAAATACTTCCATATTTGGTTTGTTCTTATAAAAATCTGCCCTCACCCTCGGATGGATAATCAGTTCTTCCATCTCGAACTTATTATAAATGTTTAAAAGCCGCTCAAATTCTCCTGGATGCTCCACCCCGATTCTTGTCTTGATGGAAATCTTTGATTCTGTCCGCTCAAAAATTTCGTATAGAAAGCGTTCCAGCTCATCCGGATATCCCAAAAAGCCGGATCCTTTTTTCTTTGCGGTAACTGTCCCAGACGGACATCCCAAATTCAAATTGATTTCTTCATATCCATACTCCCGAAACTCCTGTGCCGTCCGGATAAAATCCTCCGCATTATTAGTCAGAATCTGCGGGACCACACAAAGCCCTTGATTGTGCTGTGGCAGAATTTCTTTCAACTCTTTCGGTTTGAATCCACGATTTGGATGCGGTACGATAAACGGAGTAAAATATTTATCCATTGGATGGAAAAAATGATGGTATACATTCCGATAAACATATGTCGTCAGCCCCTCCAACGGCGCCAGATAAAATTTCATAATTGTCTTCTCCTCTTCTAACGAATTTTAAATGTCTTCGGTGCAAACCGAAACACGCAAAAATATGACAGCGGAATAAAGATGATTGTCACAGCAAGCACTCCCAATGTAAACAGCCATGAACCTGTCTGTATCTGCAGACAAAGATAGCATCCAAAATACACCAGTGCATTTACCACCGAAAAAATAGGGCTTTTCACCGTCTTTTCTTCTGTATATGGCTGCGTGATATAGTACATAAACAGATGAAACAGACAGAAAAATGCGGATAATAGCAAGGAGCCTGCCATCAACGGTATCACTTTCCAAACAGCTAGTATCTCACCACACAGAAGAGTCCAAAGAAGAAGCATCCCGCAGATTATAGCCGCCGGAACTGCATCTAGCATCAATAATTTTCTAAGGCGTATCTTAAAATTTTTCAAGATTGCATCTGCTTCCCGGTAATATCCATATTTCAGCAGACTGATATCACAGTTAAAAAACATTGCCTTACAAATTCTTCCACCTGTGGACTCCAAATACATGACAAATACCATGACCGGCATCATCTGCGTCATCGCCTCAAATGTCTTTTGTTTCATCTGCTCTCCCACAAATAACAATGCCACTGCCCCAATCAGTCCAACTGCCAAGATGATGATGATTCTGCTTTTGACCGCTCTTGAAACAATTCTTTTATGGCGTTCAAAGAAAATGGCATTCAAATAGTCATACCCTTCTTTTTCCTCGTATTTTCTCGAGCGCAGTTCCTCTTTGGAAATATCCTTATCCTGAATCTGCACATCTGCAGCCCGAGCCTCTTTTACCGCATCATCCTGCTCTAAAAAATCTTTCAGGCTGACCATCTTTTTCGCAAAAATCGTATATCCCCCATACTTCCACACTTTCGAGAAACAAAACATTCCTACTAACGTGAAACTCAAAAAGACAACAACTTCTGCCATCACATATCTATCAAAAAACAACCTTGGGACTGCTGCCGCCACTCCATATCCGAGTGCTAATATGATTCCAAACATTAAAAATGTTTTTCCTAAAGATTTCCAAAATACTTTTTTCCCTTTTTTCTCGGAATGTCGATAGTGTTGTAAAATTCCGGCATGCCCAATGTATCGTGTAAAAAACAATGATACAACAAACAACGCAGATTCCGCTCCAAATCCAAACCACAATAGCGGTACTAAAAAGCAGATGGTATCTTTCACTCCTTTTAGTACCATCTTGGAGCGATAATGCTGTGCCGCCGGAATCCGCATCACATGCAGCAACACATAATCCTTTTTTGCCCCTTCCGTCAGGTTTGACACCAAAAAACTTCCCGGCAAAAAAGAGAAAATTAAAAACAAGTAGACCATTACTGCTTTTTGATCTACAAAAATCCCTTCTTTTTCCCAAAATCCCTGAATCCAATTCGCCGGCAGCTTAATCATCAGCAAAAAGTACAAAAATGTACCAACAAATGCACCTATCACGGAAAACACAACCGGTATGGCACCAATCGCCTTCTTGATATCCGTCTCTCCATACAGACGGTACGGTATTTTCTCTCCGACAAGCGGTAATTTTCTCACATAATAGAGCAGAACATTGACCTGCTGCACAAAGACAAGCATCCTTCCCTGAATGATGGTATTAATCATGCTGTTCCTCCTTCAGCGCCTCAAAAATCTTCTCTTCAAATTCAGGCGCCCCAATCATATTGTGGTCAATTGCCTCCAGTTTTCCCTGATTCAAAATGACAATCTCATCACATAGATCCTCTGCAAGTTCCAAAATATGTGTCGAAAAAATAATGATGTGATCTTGCTTCATCGCTTTTAACATCTGCTTAATCTCATGCGCCACAACGACATCAAAAGAAGTCAAAGGCTCATCCAGCAGAATCACCGGAGGCTTCGTAATCAAAAAGCAGATCATCTGCATTTTATTTTTCATTCCATGCGAGTAATCCTTAATCAGACGGTACCAGTCTTCTTCTTTGATCTTAATCATATCAAAGTACTCCGGAATTGACTTTTTATCCTTAATCTTATCTTTATTGATATCAATATAAAACTTGAGAAATTCATATCCTGTCAAAAATTCTGGTAAAATCGGATGCGCATATGTAAATCCGATTTGTGAAAAGTCCAAAATATCATCCGCTCCGTCATATAACGCAATCTCACCGTCACAGGAAATCTCTTTGCTGATACAATTGAAAAGTGTTGTCTTTCCTGCCCCGTTTCTTCCCAACAGACCATATATCTTTCCTTTTTCAAACACAAAACTTGCACCTTTCAGAACTTGTTTTTGATCAAATGCCTTCTGCACTTCTCTGAGTTCCAACCTCATATCTCCACTTCCTCTCCAAATAAAAAAGTAATATTGTATTATTATTTTAATACAATATTACTTTTTCTTCTTTTATTTGTCAATATATTCTTTTGTACCGACTCTATTGTACAACTTCCAAATAGCTGCTGATACAATATAAAGTCTGTCCATTATATTCTACTCTGGACCACCCTTCGTTCGACACGCCGGTACGCACGATGACTTCCCCATTTTTTAATTCTGCAATAACTTCTGATGGCGACTCCACACTAGGACGATTGCGAAGATTTGTCACTTCTTTTGCCGTCACATTTTCAGATACATCCGTAAACTTTGTCTTAAACTCACTTTCAGTCTCCCGCGGCGTCACATAACTCAAATCTGTTGTCAGATAATTGCTGACACAGTACACAGTCTGCCCATTGTAGATTATTCTCGACCAGCCGTTATTTCCCACTCCTGTTCGAACTGCTGTCTCTCCGTTTTTCATGCTTCCTACGATATTATCATCACTTCCTTGTTCCATCGTACTTCGAAGATTCACCTCGTCTTTTGCCGTCACCTGCTCTTCCACTTCTGTAAAATTGACTCCCACCTCTACATTAGCTTCCACTTGCTCTGCTCCGTTTTCATCTACCGCCTGCTGGGACTGACTATATCCGAAATAAGCGACATTAAAGTCAACCGCACCTTTGATTCCGTCCAGTTTTCCCTGATTGGTGTACTGCCACATTACATGGTCACCTGTATAGTCAGATTTTGTTTTTTCCGGCCATGTCTGATCCGAGTACTGTGCAACCCAGATACGATAATTTAAAGAAAGATCATCTGCATTCCACAAATTATTGTCATCCAGTTCATTTTTCGCTGCATAGAACATTCCTGTGTAAGATCCTTCTTCAATAGATTTGAGAAATGCATCTGCCAGTTTTGTCCGCTCCTCAACCGAAAGCTCAAACTGTCTGCTGGACGGATTTTGAAAACCTTCACAATTGTAAGCAACAGGATATGTCACCGGATATCCTGAAAGCAGATTCTTCGTCCATTCTGCCTCCTCTTTTGCCTCTTCCTCTGTCACTGCCGTGGAAAAGAAATAAGCTCCGATTTTCAGCCCATTTTTGGATGCTTCCTGCAGATTGTATTTCGCACAGGCATCTTCTTTAATCTCCCCGTTCTTCATACCACGATATCCCACACGGATCATCGCAAAATCAATTCCGCTGTCCGCAACTGCCTTCCAGTCGATATTCCCCTGAAATTCAGAGACATCGATTCCGGTTGTGATCTCATCTGTCTCATATTGAGATGCCTTCAAGTCCGGAAGCTGCACTTTTGCTTCCTCTTTTTCTTCTTCGATCTTTGCCTGCGGATCTTCCTGCGCATTCTCCGCTTTGTTTTTTGCGTTGTTCTCTTTTTCATTCGCAAACAGAAAGTAACAAAAAACAGCCAATCCGATTACAATGATTGCCACACTGACAGAAATCGCGATGATCATCTTTTTGTTTTTACGGTCTTTGTTGAAAAAATTTTTCTGCATCTTTGTATCCTCCTCTTATCTTCTGCACGTCTTTCCGGTGTAAGACTCTGCAATTACTTTTATCACAGCCACACTATCTGCCATCTGTTCTGAGATTTCAAACTCTTTTCCGGTCTGATGCCACATCAGTTTGGAAAGAGCTAAACGCTTTTCCTCTGTATGTTCAAGAATCGTCGCTTTTCCGTTTCCCATCACGCAAGCATATTCATAACCATATGCACAAGGTGTATTTGCCTCAATCAGCGCATGTTCACAGTCCATCTCAAAACACACCTTCAAATTTTTTTGAATTGCACGCAGCTTTCTTCCTTCCTTTGCACTGTGAAAATAGAGCGCTAAAGATTCTTCTTCAAATTCATAACCAAAATTTAACGGCACCAGATACAAGCCTTCTTCGTCCTGCATGGCAAGTCTGCATACTTTACATTTCTCTATGATATCTCTGATTTCCTCTATGTCTGTGATCTCTCTGTCTTTTCTTCTCATCATATTCCTCTTTTCATTTTATCATATTTCATCTCATCAAACCATATAACTTTCTCCGGTTTTTCCACATGTTCCCCAATATATTTTTCCATCCACACCAAGTCATACCAGCGTCCAAATTTGTACCCACATCTACGAAATCTGCCCACAAATCGATATCCCATATGGTTGTGGAACTCTACACTGTTTTTGGTCAAATAAGGATCATCATCATCCACATACGCAATGCAGGCATTCAGATTCAATATATTCTGTTCCGATAAAATTTTCTCCAACGCCTCATACAGCATTCTTCCAATTCCATCTTTTCTCCCATCCTGCCGAACATAAATGGCTGTCTCCACAGACCGGTCACATGCTGCCCGCTCATTGAACACCCCCGCGTAAGCATATCCAATCAGTTCTCCGTCTCTCTCCGCTGCCAAATAGGGATGCCTCTTTAAAATATGTTCTATTCTGTCTCGAAACTCTTCCACCGTCGGAACCTCATACTCGAATGTAATCGCAGTGTGCTTCACATATGGTGCATAAATTTTCAAAAGTTCCTCTGCATCTTCGGGTTTCGCAATTCTGATAACACTCTTTGACATATCACTCCTCCTCTGATTTTGTACTGATCTCATCCAAAAATTCTCTCAGTTCCTTTACATCCTGTCTGGAAAGTTCGTCGCCATCATATAGTGATACGACAAAATTTTTTAAGGAATTACGGTATAGTTTATCTAAAATATGTTTACTCTCTCTTCTCGAAAATTCTTCGTAAGATACAATCGGTTCATAAAAATTAGATTTTCCGTTTTTTTCACAGGAGAGATATCCTTTTTCTACAAGCCTTGACAAAAACGTCAAAATCGACGTCTTTTTCCAGCCTTTTTTTTCTCCAAATACCTCCTCAAGATAGGATGCTGTAATGGAATTCTTATTTTCCGCATTCCATATTGCCATCATAATTTCCTGTTCTGACTCTGAAATCTTTTTCATCTTCACTTCTCCGTTTCTACTCTGTTTTTAAAATAAGCGGCATGAGCTGTTCTGTACAGATACGCTCTTTTACACCGCCCTCCGGACCATAAGAAATTTTCTTTTTCTTTGCGCCGACTTCCTCACCACATACCCAAAAACTTCCATCTTTTTTTCTGATATACATTCTCTCTTCCACTTCATCTATAGATACTTCCAACACATCAAAAAATAGTTTCTGATACATAGAACCCCTCACTTTCTACATATGTAGTATATTTACATACTACATATGTAGAACAAAAAGTCAATTATTTTTTCTGCTTTCAATATTTTCCCATCGCAGCAATGCAAACAGTATATAACACTTGACAACAGCTTTTAACTGTTATATACTGTTTGCACAAAGGAGGAACACAAGTATGAAACTTATCATAAACAATTCCTCTATGGTTCCCATCTACGAGCAGCTTGTAGATCAGATCAAATTGCTCATTCGAAGTGGCGAACTGAGAGAGAATGATATCCTGCCATCCGTCCGCGCACTGTCAAAAGAATTAAAAATCAGTGCACTGACCGTCAAAAAGTCTTATGACACATTAGAGAGTGAAGGCTTTACCGTAACCGTACACGGAAAAGGAACATATGTAAAAGCAGTCAACACCGACCTTTTATTAGAAGAACAAAAGAAAGAGGTGGAGACTGATTTCGAACAGGCAATTCTAAAAGGCAGACGATACGGAATTAGTGATGAAGATTTGAAAAATTTATTTGAATTAATTATGGAGGGATAAAACAATGTTAAAAGTAGAACATTTGCAAAAACGATACAAACAGTTTTCTCTCAATTGTTCTTTGGAGATTAAATCTGGCTATGTAACCGGACTAATAGGACAAAACGGTGCCGGAAAAAGTACAACATTTAAGGCTATTTTAGGATTGATTTCTATTGATGGCGGTGCCATTACACTTCTCGGAAAAGAGATTGAGAATTTTACAGCAAAAGACAAGGAAGCTTTGGGTGTTGTCCTATCCGACTCCGGTTTCAGCGGATATCTGACAATCCGAGATATCGTTCCGGTTTTGGAACATTTGTACCATAAATTTGACAAATATTTCTTTTTGGAACAGGTCAAAAAATACAACCTTCCACTGAATAAAAAAATCAAAGAATTTTCAACCGGTATGAAAGCAAAATTAAAAGTGCTTGTGGCTATCTCCCACCATGCAAAACTGCTGATATTAGATGAACCAACTGCCGGATTGGATGTCATCGCCAGAGATGAACTACTTGAGTTGTTAAGAGAATTTATGGAAAAAGATGAAGACCGTGCAATCTTGATCAGCTCTCACATTTCCAGTGATCTGGAGACGCTATGTGATGATCTCTATATGATCCATGACGGAAAAATTATTCTTCACGAAGATACCGATGTATTATTGGGTGATTATGCGCTGTTAAAACTAGATGATACACAATATCATGCACTGGACAAACAATATCTTCTGCGCTCCAAAAAAGAGCCTTTCGGATACAGCTGTCTCACAGACCAAAAACAGTATTATATAGAAAATTATCCCGATATCACGATTGAAAAGGGAACCATTGATGCTGTTATTACAATGATGATCAGGGGGGAATAAAGAATGAAAGGATTACTCATAAAAGATTTTAAATTAATGAAAATGCAGAAAAACTTTTTTCTCATGATGATTGCAATCGTCATAGCAATCTCGTTTTTTCAAAATGAGATATCATTTCCACTAGGATTTTTGCCATTTGTCATATCACTTTTTTCTTTGAGTACGATCAGTTATGACGAGTTTGACAATGGAAATGCATTTTTATTCAGCCTTCCAATCAGCAGAAAAGATTATGTGAAAGAAAAATATCTGCTTTCTTTCCTGCTTGGTTTTGGTGCTCTGATCTTGGGCCTTCTGATCATCTGTGTGGCTAGCTTTCTAAAAGGAGACACGATTCCTGCGGATATCATTTGGGCTGCACTGATAATCCTATCAAGCCTCATCATAATACAGGCGATTATGCTCCCGTTTCAGCTAAAATATGGTCCTGAAAAGGCAAGAATCGCACTGATGGGAACATTCGGACTGATATTTGTAGCCGGAGTGATCTTTGTCAAGCTCACTCAAGCCGCAGGCGTTGGTACCGTCATCCTTGCAAAACTTTCTGCACTCCATGTCGGGATCTTTGCTGCCGCCATCACACTGATTGCAGCTATATTTCTTTTCTTGTCTATGCAGGCTGCCATAAAAATTGTAGAGAAAAAAGAATTTTAACCATCACAAAAGACCATACACTTTTAACGCCTTATAGATGCCGTCATCATCCACGCATGCAGTCACGTAGTCTGCATGCGTTTTCACATGCTCACCGGCATTTCCCATAGCAACTCCAATGTGCGCATACCGAAGCATATCGATGTCATTGTCTCCGTCTCCAAATGCCATGATTTCCTCTTGTCCAATCTTAAAATGCTCCAATATCTGCCTGATACCGGCAGCCTTTCCTCCTCTTTTCGGAATAATGTCAAATGCCATTGGATTCCATACATTTTCTTTGCAATCTGTAAGGTTTTCCATCAGTTGCTGTACCTTGCCTTCGCTGTCATACACAATAAACTGGTACACATTTTCTCCATTGTACGAGCCTACCTTCGGCACCGCTGTTGAGATTGCCTTCTGAGCTGCCCGAACTTTTTCATCCACAAAATTAATATACATCCTGTTCAGACCAACAAGCATAACAGGAATTTTTTTCTCCTCAAACACAGTAATCATTCTCTTTGTATCTTCCGCAGCAATCGGGAAATCATACACAAGTTCTTTCTCTCCATCCAGACAAATCTGTCCGTTCAGCATCACATACCCGTCAAATGAAATTCCCTTTACCGGAAGTTCTTCCATCTCCAGTATATGCCTCCCTGTCGCAGCAAAAACTTTAATTCCCCGCTCCCGCAGCTGACAGATGGCATCTTTTGTGCTTTCCAGGACCTTCCCCTGTTTATGTGATATCACTGTGCCATCCATATCCAAAAAAACTGCTTTTATCATCTTTTTTCCTCATCCAATATTTTCTGAATCATATTTTTTACCAGTTCAAACGCAATCGGATTCATTCCACTGTTAATGACGATATCTGCCGTGCTTCTTGTCGGTTCGACATAGAGATAATGCATTGGCTTCACCGTTGTGAGATACTGCTCTACAACACCTTCGATGTCACGTCCGCGCTCTTTCACATCACGAATAAGACGTCTTAAAATTCGTTCATCCGCATCCGCCTCTACATACACTTTAATATCCATCAGATTCCGCAGTCGCTCATCCGCAAGAACAAGAATCCCTTCCAGAAGAATCACTTTTTTTGGCTCTACACGCTCGACCTGATTAGAGCGTGTATGCAATGTATAGTCATACACCGGACATTCAATCGCCTTTCCCTCTTTTAATTCCATCAACTGCTGCACTAAAAGTTCGGTCTCCATCGCATCCGGATGATCATAGTTCGTCTTTTTACGTACTTCCAATGGTATATCACTCTGATCACGATAATAATTGTCATGATACAACACCGCTACATCATCCTTAAATTCTTTCTTTAGCTTTCTAGTAAATGTTGATTTTCCTGAGCCGGTTCCTCCGGCGATTCCTATAATGATATTCTTCATTTTTCTTACCTTTCTATTTTTTCTATCGTATCCTTTCTGATTTCTTCCCTCAACACTGTCAGATAATCCGAAAATGTAACTCTGTCATTTGCATATGTCTGATTCATCTCATACTCTTTTGGAATCCATGTAGACAAATCTGAAAAATTATGCTGTATTACGGCTTCCAGACCATCAATTGCCTTGTAGATCTTTGCTTCCAAAGTCTTTCGTTCTTCCATCTCTTTATAAAGTTGCTGCATTTCTTCCGCATAGGATTTCGGAAGACTTCTCACCCAGTCATACAACAGTTCTTCTTCCTTTTTTTCATCTTCTGCTGTTTTTTCAAACGCCGGAATATCCCCCGTGAATGCTTCCCCCAAATCGTGAATGATACACATCCGAATGACCTTGTCCATATCCGCCTCCGGGAATTCATCCCTCATAAAAAACACCATCAATGTCATCATCCAGCTGTGTTCCGCAACACTTTCCCGTCTTCCTTTTGACGTGTAACAGTGCCTCGTTGTATCTTTTAGTCGTTCCGCCACTGTCAATAAATTCAATAGTTCTCGTGCCTGCATCCAGCCTTCCTCCTTATTATTTCTTCCATAGCATCAGATATTCTGCTTCCCCTGTCGCCTCATCTGTCTGCTCATCCTGTATCTCAAACTGCTCACGTGTATAAAACTTTATCGCCCGTTCATTTTTTTGATAAACATTCAACTTCAATTGTCCTTTCAGACTTTTTACGAAATCCAAAAGCTGTTTTCCAATTCCCAAAGACTGTTCTTTCTCTCTTACAAAGATTCCCGCAATATACTCGCCATCCAAGCCTACAAATCCTTTGATTTGACCCTGCTCTTCAAACACATAAATCTCTGCATCTCCAAGCATTCCCTCGACCATCTCAAAATGCTCATCCCAGTACGTTTCCGCAATAAAATCATGTGCTTTTTTATTCGTATGCAACCAGATATACGCCACTTCGTCAAGATCTGTTTTCCTTAATTTTCGAATCATAGTTTTTCCTCCGTGACTAGTTTACCACGAAAGTCACAAGAAGTGGAATATTTTCTGAATAAAAAAGTCCCATCAAGAACTTTTTGTCTATACAGACATTTCTTGATGAGACTTTTTTGTAAACTTTCTTTGTAAACTTTCTTTAAAGATTCTAAGGATCTCGTCTCGATTCAACTCTTTATATCCACCTGACATTGGAAACGTTACATCTGCAATGCTTTCCAGCATCTCTTCATTTGCTCCAAGTTCCGAAATATTCATAACCAAACCTAGTTCGTTCATCCAGTTCTCCATCGCTTTCAAACCTTCCCTGGCAACCTGCTCATCTGTCTTTCCTTCAGGTGATACATTCCACACATTCACTGCAAAACGTTTGAATTTTTCAAGACCATATGGCATGATATACCGATAATACGGAAGCGAAACCGCTGCAAGTGTCATACCATGTGTCGCATTTGTGTAGCCACCTACTGCCTGACCAAGCATGTGCACCATCCAATCAGCACTTTTTCCCATTGCCACCAACGTGTTCAATGCCCATGTTGCGGTCCACATAATATTGCTTCGCGCTTCATAATCCTGTGGATTTTTCACTGCCACACGGCTGGATTTCAGCAGCGAACGCATCAGCCCTTCACTCATATAATCGCTGGTGTTATCATCTTCTCCCGAAAAATACTGCTCACAAATATGGTTGAATATGTCGTAAATACCGGATACCATCTGATATTTTGGAAGAGTCATTGTATATCCCGGATTTAAGATTGAAAATCTCGGCATAATTTTTTCATCTGCAAATACATGTCCGATTTTCTGTTTTGTATCCTGATTGGTAATCACAGAACCAGCGTTCATCTCAGAGCCTGTTCCAACCATTGTCAGCACACAACCAACCGGAATCACTTCACAATCCGGCTCCTCAAAACGGATAAAATATTTTTCCCACGGATCTTCCTTACAATTGACAGAAACCGATACTGCCTTAGAATAGTCGCAGACAGATCCTCCACCGACAGCCAGCAACAAGTCCGCCTGATGGCTCTTAGCGATCTCAACACCCTCATACAACTTTGCAAGTGTTGGGTTTGGCATAACTCCGGCGATTTCCGCCACATTCTTTCCATTCTTTTTCAGAATTTCGATCACTTCATCATAGATTCCATTCTTCTTAATTGAACCGCCACCATAGACTAAAACAACATTTTTCCCATACTTTTGGAGCTCCTCATTCAGATAATTCAGAGAGTCCTCTCCAAAATAGAGCTTTGTAGGGTTACAATACGAAAAATTACCTAACATAACATTTATCCTCCTAACAATTCATTGACATTATTATTTTCTTGTGATACTGTCATATTAATACCTAAACTTAACTTTAGGTCAAGAGGTTTTTCAAAATTTTCAGGAGGTTTTTCACATGTATACAATCGGACAAATATCTGAAATGTTTCAACTGCCGATTTCCACACTTCGCTATTATGATAAAGAAGGACTTTTTCCGGATTTAGAGCGTTCTTCCGGCATTCGCAGGTTCAGCGAAAAAGAAATCGAAGCGCTTCGCGTGATTGAATGTCTGAAAAAATCTGGGCTGGAAATCAAAGACATAAAATTATTTATGGAATGGTGTTCTGAAGGAAGCGCTACCTACCAAAGACGCAAAGAACTATTTGAGCGCCAAAAAGAAATTGTACAAAAAGAAATCGCAAAATTGGAAAAGGTTTTGGATATGCTTCAATTCAAATGCTGGTACTATGATCAGGCAGTCAAAGACGGGAACGAAGACCGAATCCAAAGCATTCTGCCCGATCGTCTCCCAGAAGACATTCAGAAAATATACAATCGTTCTCACAATGATCAATAGAAGGGAAATGTTTCCCTTCTAAATCATCTCAGGCTGTCTTTCATTGTTTTCACATATGCTCCGACATATTCGGGCGCCTCTTTTTTATATGTCTCAAGCAGCTTAACAATCGCCGAGCCGACGATCGCACCGTCTGAAATATTCGCCATCTTCTTTGCCTGCTCTGGAGTTGATATTCCAAATCCAATTGCACAAGGAATATCTGTATTCTGTCGTACTACCTCGACAATAGATGCTAAATCTGTCTTGATCTCACTTCTCGCTCCGGTCACTCCAAGACTTGACACGATATATAAAAATCCTTCTGCTTCTTTTGCGATCATTGCAATACGGTTTGCAGAAGTCGGAGCGATTAGCGAGATCAAATCTACCCCATATTGATGGCAAACCGGCAAAAATTCTTCTTTTTCTTCAAATGGCAGATCCGGCAGAATCAATCCGTCAATCTCACACTCTTTACAGGAAGAAAGAAACCGTTCTGCACCGTAAGAAAATACAACGTTTGCATATGTCATAAATACCATCGGCACTTTCACATCTTTTCGCAGCTCTTTCACAAATGCAAATATTTTATCTGTTGTCACACCACCACTTAATGCCCTCAAGTTTGCCCCCTGAATTACATTTCCCTCCGCGGTAGGATCTGAAAATGGGATGCCAAGTTCAATCAGATCTGCCCCGTTTTCCACCGCTGCCCGAACTACAGCCCCGGTTGTCTCCAGATCCGGATCACCGCAGGTGATAAACGGAATAAATGCTTTTCCTTGTTCAAATGCTTTTCGAATATTACTCATAGATATCCTCCCCTCTATAGCGTGCAATTGCAGCACAATCTTTATCTCCTCTGCCCGATACAGTAATGACAAGAATCTGATCTGTTTTCATTTCAGGTGCAAGTTTCATGGCATAGGCAACTGCGTGTGCAGACTCAATCGCCGGAATGATTCCCTCCGTCTTTGCCAGATATTCAAATGCATCCACCGCCTCATCATCTGTCACCGGAACATATTCTGCTCTCCCAAGATCGTGCAGATGTGCATGTTCCGGCCCGATTCCCGGATAGTCAAGCCCTGCAGAGATCGAATATACCGGCGCGATCTGCCCATACTCATCCTGGCAGAAATATGATTTCATACCATGGAAGATTCCAAGTGTTCCCGTATTGACTGTCGCTGCGGTCTCGCGCGTATCAATTCCTCTTCCAGCCGCTTCACAGCCGATCAGCCGAACTTCTTTGTCGTCAATAAAGTGATAAAAACTGCCAATCGCATTTGAGCCTCCTCCTACACAGGCAACTACTGCATCCGGAAGTTTCCCTTCTTTTTCCAGTATCTGCTCCTTAATCTCCTTGGAAATGACAGCCTGAAAGTCACGCACAATCGTAGGAAACGGATGCGGTCCCATCACCGAGCCGAGACAATAATGTATGTCACTGATGCGTGAAGTCCATTCCCGCATTGCCTCAGAGACCGCATCTTTTAAAGTGGCAGTTCCTGTTCTGACCGGTATCACTTCCGCTCCAAGAAGCCGCATCCGATACACATTGAGCGCCTGCCGGATTGTGTCTTCTTCTCCCATAAACACCACACATTCCATTCCTAAAAGCGCAGCTGCCGTAGCAGTGGCAACTCCATGCTGACCGGCTCCGGTCTCTGCAATCAAACGTGTTTTTCCCATCTTCTTTGCAAGAAGCGCCTGACCAAGCACATTATTGATTTTATGTGCACCAGTATGATTCAAGTCTTCACGTTTCAGATAAATCTTCGCCCCGCCCAGATCTTTTGTCATCTTCTGTGCAAAATAAAGTCTTGACGGTCTCCCCGCATATTCGTTTAATAATTCCGTAAGTTCCCGGTTAAATTCCGGGTCGTTTTTATAATAATTATACGCTTCTTCCAATTCAATCACTGCATTCATCAAGGTTTCCGGAATGTACTGTCCACCGTGAATGCCAAAACGTCCATTTTGATTTGTCATATTTTCTCTTCCCTTCTTACTGCTGCGACAAATGCCGCCATTTTTTTCTGATCTTTTTTCCCATCTGTCTCAATGCTGGAACTGACATCCACGCCATCCGGATGCAATCTTTGTATCGCCTCGGATACATTGTGGCTTGTAATGCCTCCTGCAAGAAAATAAGGTCTTTCTATCGTTTGGATCAGCTTCCAGTCAAACACTTTTCCTGTCCCCGCTCCGGAATCCAATAAGAGCATATCCGCTTCACTTTCCTCTGCCCTCTTAACATCTTTTTCCATCTTTATGCGAAATGCCTGAATGATCGGTCTGTCAGACATCTTTCGAAGTATTTTTATATATGCGTTGTCTTCCTCACCATGAAGCTGCGCTATATCTATGACACCGCTGTTTAGAAGTCCTGCAACCTGCTTTGGCTCTTCATTTACAAACACACCGACCACCTGTATCCCTGTCTGCAAATATTTTCTAAGTTCCGCTACTTTTTCAGGACTTATATATCTCCTGCTTTTCGCTGCAAATACAAACCCAACATACTCCGGATGCAGGGCATTGGCTGCCTCAATGTCACAAACCCGCCTCAAACCGCACAGTTTTATCTTCGTCATATCACACCTCGCAGTTCTCTCAGCTTTGCCTTTTTATCTGCGGCACGCATCAGTGTCTCACCGATCAGTACAGCATCCGCCCCAATCTCACGAAGTTTTTTTACATCCTTTGCACTTTGAACACCACTTTCCGACACAAACAAGATTTCCGTTGGAATCTGTTCCCGCAGCCTGCGACTGTTGTCCGTATCCACCGAAAAATCTTTGAGATTCCGATTATTGACACCGATAATGCGTGACTTTGCGTCCACCGCCATCTGCACTTCCCGTTCATCGTGTGCCTCAACCAAAGCGGAAAGCCCGAGCATATCACAAATCTGAATGTATTCACGAATCTGTTCTTTTGAAAGAATCGAACAGATTAAAAGTACTGCGGATGCCCCAAGCACCTTCGCCTCGTAAATCATATATTCATCCACTGTAAAATCCTTGCGGATACACGGAATTTTAACCATACTTACAATCTCTTCCAGATACCTGTCACTTCCTAAAAACCATCTGGGTTCCGTCAGCACTGAGATACAGTCAGCTCCCGCCGCCTCATATTCCCTTGCAATTTTCTGATACGGGAAATCAGAAGCAATCACTCCTTTCGATGGAGATGCTTTCTTACATTCACAAATAAAAGAGAGTTCCGGCTTTTTCAGTGCTTTTTCAAATGCAAATATTCCCTTTGGCAGTTCCAGTGCTCTCCCCCTCATCTGTTCAGGCGATATTTTTCTTTTTGCCTGCCTGGTACGCTCTTTTGCATAATCTGCGAGTTCTTCTAAAACAGTCATTCTTTCACCTCCTGACGATTGCTTATTTCTATCAGTCTGCGCAGAGTCTCGAGTGCTTTTCCGGAATCAATCAGTCTGCCTGCAAGTGCAATTCCTTCCTCCATACTTTCCGCCTTACCCCCGATATACAATGATGCTCCAGCATTCATCAGAACTGCATTTCTCTTATGTCCGCGTTCTCCGTTTAAAATACTGAGCGTAATATCCGCATTCTCCTTTGGGCTTCCACCTCTTAACTCTTCTTTTGTACAACGCTCAAACCCAAACATTTCCGGAGTGATTACAGAAGACTTGAACCATCCGTCCCGAATCTCGCAAACAGTTGTCGGAGCACTCATAGAAATCTCATCTAATTTATCCTGCCCATACACAACCATTCCTCGTTTCACTCCCAAATTGATCAACACCTGAGCAAGTGGTTCCACAAGATATTCGTCATATACTCCCAAAAGCTGCATAGACGGTGTCCCCGGATTGGTAAGTGGTCCTAAAATATTAAACACTGTGCGAAAACCAAGCTCCTTACGAATCGCTCCCACATATTTCATAGATGCATGATATTTCTGTGCGAAGAAAAAGCACATTCCCACTTCCCGCAAAAGTTCCACGCATTTTTCAGGGCTTTGCTGAATGTTCACACCAAGCGCCTCCAGACAATCTGCTGTTCCACACTGGGAAGATGCTGCCCGATTTCCATGCTTTGCCACTTTCATTCCACCGGCAGCTGCGACAAGCGCCGATGTAGTCGAAATATTAAAGCTATGGGCATTGTCTCCACCTGTTCCTACAATCTCAAACAATTCCATATCTGTCTCCACCTTTGTGGCATGTGCCCGCATTGCCGCCGCACAGCCGGCAATCTCGTCTGTCGTCTCGGCCCTTGCGCTCTTCGTGGAAAGCGCCGCAAGAAACGCCGCATTCTGTGTGGCAGTTGTCTCTCCGCTCATAATCTCATTCATCACCGCATATGCCTCTTTATAAGTAAGATCCTCTTTATTTACGATTTTTACAATTGCTTCTTTGATCATCTGCTCATACCCCCCTGCAAGAAATTTTTTAACATGGTTTTTCCATCTGGCGTCATAATTGATTCTGGATGAAACTGCACCCCGTAAATCGGATAGTCTTTATGCTGTACTGCCATGACCTCTCCATCTTCCGTTTTCGCTGTCACTTTCAGACATTCCGGCATCGTTTTCATCTCAGCCGCAAGTGAATGATAGCGCGCCACTTGCATATTTTCCGGACAAGCTTGAAATAGCAAACAGTCCTTGTCAAATGTAATCTGCGACTGTTTCCCGTGCATCAGTTCTTTTGCATAGGTGACCGTTGCTCCAAACGCTGCACAGATTGCCTGATGCCCAAGGCAGACACCAAATGTTGGAATCTTTTTTCCAAGTGTCTTTGCCACTTCTATAATAACACCTGCATCCTCTGGTCTTCCCGGTCCGGGCGAGAGAATGATGCGTTTGGGATTCAACGCTCTGATTTCTTCCACTGTCATCTCATCGTTTCGAATCACCCGAATATCCTGCTCCATCTCACCGATCAGCTGATACAGGTTGTAAGAAAAACTATCATAATTATCAATCAGTAAAATCATATTTCTCCCTCCTCTGCCAATTTCAATGCATCCACAACAGCTTTTGCCTTATTGATGCACTCTGTATATTCTTTTTCCGGAACAGAATCGGCGACAATTCCCGCTCCTGACCTTACAAATACCTTTCCGTTTTTCTTATATGCAATGCGAATTGCAATACAGGTATCCATATTTCCGGTAAAATCAATGTACCCGATTGCCCCTCCGTAAATGCCACGTTTGTTATTCTCCAACTCTCCGATCAACTGACACGCCCTGATTTTCGGAGCACCTGAAAGCGTTCCGGCAGGCAGTACCGCCTCGATTGCATCAAGCGCATCTTTTCCCTTGCAAATTTCCCCACGCACAGTCGATCCGATATGCATGACATGCGAGAAGTATTCGATAGTATGAAACTTTTCTACCTTCACCGTTCCAAATCTGCTGATTTTTCCGAGATCATTTCTTCCAAGATCAACTAGCATATTATGTTCTGCAAGTTCCTTTTCATCTGCAAGCAGTTCTTGCGAAAGGGCTCTGTCTTCCTCATTTGTTTTCCCCCTCGGTCTCGTTCCTGCAAGCGGAAATGTATGCAAAATTCCATTTTCCAGTTTCACCAAAGTCTCCGGCGATGCACCGGCAACCTCAACATCCGTACCGGAAAAATAAAACATATATGGCGACGGATTAATTGTCCGAAGCATGCGGTAAGTATTCAGCAGACTTCCTTCAAACGGGGCACTCAGACGATTAGAAAGTACAATCTGGAAAATATCTCCCTCCCGGATATATTGTTTTGCCTGTTCTACCATGCCACAGAATTGCTCTTTCTCAAACAGTGGTATGACTTCTCCCATCAAACATCCTTTTGTTTCCTGCTTTTTTTCACCTTTTTTCAACAATTCTACAAGCTGTTTTAACTCCAGCACCGTCTTGTTATAACCAACTTCTATATCGTCCAGAGACATATTTACAATCAAAATGATTTTCTGACGAACATGATCAAATGCAATGACTTTATCAAACAGCATCAAATCCACATCTTTAAATGCCTCACTGTCTTCCACCCTGCATCTCACAGATGGTTCACTGTATCCCAGATAGTCATAAGAAAAATAACCGACTAGTCCTCCTGTAAAAGAAGGCAGATACGCAAATCGAGGACTTTTGTAATCTGCAAGAATCTGTCTGATATGCTCTGAAGGATTCTCCGTCTCAATTTTGACATTCCCAATTTGCATTTCCCCGTCAATACAGGTGATTTCTAACTTGGGCGCAAATCCAAGAAAGGTATAACGTCCCCACTGTTCATCTGCCACAGCCGACTCCAGCATATAACAATGTGTGGATACATTTTTCAATATTTTCATCGTCTCAATTGGTGTTGTAAAATCAGATAAAATCTCACAACTGATTGGCACAACATTGTATTGTCCGCTCTCTGCAATCTTTTTCACTTCACGAAATTCCGGTAATATTTTCATAATCACGACCTCCTCTTACACACTTTGTTCAAGTCACAATTACATTCTGTCAAAATTTTTTCAGTTCTTGAATAGCGTTTTTATACCACAAAAAAACGTCCTTGACAGAATGATAGTTTCTGTCAAGGACGAATAGTGTACATGTATAACAGGTACGACACAATCCGCGGTGCCACCTTGAATTCACGGAATCTCCGTGCTCTTAGCAGGATACAAACATACCCTCGGCAACTGACGTATGCCTACACGTTGCAGAATACTCTGTAAATATAAACTTTACATTTGACTGCACCCTCCGCGGTCCATTTGACAACTTGTTTCTCATCTGGTTCTCAGCATCCCAAACTCTCTGTAAAGGCATCATTGCCGTTATCTCCGCTTCAACGGTTTGACGTATTAAATTTTTTATTACAATAGCACATGATTTTTTTTGTGTCAAGACAATTTTGAAAATTCATGTAAATTCCTTCATGTAAAATTGCCATATATGATACCACAAAGCATGACAGTGCTGCTCCGATCAACATAATTTCGCTACTTTTATTTCCAATACTTTTCTACAGACTGCTTTGCTTCTTCCTCTGACATTGAAAAATCTTTTCTAAGTTTCGCTATTGTCTGTTCTTTGGATATCTGAAAATCCATGCAGGTCTTAATCATCCCCTCAAGCAATCCAGTTTCTCGACCAGCCTTATGTCCTTCATTCCATGCCTCTTCTTTCAAAAAGTCTCGAAATTCATTCTCATCATACTCTGTCAAAATCATTTCAATAACCTCCGCTCGGTTTTTCCGAAGTATCTCAGACAGTATTCCCTTCTTAATACAGACATCCACAGCATTTTCTACAGCATCTTCAAATATCATTCCCACCGCTATATTTTCACGAATAATCGCAATAAATTGAGCATATTCCTTCAATGCTTTGCACTTTTCCATCAACCTTCGGTTATGCCCAAGATTAATATTAAGAACTAACGCAGTACATTCTAATGCTGGTGTTGCTCCCTTCCCATTTGTGATAAACAAATCGCTCAGCTTCAGCTCCTGCCGTTCCGGTTCTTCTTTCGTCCCATTGTAAAAAACAAGATACTGTGGAAACGGAATATAAAGTGGTGAATTCGTATACAACCGCTGTTTTACCGACTCAATCTGCTCCCGATACAGAGATGAAAAATAAAACAGCCCGCGTAATGGCAGATTTGGGCTATACGAGCTTTGATGTTCATAAAGATTCAGCACATCATCAATCAGAAATGACAAATCATTCTTCATCCCCATATATACAACATCTTCAATCGTTGTAATTGTCAAATCTTCCGGATTGGTATAATCACTGTTATTTATCGCATTGTAAAGCTCCAGCAAATCTTTCTTGTCCTGAAAAATAAGGCGAAATAATCTGTCTTTATACTTCTTATTTATTTTATGTAATGTCAATCTTTGTTCCTCCTTCATTGTATCAAACATCATTTTATGAATCAATCAACAAAAAGAGAAAATACTCCCATAGGCATCACCGACTTTCTTTTGTATCTTACAAGTTGGATTTTATTTGTGACGACCGCCACAGAATTTTAGAAATGTTAAAAACTTCTTAGATGTTAAAATTTTGAAGGTAGAGAACTGCCCTCTAATTCTACCAAACAATTCTCACCTCTCTTCAATTTTATTTCCAACACTTTTCTACAAACTTCCCTGCTTCTTCCTCCGATATCGAAAAATCTTTTCGAAGCTTCTCTATTATCTGTTCTTTGGATACCTGAAAATCCATGCAGGTCTTAATCGTTCCCTCAATCAGTCCTGTTCGCATTCCACGCTCTATTCCAGCCTTGTGCCCCTCATTCCATGCTTCTTCTTTCAAAAAATCTCGAAATTCATTCTCATCACATTCTGTCAAAATCATTTCAATAACCTCCGCTCGGTTTTTCCAAAGTACCTCAGACAGTATTCCTTCGCCTACATTTTTATTTCCAATACTTTTCTACAGACTGCTCTGCTTCTTCCTCCGACATTGAAAAATCTTGTTTAAGTTTCTCCATTGTCTGTTCTTTGGATATCTGAAAATCTATGCAGGTCTTAATCGTCCCCTCAATCAATCCAGTTCGCATTCCACGCTCTATTCCGTCTTCCATTCCAGCCTTATGACCTTCATTCCATGCCTCTTCTTTCAAAAAATCTCGAAATTCATTCTCATCATACTCTGTCAAAATCATTTCAATAACCTCCGCTCGGTTTTTTCGAAGTATCTCAGACAGTATTCCCTTCTTAATACAGACATCCACAGCATTTTCTACAGCATCTTCAAATATCATTCCCACCGCTATATTTTCACGAATAATCGCAATAAATTGAGCATATTCCTTCAATGCTTTGCACTTTTCCATCAACCTTCGGTTATGCCCAAGATTAATATTAAGAACTAACGTAGTACATTCTAATGCTGGTGTTACTACCTTTCCATTTGTGATAAACAAATCACTCAGCTTCAGCTCCTGCCGTTCCGGTTCTTCTTTCGTCCCATTGTAAAAAACAAGATACTGTGGAAACGGAATATAAAGTGGTGAATTCGTATACAACCGCTGTTTTACCGACTCAATCTGCTCCCGATACAGAGATGAAAAATAAAACAGCCCGCGTAATGGCAGATTTGGGCTATACGAGCTTTGATGTTCATAAAGATTCAGCACATCATCAATCAGAAATGACAAATCATTCTTCATCCCCATATATACAACATCTTCAATCGTTGTAATTGTCAAATCTTCCGGATTGGTATAATCACTGTTATTTATCGCATTGTAAAGCTCCAGCAAATCTTTCTTGTCCTGAAAAATAAGGCGAAATAGTCTGTCTTTATACTTCTTATTTATTTTATGTAATGTCAATCTTTGTTCCTCCTTCATTGTATCAAACATCATTTTACGAATCAATCAACAAAAAGAGAAAATACTCCCATAGGCATCACCGGCTTTCTTTTGTATCTTACAGGTTGGATTTTATTTGTGACGATTGTCACACAAAATTAGAAATAATAGAAACTTCTTAGAAGTTTTGATTTGTGACATTGATCTTAACACAATGTAATGTGAACTTCAATCAAAAATTATATAATAAGCTCACAATAACAGATTCTAGCTAAATGAAATTTGTTTCTACTTCTTCTCTAACTCTCAAAAAAGTAGCAGTTTTTAATATCTGTTACGATATTTTGCGGTATTCTGCGATACCTTTTCTTTGAAGAAAAATGCCTGTAAACCTTGATTTTCAGCGAACTTTTCAATATTTCCAAACATTTTTCCATAAAATATAACACTTCTACATAAGCCGTGCGCTCAACCTCCATTCCGCTTCGCTTCATGTCGGTTGACGGGCGTCGCCCTATGAATAGAAAACGACAGTCCTCCCTTTATGCAAGCATAGGGAGTCCTGTCTTATTTCTATTCGCACGGCTTACTTCTGCACAATATTTATATCTACTCGAAAATGTTGATTTTACGCTGTTTTTCGCTATCTATCTTCTAATTTACTCCATTTTTACTCCAATTTTAAGCCAATATTTTCAGTTCGGCTACTTCTTCTTTTTTCTTTTCTTCTGAAACGTGCGTGTATAAATCGGTTGTCATTGCCAACGTAGAGTGACCTAAGAGTTTCTGCACTACCTGTTGGTCTACTCCATTTTCATAACACCTTGTAGCGTATGTATGTCGCAGAGTATGACAGGTAAACAGTTCAAATATCTTCGGCTCTCTCTTTTCTTCCTTTGCCAGTTCAATCTCTATCACGTTGATTTTTGCCACATAGTCTTTGATTGCACTATTGACGTTGTAATAATAAACTGGCGAACCGTCCGAACAGGTAAATACCAAATTTTGAAATTCTTTATGCTGTTTCCATATCGAGCGTTTCCACATCTTCTGTTCTGTCTGCTTTATCTTCTGATTTTGCAAAATCTCATACACCTCATCTGTCATAGGAATGACACGATTACTGGATATGGTTTTTGCAGTCGTATAGAAAAACTTTGAACCCTCAACGGGACTGGAAGCCTTTGAATAATGGATTGTCTTATTGATTGTAATTTCTCTTTTTTCAAAGTCACAATCTTCCCATTTCAGCCCAAGCACTTCTCCAATCCGACAACCTGTTGTCACAGCAAATTTTAGAACATTGATATGTATATAAGAAGAAGCAAATGTAAAGAATTTCTTCTGTTCCTCTCTTGTTAATACACGTCTTTCTTTTTTCACTTTTGGGGGCATTTCCACAGCAATACAGGGATTTTTTCTAATATATTCACTCAATACTGCTTTATCAAACATATCACTCAGCATAAATCTGATGTTCGACACCGTTCCATGTGCAAGACCGCTATCTATCAATTCATTTATGAATTTTTGAACATGATATGTTTTAATGTCCTGCAAATACATCTTTCCGATAGAGTTCTTCACTCTTGCGTTATAGTAACTGTGGTTTTTATATATCGTAGTCATTTTAACTGTTTTCTTCTTATACAACTCCGTCCACGTTACATACCATGCGTTTAAAGTGATACTTTCGCCGTTGCCATTCAAACCATGTTCATCTTCATAAACAGCTTCTCGCAACTTCCGTTTTAATTCATTCAGTTTAAAATCATAAAGCGTTTTACGTTTTCCTGTTTTGCTTGTAAATCTTGCAATATAGCGTCCATCTGCTCTCTGTGAAATTCCCTTACCGAGTTCTTTTCCTTTTAAATCTTTACCCATACCAACTTTCCTTTCTTCTACTGAAAGAAATATGGTAAAGTAAATATTTCAATTTTCATTATATCCACACCCCATTTTCTTTTCAAGCCCTTTTGCATTGATATTCCAGCCATTCATCAAGTAATTTCTTATTTGCATACAACCGATTACCAATGCGTACTGTAAATCTATTTTTCGGATTGTTCAACAGTTCTCTTGCCTTTGTTTTCCCAATCCCCATATACTCACAAAATTCATTTATATTTAGTAATGCTTTCTCGATACGATTACCCCCTTTCGCCTAATTTTCTTGCTTTTATGTAATCATCATACAACTGCTTCTGTGTGATATTCATTTCTCCATTTTTCACAAGATTACCGATATAATCTCTCTGCTCTATCTTCCCAACCTCTGCAAACAGTTTCAAAGACGGGGCAACATATTTTTCCAACCACTCCCACACCTTTTGTAAACTTTTCTTCTGTGGTTGCATGGTAAGTTTCACCTTGCCTATATCTTTCATCAGTTCCGCCCACGCTTGATAGGTTGGATAAAGTCTTTTTCGTGTTGTCATGCTATCTGTCGGCTTTTCTAAAAATCGTATTTTGCTGTTCAATATTTCCATTGCCAGTCCTGCCACATCTCTATATTTCAATAATTCCTGTACTACACTTACTGCCATTTCCTGCCGAAATCTCAATTCATATCTGTTCCAATTTTCATCTAATTCTGTTCCATATTTTTTATTCTGTTCATATCCCTTTTCATAAAATACCAATCTCAAATTACTGGCTGAACTGCCGAGATAAAGACTTCCACCTTTACTCTGAAACACTTCTTCTTTCAGTTCTCCCGAGTCGTGAAAATCTATCTCCCTTAGTTTTGTGGAAAGCAATCCCTCTTTTGTCCGTACAATCAAATCGGGAATACTCAAATACGGTTTTCTGTCGTCGATCGCCAAATCAATCCGAGGAACATTGATATGATACTGGCAAACTCTGTTTAAGAAATCAAACCATGTTTCCTCATTGAGTTGTAAAAAATTCTCATAGTTGCGACAGCCTTTCCCACTCATCAAAATCTGAAAGCCCTGATACTGTGCGTTTCCTGTCGGCTTTAGCACCTTGATATTATCGAAGATTGCCACAACCTCATGTCCTGCAATCCCCTTTTCATAGCCCGTTACGGTCATAAGTTCCAAAGGTATTCTCAGTACATCTTCTATAACTGCTTCTAACGGAACTTCCTTAACGGTTATCTGACACCAGTCTATCAAGGCACTTAATTTTTCTTTCTGTCGTATTACTCCCCTGTTAGTGTAGGGGAGTTCTGGAAGAAAACTTCCGCTTCTTTCTTCCAAATTTACCATACCTCCTATCTGCAATGGCGTTGCCATTGCCCTGCCCTCAACCTGCCGTTTGGTACGTCAGAACGAGGACAGGAACTTTGACCGCCTACATATTTTTGTTTGCAACAGGGCGGATACCCTTACAGGTAATCTTCTCCACTAATACAGGAAAGTTTCCTCTCTGCACATAAGGGGCATATACTGGTTCTTCCAGTTCCACCACCGCATAAGGCTCAATCTTCGGAAGTTCCGTTGCTTCCAAGCGAATATCCACGCTGTTCCCAAGCTTCATGCTTCCAAGATGAAGTTTTAAGGCTTCCACTTCCTCTGTTTTCTTCTTACTGTCTTTATCATAGCGGTAACAGTTATCCGCACCCATGAAACGAAGTTCTCCAAATGCTTCTTTTACCTGTTCTTTTGTCAATGTAATCTGCATACACGTTCCTTTCTCCCCGTTGAACCGATAGGTCAGTTTCTCATATTTTCAATTTCTTATTACGACGTCGTTTGTGGTTCAGTTATTTCTGAACTTAATTGTATATTAGCACAGACATATTTGTTTTGCAATAGGAAGTTTAGTTTTTTATAAACTTTTTATTTTCTTTTTTCTGAACTTGTGGTATAGTGTCCTTAGACGATAAGATATGAAAAGTTATAACGAGATATGGAAAGAGAGGGTTTTCAGATGAATACAATCGCAGAACGGATTAAATTTGCCATGAAAGCAAAAAATAAAAAACAAGTAGATATAGTCAAAGATACAGGTATCAGCAAAGGGGCGTTTAGTTCCTATCTTTCGGGACAATACAACCCCAAAGCCGATAAAATGGAACTGATCGCCGACTCCTTAGATGTAGATTTGCGTTGGCTTTACGGACAAAATGTGCCTATGGAACATACAAGTCAAAACGATAACGCCCTGCAATATGTCTTTTATAACAACTCCTGCTCTGAGTATCTTCTTGATGATTTAGATGATATATATATCGCCATGATGACACAATATGCCGCCCTCATTCCACGCTTTTATGTCCTTGTCAATCGTGCTGGAAATGCAATGCACATACTGCCACTATTTTTGAAAGAGGATAGTTCCCAATTCTATGAATGCCCGTCTGATTTCTTTTATTCCGACAGGCATACAATTTTTACAAGAGATTTTGAAAGCATTCACATGGTATTAACAACCGCCACGATTTACTATTATGGAATTGATACAGCAACCTATGAACCGAAAGTTACCATGCTCTCCTACTCACAGACTGACGACTGCTTTCATATCGACAACGGAATACAAGACGGTCACATAAAAGCATTTGAAAAGGAACTGGAGAAAGAAACACTTTACTTAAAACATAACGCCCAGTAACAAACAAGAGGACTTGCAAGGTTTCTGACCTTTCAAGTCCTCTGCTGTATCATGGTGCTGTTGGCTGTGTCCGTTCCGTCAAGGACTGCCCTACGGCGTATCGGCTTCGCCTTGTTCCTTGACCTCACTACGTTTTCTTTTTTTCTTGCCACAACAAAAGCCTGCACGAATTTTCTTCAATCCGACAGGCTCTCATTCTTTCACATACTCTATCAGTTCTTCTATTCCACACTCCAAGTAACTGCACAGTTTACAGATTAGTTGTGCGTCTAATCTCTGAAATTCATTTCTGCAATAACGATTAAAATTAGACCTCGGTATATCCAATTCCTTACAAATGGTATTCTTACTAATTCCTTTTTCTTTCAGCAGTTCCTCTATGTGAAGTTCCAAATGTCCATACTTCATTGCCTCACCTCTACATAAAAGTATATTCAATAAATCTTTATGTAGTAATTCACTATATAGTGAGGTACTATATACTTATCCCTATAACTATACAGAAACAGAGGTATATCAAAATGAAAAAGAAATTGTTATTTGCCACTATTATTCTAGTCTTGCTTGCAGGCATTCTCTATTACATTAGCTTGCCCGATTATCTTGTATTTAACAGTATGTCATTCAGCAATGGGGCTAATCGTGATACCGAACTACAAGTTATTGTATATCAATACTGGAATACAGATGAAGTAATAGCGGAAATCGAAGCAGAACATAATCAAATCAACGGAACTCCTACTATTCTTACAATCAATCTGTATCACTCTAAATGGTCTTTTCGCAATGGATATGAACCATTTTATAGTACCACTATCAATTATAATTAAAAAGAAAAAGCAGACAGTCAATAAAAAAACTGTCTGCAATAATATGGAATTTACCCCTTTAACCCTCTCGCCTGTCTATCCATATCTTCAATAACAATATCATAGATTTCTCCGATTTGAGAACAATATTCTAACACTTTCCATGGCTCATTTGTATGAAAATGAATTTTAATCAATTCTTCATCTCCAACCGCCAATAAGCAATCTCCTTTAAAATTATTTGTGAAATATTCATTTATTTTATCTTCATCAAGATTTTCGCCTTCAATCAAAAGTTGAGTATCATATCTAAATTCTAACATCCTATTATCCTCCAAATTCACATTTTTCAATTTTACAAACTGAAGTTTATCAGATTGTGTACTTCATAGGGGTAAACCTAATCCCGTCTATTTCTTGCTCGTCTGATTGTGGCTTAAATCCGATATGAAGATAAAATGGCTTACCGTATGGTGACGAATTTAAAGTAATCTCGTGCAACTTTGGAGCATCTTTCAAAATATCTGCTAAAAGATACTGAAAAATTGAAGTAGCTACACCTTGACGATGATATTCTTTCTTTGTGAATGCTAAGTTGATATGCTTCCTGTTTGAATACATACCGATAATTCCAATCATTTTACCCTTGTCAAACGCCGCATATATAGGGCAGATACCTTGTTGACATTTTGAAATAAATTCATCATTTTCAACTATATCTCGCTTGAATGTTTCAATTCCCTCCGGTTTATAGTCCGGTGCTTCAAATTGTAAAAACACTTCTAATGCTAAAGCAAGGGCTTCCATTACTTCATTGCTATGTATTTTTCGTATTTCATACATATCTCCACCTCAAATTCTAATTTGTTTATTTCTCTTATTCTAGCATATTCCCCAATCTTTAACATTATTTTTTTAAAAAATTTGAGGGCATATTGCAAAATGCAATACACCCTCAACACTCACAGCGTTCCCTTTCTATTTTTAAACAACAAGTAAATTCCTCGTTAAGAGGTTGGGTAAATTTCTTTACCCAATACCCTACCCAATCTGTACCCAAAATAGCACGATATTTTGTGAGATTTTACAGTAGTTCATAACACTTGTCAAAATAGGCAGAAACCGCTTAAATACGCTATTTAATTTGCTTTTTACCAGTCTTGCGATTGATAAATTAGTTTCCCATCTGTTTTGCTACTTCTTCAGCAAAGTTTTCTTCTTTCTTTTCTAATCCTTCACCTGTTTCGAAACGAACAAATCTCTTAACTGTTACGTTAGCACCGTTTTCTTTAGCTACTTTTTCTACATATTTAGCAACTGTTAAATCACTGTCCTGAACGTAAACCTGATCTAATAAGCAGATTTCTTTCATCTCTTTGTTCAAACGTCCGATAATCATTTTTTCAATGATGTTTTCTGGTTTTTCTGGATTTTCTGTCTTAGCCTGAGCTAATAAGATTTCTTTTTCGTGTTCGATGTAAGAAGCATCTACTTCATCACGAGATACATACTTTGGATACATAGCTGCAACCTGCATAGCTACGTTTCTTAAGCATGATTTGATTTCATCATTTACAACATCTGTATCAGCTTCTACTAATACACCGATTCTTCCGCCACCGTGGATGTAAGATACTACACAACCATCTGTTGTAACTTTTTCAAATCTTCTGATGTTTAAGTTTTCTCCGATTACAGAGATTTTTTCTGTTAAAACATCTTTTACTGTCTTAGAGTTGTCTGCTGCCCATGCTTCGCTCAAGAAAGCTTCGATATCTGTTGTCTCTGTGTTTAATGCCTGATTAGCAACTTCTTCTACGTAGCTTTGGAAATCAGCATTTTTAGCAACGAAGTCTGTCTCTGAGTTTACTTCAACGATTGCTGCTACTTTATCGTCTTTTACAACTGCTTTTACAATACCTTCTGCAGCGATTCTTCCAGCTTTTTTGTCAGCTTTTGCCTGACCATTTTTTCTTAAATATTCGATTGCTGCATCCATATTTCCATCTGTTTCATTAAGAGCTTTTTTACAGTCCATCATTCCTGCGCCTGTCATTTCTCTTAATTCTTTTACCATTTTTGCTGTAACTGCCATGATTCATTCCTCCATAAAATTGTGTGTTCTTTTTAAAAAATGCTTCAACCTGTTCTTAAGGCTGAAGCATTCATGTTCGAAATCTTACGCTTCTTCAGCTGCTTCTACTTCTTCTGCAACTTCTTCGTATACTTCCTCAGCACCTGTTACACCTTGGTTTGCTTCGATTACAGCATCTGCCATCTTAGCAACGATTAATTTAACAGCTCTGATTGCATCATCATTACCTGGAATCACGTAATCTAATTCTTCTGGATCGCAGTTTGTATCAGCGATACCAATCAACGGAATTCCTAATGTGTGAGCTTCCTGTACACAGATTCTTTCTTTTTTCGGGTCAACCACGAAGATTGCATCTGGAGCTTTCTTCATGTCTTTGATTCCACCTAAGTTCTTTTCAAGTTTTTCCCATTCTTTTTTGATTTCGATAACTTCTTTCTTAGGTAATACGTCGAATGTTCCGTCTTCAGCCATTCTTTCGATATCTTTTAAGCGGGCGATTCTGCTCTGGATTGTTTTGAAGTTAGTCAACATTCCACCTAACCATCTCTCGTTTACGTAGAACATTCCGCAACGTTCTGCTTCTGTTTTGATTGCATCCTGTGCCTGTTTCTTTGTACCAACGAAAAGAATTGTACCACCTTCAGCTGCGATATCAGAAATTGCTTTGTAAGCTTCGTCTACTTTACCTACAGATTTCTGTAAATCGATAATGTAGATTCCGTTTCTTTCTGTGTAGATGTACTCAGCCATTTTAGGGTTCCATCTTCTTGTCTGATGTCCAAAGTGAACACCTGCTTCTAATAATTGTTTCATTGAAATAACGCTCATGTGTTTTTCCTCCATTTGGTTTTTTTACTTCCATATACTTCCCGCCTTGCAACCGCTCTTTTTCATAAAAAGAGTTTGGCACCTGCAAGGATAACCATATATGTGTTTTTTGCAACGTTAATAGTATAACATATCTAAATGATGCATGGCAAGTCTTTTTTACCAATATCTTCTGATTGCTGTAATCGGCTGTGATGACCCCATATATACACTCGCCTCTTTTACTGTCTGCCCTTCTGTCGGTGCATGAATTACACGCTCACCGCCTATGTATATCGCCACATGTCCAGGATAACAGATAATATCTCCCGGAAGTGCATCTGCAAGACTTGCTATACTTTTTCCACCTACTGCCTGTTCTGCTGATGTACGCGAAATCGAGATTCCCACTGCCTGATGGGCTCTCATGGTAAGTCCGGAACAGTCGATGCCATTATAACTTGTCCCACCATATACATACGGTGTTCCGATATAACTTCTTGCGGCTGCCACAATTGCCTGTCCGACACTTACATCACCATTTCCTGTATTGTTATTACTGTCATTGTTGCTGCTTCCGCCACCCGAAGTTCCGGAATCCGGCTGACTTGGTTTTTCTTCTGACTGACTGTTTCCACCGCCTGAATTTCCACTGGATGTTCCTCCGGACTGGCTATTCTCAGACGTTGTATTCGACGCCACCTGTTGCTGCTGTTTTTTTGCTTCTTCTTCCGCTTTCTTTGCCGCCTCCTCTGCGGCTTTCTTTGCCGCTATCTGAAGCTGCTCATCTAAATCTGCCACTTCCGTCTTTTTTGCTTCCAATGTCTTGGATAAATTTTCTTTCTGGGTAGAAGACTCCGCCTTCAATTCTTTCAACTTATCCATATCTTTTTCCAAACTACTTTTTAAGGAAGCTACCTCATTTTTTGTCTCTATATATTTTTCCAAATATTCTCTATCTTTGTCATGAACTGCCTGTACATATTCTGCCTGTTTTAGCATCTCTGCAATACTGCCTGATTGGAAAATTTTTGTCAACATAGCGCCTGTTCCATTCTCATACATGACTTTAATGCGATGCTTCATTTCTGCATACTGCTTCTGTTCTTTTTCCTGTGCAGTCTCTAAATCTGACTTTGCCTGGATGATCTCCTCCCCCTTTGTCGTCATCTGTGCATCTATGTCATTGATCTTTGTCAATATCTTTGTCAAATCTGCTTGAAGCGTGTCTACTTCTTGTTGTACTGCCTTTTTCTGTGTCTCGAGATTGTCCACACTGCTCGGTTCCGCAAAAACCGGTGATACAATCAAACTGCTTGCTGTAATCGCTGATACAAGTATTTTTGTAATTCTTTTCATCTTAGTCCCTTTCTCTATTTTTTCTCCCCCTATATAGTTTAATATACTATAAATACCTCCCCTTTTCAATCATTTTCTCCAAACAAAAAAGGCTATGACATAGTCATAACCCTTTCACTCTTCCTACCAGTATCTTCTGAACCAAGGTGATCCGTATACACTCGAAACTTTTACTGTCTGACCAAAGTCCGGTGCATGAATCATCTGTCCTCCGCCTATGTAAATCCCTACATGTCCAGAATAGCACACAACATCTCCAGGTAATGCGGCAGCCATATTGGCAACTGCTTTTCCACCACTTCCTTGAGATCCTGAGCTATGTGGTAAACTTACTCCAATTGCCTTGTGCGCCATCAGCACTAGTCCTGAACAATCCACTCCGCTGTAGCTTTCACCGCCCCACACATACGGAACTCCGATAAAGCTATATGCCGCATCTACAATTGCTTGTCCGCCGCCAGAGTTGCTAGGCGGTACATAATCACTACCACCTCCATTGGAGGTTGTTCCGGAATTCCCACGATTACCAGAGCTTGCTGCCAATGCTCGCTGTCTGTCTTGTTCTGCTTTCTGTGCAGCTTCCTGAATCTGTGCATCAAAATCATCAACTTCTGCTTTTGCTTCTTCAATCGTCGCATTCAAAGTCTCTTTTTGACTTTCAAATTCTTTTTGCTTTTTCTGCTGTTCTTTCTGATCTTCTTCCAAAGATTCTTTTAAGTCAGCAATCTTTTCTTTCGTCTCAACATAGTCTTCCAGACACTTTCTGTCTTTATCATGAACTGCCTGAACATATTCCGCTTTTTTCAGCATCTCAGCAATACTTCCTGATTCAAATACTTTTGTGAGCATAGAACCTGTTCCATTCTCATACATTATCTTAATACGAGCTTTCATCTCTTCGTATTGCGTCTTTTCTTTTTCCTCTGCTTTCTGCAGATCATCTGTTGCTTTTATGATCTCTTTTCCTGTCTGAACGAGCTCTTCCTCCAACGTATTAATCTCTGCCATCAGACTTGCCATCTCATCTTGCAATGTCTCTACTTTCTTCTCCGCTGCTTCCTTATTCTGCTTTAAATCATCGACTGACGGCGCCGCAAAAACAGAACTCACTGTGAGAGAACTTACCAGTAGAGAGGTCAATAAAGTCTTTCCAAATTTGTTCATTATTCCACCTATCCTGAATTTTTTAGTATTTTCTTTACAATCCTCATTACCCCGATTATATAACACTTCATACATTTTTGCAATATTTTTTAATATTTTTGTAATATTCATTTTCCTTTTGCCTTTTCTTCGTAATATATGATATGCTATATTTAAACAAAAAAACACATATCAGGAGGTCAATTATGAATTTTACATTCAATCACAACAACTTAAATGTATTAGATTTGGAAAAATCGCTGGATTTTTACAAGAAAGCGCTTGGTCTTGAAGTTGTTCGCAAAAAAGAAGCTTCTGACGGAAGTTTTATCCTTGCATTCTTAAGCGACAAGACTTCTACTCAGAAGCTCGAACTGACATGGCTTCGTGACTGGGACCGTCCTTATAATCTTGGAGACAATGAATTTCATCTGGCATTTGAGACATCTGATTTTGATGCTGCATTCAAATATCACAAAGAGATGGGATGTGTCTGTTTTGAGAATCCGGATATGGGAATCTACTTTATTTCTGACCCGGATGGATATTGGATCGAGATCATTCCAGCCGAATAACGGAAAACACCATAATAATCGGGAGCGCACGTTTGCTATGAACGAGAGCTCCCAATTTGTATTTTTCTATTTTACATATCTTTTATCAAAACAAACATGCCTGATGCCACTAGTGCACAGAGTACAGTGATAATTCCCATTCGCATCGGCTGCTCCAGCATCCACGCAAATCCGTTCAGTTCAGTCACTACACAAGCTAATATATTCATGGTCATATGCATCAAAACCGGCGCTTTTAACGAGCCGAATTTTTCATAGACATATGCCAAAAGAAGACCGCATATTGTTCCATAAATAATCTGCACCAGATTTCCATGATACAATCCGAAAAACAGCGCAGAATAAATCACTGCCGGAACCATCGGCATAACTTCTCTCAGACGCTTGAAGAGCAGTCCTCTAAAAATCAACTCTTCCATGATCGGAATAACAATGCCAAGACATATGATCTGTACCGGTAAAGACGGAGTGTACAACATCTCCGACGCCTGTTTATAGCCCTCACTCACTTCTGAGAGATTGCTCAAAAGCAACAAATTGTTAACCCCTAGCGCAACCGGTATACTGATTCCGACAATCAAAATATATTTTCCAAAAGCCGCTTTTTTTTGCGGTGTAACTCCACTTTCTTTTTCCAGCTTCCGGTCTTTTCGAAACATCCACGCAAGAATCGGTATCGTACAAAGCGCAGCCAATGCGCTAATCTGTGTTGCATATTTCAAAACACCATCTGTCAGCTCCACCGTCTTTTGCATCAACTCTTCCTGGCTGGACACCGCTTGAAATGTCTCCGGATGCACAAATATCGCATACAGAAAAATCACAACTGCCTCCACCACAAATGCAACCGCCATTTTTACAATAATCGGACCGATCAGTCTCCAAATCCGCTGTCCAGGACTTCTTTGCTGCACAGTTCCACTTCCTTTCGAATTTCTTCTTCTCTTCCCGCCAAAGAACCTTGTACCATCTCTGGTTTTCCACCGCCTCTTCCGCCGAATTTCTCATTTAATCGTTTTGAAAATATTCGTGTATCACAACTTTTACTTCCAATCACATAGCGATAGCCATCTTTTTCATCTCCCGCAAATACAGCTCCAATCGAAGCACCGTTTTCTATGATAAGGTTTGTCAATTCTCTCGGCGCATTTCCCTCAAGCTCTTCCTCAAACCAAACGACTACTTCTTGGGATTGTGGAATCTGCTCCACCTTATAGACAAGAAGCTTTTGCTGAAGCTGTGAAACCTTCGCTTTTCCAGATGAAATCTCTTGCTTTAATCTGGTGACTTCTGAAAAGACTTCCTCCTCCGGGGCTGACAGCAAAACAGAAATTTTTTTCACACTCTCTGCTTTCTGCTCATAATCCTGAAGTGCCCGGAATCCACAGAGCATGGAAATTCGTACGCCACCTTTATAATTCTGCACATTCAAAAGCTTGATCAATCCAATCTCCCCAGTCTTTTTGACATGCGGTGCACAACAGGCGCACACATCATATCCTGGTATCTCCACAATGCGTACCTGCCCTTCAATCTCAATCTTACTTCTGTAAGCAATTGAATCTAATTCCTCTTTAGCGGGATACAACACCTTGATATCCAGACTCTTCACCACTGCTTCATTGGCTTTTCGCTCGATCACTTTTAATTCTTCTTTAGAAATGCTGCCGTTGAAATCCATTGTAATGGCATCTTTTCCCATGTGGAACCCGACATTGTCATAGCCATATACCGCATGTACAATCCCTGATACAATATGTTCTCCGGAATGCTGCTGCATCTTGGAAAACCGTTCTTCCCAGTCAATCGTGCCCTGTACTGTTTTTCCTATTTCCAAAGATTGGTTCGTCTTATGGTAAATGATTCCGGCTTTTTCCTGCACATCTGTCACTTTTGCATCATCTAGTCTCCCGGTATCTGCGTATTGTCCCCCTCCCTCAGGAAAAAAGGCAGTTCTGTCAAGAACCACCTCATATACTTCCCCTGATTGTTCGCACGAGACAACCGTTGCCGAAAAGGTTACCATATGACTATCTTCATAAAATAACTTTTCTGTCATATCCTACATCCTTTCCGGAGCCTCAAAACCAAGCATGTCAATACATGCCTCCAATGCCCGTTTTGTAATCAGCAACAATGCGATAAATCCTGCTTTTCGGTCTTCATTCTCTTCTGAAAGAATCTTCGTCTCATGATAGAAGCGATTGAATGCATTCGAAAGATCATAAATGTATGCACAGATTTTATGTGGTGCAAGTTCTTCAAATGCTGTCTCAATGACATTATTAAATTTTGCAACCTCCAGCATCAATGCTTTTTCACTCTGTGTCTGAGGTTTTTTCATCTTGCACTTGGCTGCATCTTTTCCACTTTCTGCATATTTTGCAAGAATTGATTTGATACGCACAATCGTATATAAATTGTACGGTCCTGTATTTCCCTCGAACGAGATAAATCTTTCCACATCAAACACATAATCCTTCGCAGCCTGATTTGACAAATCTCCGTATTTCATGGCAGAAAGCGCAACCATCTGTGCTGTCTTTCTCGCCTCTTCTTCGGACATCGTACGGTTCTCTGCAATTTTTTTATACATCTCCTCATTGATGTCATTGATCAGACTCTCCAGACGCATCACTCCGCCGTCTCTCGTCTTAAATGGTTTTCCGTCTTTTCCGTTCATTGTACCAAATCCAATGAACTTCAATTCCATATTCTCATTGATGATCTTTGTCTTTTTCGCGCAACGGAATACCTGCACAAAATGCAGTTCCTGACGCTTATCTGCAAGGTAGATCACCTCATCCGGATGATACAGTTTCTCACGTTCGATCAGTGTGGCAAGATCTGTCGTATCATACAATGCCGCTCCGTCAGATTTTAAGATCATACACGGCGGGATCTCTTTTGTATCGTTCTCTTCTTTGACATCTACGACAAGCGCTCCCTGATCAATATGTGCATAACCTTCTTTTTTCATATATTCTACCATCTCCGGAATATATGGCTGCGCATCTGCCTCGCCTTTCCAAAGATCAAATTCCACGTTCAATGCACCGTAATTCTTTTTTAAATCCGCAACAGAAACATTCATAATGTGTTTCCAGATTGCAGTGTATCCTCTATGCCCGTTCTGCAATAAGAATGTCGCCTGCAATGCTTCTTCTTTATAATCTTCATGTTCTTTTGCGTATGCGCTCGCTGTCGGATAAATCTCTTCCAACTCGGTGATCGTAAACGGTGATTCTTCTGGATATTCTCCTTCAAACTGATCGTCAAAATATGGAAGCTCCGGTTTTCTCTTTTTCAGCTCGGTGATGACAAGTCCCATCTGGTATCCCCAGTCTCCAAGATGCACATCTCCAATCATCTTATGTCCGACATATTTCCCGATTCGTTTTACACTTTCCCCAATTACCGCTGAGCGAAGATGTCCTACATGAAGCGGCTTTGCAACATTCGCTCCGCCGTAATCCACAATGATCGTCTTCTGCTTTGTCGGCTCTTCCACACCAAGTTTTTCCTGCTCTGACATTTTTCCTAAATAAGAAGCGACAAACTCACCGTCCAGAATAATATTGATAAATCCTGGATTGACCGCCTCCACCTGCTCAATGCAAACACTTTCTTTTAATACTTCAACCACATCATTGGCAATCATGATCGGTGCTTTCTTATAAGCTTTTGCCGCCGCCATCGCGCCATTACACTGATATTCACACAAATCCGGTCTGTTTGACAATGTAACCTTTGCATATTGTTTATCATATCCTGCTTTCTCAAAGGCAGCTTCCAATTCAAATGTTAAAATATCTGCTATTTTTTTCATAGTTCCTCCTGCTTTGCATCTGCTCTATTTCGTTCGTTCATATTTTTTCTTATACTTCCTTATTTTAGCACAAGGATTTCATTGCAACAACCATATATTTGCAAAAGATTTCGTTCGTTATTGTATTTTCTTTTCTTCCATGATATATTTAGGAACGATTACTATTATTGAAACTTAAATATACTATATTATGAAAGTGAGGAAACATTATGAAAATAGGCTCTCATGTAGGTATGAGTGGCAAAGAGATGCTGCTTGGTTCAGCAAAAGAAGCCGTCTCATACAACGCCAATACCTTTATGTTTTATACAGGCGCACCCCAAAATACGCGCCGAAAAGATGTCAGTGAATTAAATATTGACGCGGCATGGGATTACATGTCCGCTCACGGAATTGACGAAATCGTTGTGCATGCACCGTATATCATCAATCTTGGAAATACAATCAAACCGGAAACCTTTGAGCTGGCAGTAGAATTTTTGCAGCTAGAATTGGAGCGAACAGAAAGCTGTAAAAGTCACACTTTGATTCTCCATCCCGGCGCACACGTAGGCGCTGGAGCAGATGCCGGAATTGCACAAATCGTAAAGGGATTAAACACTGTCCTGACCAAGGACACGAATTGTAATATTGCCTTAGAGACGATGGCAGGAAAGGGAACCGAGATCGGACGGTCTTTCGAAGAACTTGCACGCATCTACGACGGTGTTGTCCACAACGAAAAGCTGCGCGTCTGCTTTGATACCTGCCATACACATGACAGTGGCTATGATATCATTCACGATTTTGACGGAGTCATCAACCATTTTGACAAACTCATAGGCAAAGAGCAGATTGCCGTCTTTCACATTAATGACAGCAAAAATATACGCGGTGCTTCCAAGGATCGCCATGCCAACATAGGTCTCGGCGAAATCGGCTTTGATGCACTCTCCTATATCGTGCATCACAAAGACTTCAAAACAGTGCCAAAGATTTTGGAGACACCTTATATTCCATCTACAGAGAATCCCAAAAAATCTTTCGCACCTTACAAACACGAAATTGAAATGTTAAAAACCAAGACATTCTCTTCTATCCTTTAAGATGATTATTTTACCTTCCTCTTGACTTTCTCTTCTTCTAATTGTAATATTGTATTATATATTTAATACAAAGTGAGGTGATTCTTAAATGCCATGGGAACTAAGCAATGACCGACCTATTTATCTGCAGCTTATGGAACGTATACAAATGGATATTGTATCGGGCAAATACCACGCTGGTGACAAGCTTCCTTCTGTACGCGATCTCGCAATAGAAGCTGCTGTAAATCCAAACACGATGCAAAAAGCTTTATCAGAACTGGAACGTGTTGGTTTGGTATACTCACAGAGAACGAGTGGACGTTTTATTACGGAGGACGCAACTATGATAAAAGAACTAAAACAGCATCTTGCCAATGAACATATCTTAGAATTTTTCGAAAAAATGAAACAACTCGGTTTTCGAGAAGAAGAAGCTTTACAACTTATGGAAGAGAGAATAAAGGGGGAAAAATAGATGAATCCTATTTTGGAGTGCAGAGGACTTACCAAAAATTACGGAAGCTTTACTGCATTATCGAACTTAAATCTATCTCTGGACAGAGGACAGATTATCGGTCTTTTAGGACCAAACGGAAGCGGAAAGACAACATTGATCAAACTCATCAACGGTCTGCTCGTTCCAACAGATGGACGCATATTGATCGACGGGGCAGAACCATCTGTCACCACACGAAATATTGTCTCTTACCTTCCGGAACGGACATACTTAAGCGACTGGATGAAAGTAAAAGAGATTGTCTCTTATTTCAAAGACTTTTATGAGAATTTTGATGAGAAACGTGCCTATGAGATGCTTGCACATTTGCAGATTGATTCAAATGCAAGACTCCGCACCTTTTCCAAAGGGACAAAAGAAAAGGTACAATTGATTTTAGTCATGAGCCGCAATGCAGATTTGTACGTATTGGACGAACCAATCGGCGGTGTTGATCCGGCAGCACGTGATTATATACTGAACACCATTCTTACAAACTATAATGAAAATGCTACAATATTGATCTCTACACATTTGATCACAGATATTGAAAACATTTTAGACCGTGTTCTTTTTCTTCAAAACGGGCACATTGCACTCAATACAAGTGTAGATGACATCCGAATTGAGCACGGAAAATCCGTAGATACATTATTCAGGGAGGTATTCAGATGTTAAGTAAATTAATTAAACACGAATTTCGGGCACTCTCCCGATTTTTACTTCCGATTCATATTCTTTTGCTGGTTGCCTGTCTGATTGGACGATTTATGTTTCAGGCGATGGCCATGATGGATCTGCCAAATGTGATATTGATTGTCTCATTTGTATTCCTGATCTCCATCTGGATCGTTGTACCATGTGCGACATCTATTTTAATTGTAGTACGCTATTATAAAAGCCTGTATACCGACGAAGGATATCTGACACTGACACTTCCGGCGACAAGAGGACAGCTTCTGTTTTCCAAAGCATTTGCAGCATGCGTCTGGAGTATTTTAGATCTCGCAATCGTCATCGCAGGACTTGCAATCGTGGTTATCATACCACAGGTTTATCAAAACTCTGCAGAGGCGCTTAATGAGCTAGAAAAAGCATTGGAGATGTCACCAAGCCTGTTTTTCTGGTCAACTGTCGGAATCTCTGTTGTCGGATGTTTTGGGAATGTGGCACTTTACTATTTTTCAGTATCTATCGGGCAGCTCCTTTCTTCGCACAGAGTGCTCGGAGCAATCATTGCTTACTTTGCAATTTCAACAGTTTTTTCTGTATTGATGCTGATCGTCATGTTTGCAGTTGGATATGATCCATTTTTGAGCGCTTCCTCTGATTCGCTTGCCACAACAGCATTCTTAAGTTCTTATAAGGCAAGCGCCATCCTATGTATCCTGGAAACATTCCTGTTCTTCGGTGGTACATACTACTTACTAAAGAAAAAAACAAATCTCAACTAAAAAACAGGGACAAGGGTTCTTTTTGAAACCCTCGTCCCTATTTTTATCAAAATACAACCTGAATCAAAAACATATACAGCACCGTTCCAGCCCCGATACTGAGCAGATTGTTTCGTTTCCACACATGCAGTGCCGCAACCGTGGCCACAGCAATCAACTCCGGAACACCATGCGGCGCCTCCCGCACCGGTGTACTTTTTAAACAATATACAACAAGCATCCCGATCACTGCCGGTGTCAATACTTTTCCAAGATACTGTATCGTCTCTGGAATCTCTTTTCCTTTTGGAAAGACCAAAAAAGGAGTAACTCTCGTTGCAAATGTAGTCAGTGCAACCGCCAAAATAATCAAAATCGAAATTCCCGCACTTACCGGCATCCTTCTTCCTCCTTATCCAATCTCTTTTCCCCCACAAACAATATAAGAACAATCAAAAGCATCGACGGCAATACAAAACTGTCCGCGCCAAAAATCTGCAGACAAACAAACGCTCCCACAACACCGATCACCGCCGGTATCCGGTTCTTTTTCTCCATCCATTGTTCAATAAAGATCACAACAAACAATGCCGTCATTGCAAAATCAATTCCCTCTGAATTGATCGGAAGAAGACTTCCCACCAAACCACCGATTGCAGAACCAATCACCCAATAAGATTGATTCAAAAGTGCGATCGCCAAAAGAAACTTTTCTTCCGCTACTCCCTGAGGCACTTTTGTCGTACAAAGCAATGAGTACGTCTCATCCGTCAAGCTAAAAATCATATACCATCTTGATTTGCCCATTTTATTAAATTTTTCCAAAAGAGAGATTCCATAAAACACATGTCTGACATTCACCATAAATGTCAAAAAAATGACTTGTAAAAAAGAAATACCCGGCACGAAAAAATTCACTGCCAGGTATTGTCCAGAACCTGCATATACAAGCAGACTCATTAATATCGCCCATACGAAAGAATATCCCTTTTCTGCATACATCACACCAAACGCAATTCCTATAAACAAATATCCCGTCAACACCGGAATTGTATAAGGAAATGCTTTCTTAAATGCTTGCCTATGTTGTGACATTTCTCTTCCTCTATCCTACACTTTATACCATTCTCAAATATACACACCTAGGCGGATTCGAACCGCCGCACCCGCCTCCGGAGGGCGGTGCTCTATCCCCTGAGCTATAGGTGTATAAGAGTCGTTTACATCGTAAACGACTTTTAAATAATATCACACTTTTCTCCAAAAGTAAAGAAATTCTGTCTGGATTTACAAAATCACAAAATTAGTCGGTTTTCTTTTCTGCTGAAATAATATGCTCTGTAAGAGAGGATTTCCTCCTCTTCCACCTGCGTATCGTTGATCTCTTCAATCATATCCTCCAGATCGATACGGTTCGGGCTCTTACTCTCCGGCACGATAATCACTTCATGTATACTGCTTGGGAGTACATAATAATTTTCTCCGAGCTGATTTCCAATATCCTCAAGCACCTTATCATACAAAATGCACGCAGCACCAAAGCTTCGGATTTCATTGGTTAGCACATACATAAAATCTTCTTCCTCTTCATCGTTTGTCTCTTCGCCAAGCAATTCAGCCACCACGGAGTGCATTGTTTGAAATTCCGGCGGCAGGAGTTTTTTCGTGTTCTGATGTGCAATGTTATAGATTTTCTCTTTTTCCACACCCCACATTTTCACAATATCATCTGTGATCAATATGGTGGCTGTTCCTGATTTACTGACATCCAGCAGCACATAGAATACAATCGCCAAATCCAACACGCACACATGTGGAATCTGTTCGAGAAGTTCTGCATTCTCCTCTGCATGAATCAGTTTGTACACAATTTTTTGCTGCATTTTTGAAAAGCTCTGCAATACCGAAGTCTCCCACGCATGCTCTATGCGCACTTCCTGATACAATTTTAAAATGCTCTTTACAATCCGGTCAAGTGACTGATGTTTCTGATACTGCTCAAAATATTCTTCCAGATAAATCGTCGGCGATACATTGATTCCTTTTTCACTGACCATGATTCCGACTCTGTTTTTTCCATTATTTTTCATCGTCGTCTGAATACATACTGACATCCCTTCTTTCACCTGTTGCTTTATTCTTACTTCTACTGCACTCACAAATTGCTGATAATTCATATAAACTCCTTTCCTGTGAGTTGCTTTCTTTTTATCCCTCTTGAAAAATTGACATGAACCTGTCAAAGAAAATAGATTTGAAATATATTATGGTTTTTTGATTATAACCGAAGCTTCTGAAAAATACAATGCCTTTTTGAAATTTTTATCCATACGCTAACATTTCCTCTGTAACAAAAAAAGGATGAGCTATCCTATAAATAAACTCATCCTCTCCGTTATCAGATATCTGAACAGAATCCATTATACTCTTGATAAGTACTCTCCTGTACGTGTATCAATCTTCAGAACATCGCCTTGTTCTACAAACAACGGTACGTATACAACTGCTCCTGTCTCCACAGTAGCTGGTTTTGTCGCACCCTGTGCTGTATCTCCTTTAAATCCTGGCTCTGTCTCTGTAATCGCAAGTTCTACGAACAATGGTGGCTCTACAGCAAATACATTGCCATTGTGAGAACAAATCTTCACCATCTCATTCTCTTTTACGAATTTGAGTGAATCACCAATTGCATCTTCATTCAATGCAATCTGATCATATGTCTCAACATCCATGAAGTGATACAATTCTCCATCAGAATATAAGTACTGCATATCTTTTCTTTCGATATGAGCTTTTGGGAATTTTTCTGTAGGTCTAAATGTTTTTTCTACAGCTCCACCACTGATAATATTTTTTAATTTTGTTCTAACGAACGCTGCACCTTTACCTGGTTTTACATGTTGGAATTCTAAAATCTGATAAATATTCCCGTCAATTTCAAGGGTTACACCATTTTTAAAATCTCCTGCTGAAATCATCTGTTATCCTCCTTAATTATTCCCACATGTATCACTACATCTTGCGGGACATGCTCCTTTAAGCATAAATATTCTTCTTCACTTCTATCCATTCTATAATAGTTTGTACGATTTTTCAACCTTTTTTTTCTATCCACTTAATTATTGTTCCAAATACGCATCTACAATGTCTTTTGACACACTGTGACAGATCTCTTCTGTCACTCCTTTTGAGGCATCCCGCACCTCTTGTCTTAGTTCTTCACTCATAGGAACAATCTTCGTTCCACTTTCCTCAATCACCTTGATTTTTTCCGCAATGCGGGTGTCCGACTGCTCTCTTGCGTATTTTTTTGCAATCTCAGAAGCCTCTGTGATCACATTTTGCTCTTTCTTTGAAAGCCCTTCAAAAAATTCATCACTGACAATCAAAGAAATCAAATGCGGCAGATGATTTGTCTCAACCACATAATCCTGCTGTTCATATAATCGACTGGAAACAATAACCTCATATGGGTTTTCCTGTGCATCGATTGTTCCCTGCTGAAGCCCGATGTACACCTCACTGAAAGTCATAGGTGTCGGATTCGCTTTGAGCGACTTCCAGAAAGCCATATGATACGGATTCTCCATTGTTCTGATCTTTTGCCCCTTAAAATCCGACAGGGAAGTAATATTTTTGTTCGTGGACATGACACGGAACCTCTGATCCGCATACCCCAACAGCTTATAGCCCGCATCTTTGTAAACATCTTCCATCAGACCATAGAACTTCGCATCATCCACTTTGTTGCGGACTTCTTCAATAGAGTCAAACACACATGGAATGTCAAATACCGCGACATCTTTCATAAACGTAACCTGCGGCGCTGTATTTTGTACGACAAACGGAATATCTCCGTCTTTACAGCTTTCTAACAATTCACGGTCTCCGCCAAGCGTACTGTTTGGATATACTTGAATCTTCATCTTTCCATCACTTAGCCGATCCACCTCTTCTGCAAATTTTTCCGAGAACAACTGTGTCACCGTATCTTCCGGACTGGATGTCGCAAGCGGCCAAGCGTATCTTTGCACATCGCTCTCCTTGGCGCACCCGGACAAGAGTACAGCAGCCAGCACCGCTGTTGCCATATATATTTTTTTCTTCATCAGATTTCCCTCCTACAATAGCACAAGACTGATACCTGGTATAAATGTAATCAGCAGTAACGCAATCAAGAAGAACACAATCATCGGAAATGCTTTTTTTGCAATTTCCATAATCGGTATCTCCGTAAGTGAACTTGCCACGAACAAATTGACTCCGATCGGAGGTGTCACAAAACCAATTGCAAGGTTTACAACCATCATCACACCAAAATGAATCGGGTCCATTCCTATTTCTGTTACAATCGGCAATAAAATCGGGCTTAAGATCAAGATCGCCGGTGTCGTATCCATCGCCATTCCCACAATCAGTAAAAAGATATTAATCACAATTAAAATGACAATCGGATTACTAAAGTGTGTCAAAATCCATTCGCTGACTGCCTGTGGCACCTGCATCAGTGTAAGCACCCGCGAAAACGCAATTGACGCTGCAAGTATAAATAACAGCGGCGCATAAGTTCTTGTGGATTCTACAATGATTCCCCAAATGTTCTTCACCTGAATCGTGCGATAGATAAAAAGACTGATAATCAACGCATAGAAAACCGAGATAACCGCAGCCTCTGTCGGTGAAGCAATTCCCGAATAAATGCACCCTAAAATAATAACCGGACTAAGCAGGGCAAAAAAGCTCTCTTTTAACACTTTCAAAAAGCCTTTCGCATGTAATTTTCCAATCTCTTCTGCAATCTTTTCTTTGTCTTCTCCATATTTCTTACAGTAATAGATTGCATAGATCATCAGCAGGCCGCCAATCAAAAGTCCCGGAATAATTCCCGCGATAAACAGATCACTCACGGATTCTCCCGCCGCCATTCCATACATGATAAACGGAATACTTGGCGGTATGATCACACCGAGTCCTCCCGCCACAGCAACCACTGCTGTCACAAATTTCTTGTCATATCCAAGTTCCATCAAAATCGGTATTGTCATACTTCCAACCGCCGCTACAGTAGCCGGGCCCGAACCTGATATTGCACCATAAAACAAACATGTAATAATCACTGCGCACGGCATTCCCGCAGTTCTTTTTCCAAGAAAATACGCGAAAACATCAAACAGCCTTTTCGAGATTCCACCCTTTGCCATAACGATTCCGGAGAACACAAACATCGGCACTGCAAGAAGTGGAAAACTGTCGATTCCACCAAACATAGAACGAATGACAAACTGGGCGCTCGCCGTAAAAGAAGGGTCAAATGCTCCCGGCAATACCGATACAATCCCAAGTGATATCGATACCGGAATCGCAATCACCAGGCAAACTACAAATATTAAAAATACAACTACGATTGGCATGATTCTTCCCCTCCTTTTTCTTTCGCCCTTACAACCTGAAGCTCGATCCACCATCTCTGCACAATTCTAAATGCAGCCAGAATAAAGCATACAAACGGCGCTGCCTGAATGTAATACATCGGAATTCCACACGCCGGACTGACCTGTCCGCTCTCAATCGCAGAGCGCAGATACAAAAAGGCATACGGTATCATATAGCAGAAAAATACTAGTTCAATCGTATGATTCACCAGCTTAAACAACGCTTTTCCTCGTTTCGGAAACATCGCCACAAACTGCTCCACTTTTATAGAAATACATTTTTTCGTACAATAGCTGATGCTCAAAAATCCTTCCCAAATAAAAATATATCTTGTGATCTCTTCCGACCATGACAAAGACATGCCAAATGCATATCGAAAAACCACCTGAATTCCCATAATGGCAGTCATCATGATAAGACCTGCTCCCATTAGAAATTCTTCCAGACTGTTATTTAACCATGTGAATACTCTTTTCATAGCCTGCTCCTCTCATTCGTTTATTTCTTAACACAACACGGATTTAAAAACAGGCTTGGCAGTCTCGCTGTCAAGCCTGTTTGCACTTATTATAGGCTTTTGTGTAACAATTGCAATACAGTTTCCAAATTATTCACTTCCATTTGCCCTGGTGCAGATGCCTTTTTTGCTGCTCCAAATGTCAAAGCTGAACCGAATACTTCTCCGCAAAGTCTGCTGATCACGCCTGTTCCTGCCATTGACATTGTGATGATCGGTCTGTCCGCATACTCAGATGCCATCTCTTCTGTCGCAGATAACAATACAAGAACATCTTTTTTGTTGTTCGGCATTACTGCAATCTTCGGAATGTCTGCTCCTAAGTCCTGCATTTTGCGAAGTCTTGAGACAATCTCATCTTTTTCAGGTGTCCTGTCGAAATCATGGTTAGACGCAACTACTTTTACATTCACTTCGTGTGCCGCTTCGATGATTTCTTTTACAACCTCATCTCCTGTAAATGCTTCCACATCTACTAAATCCACATATCCTGTCGCAGCAGCTTTCTTATTTAATTCTGCATATTCTTTTGCCTCGATTGCTTTCTCTCCACCTTCTTTTGAAGTACGGAATGTGAATAACAATGGTGTCTCTCCCAAAGCTTCTCTCAGCTCTTTTAAAACCTCTTCTACTTTTTCAAATTCAAAAACATGTTCAAACCAGTCTACACGCCATTCTACTACATCTACCGGAATATTTTCAAATGTTTTTGCTTCATTGATAATTTCTTCCTTTGTCACTCCTACGATCGGCACACAGATTTTTGGTACTCCTTCTCCGATCTTTACATTTCTTACGATTACCGGATTCATAAACTTCCTCCTACAGATTTTTAAAATTTATTTTGCTGTATTTACTTTTTCTACTAATTTTCCATATCTTGCATTTACCAACAGCGCAAGCAACACACCGATTACAGTAATGACAATGTTCATTACAAGAACGCCTGTTGCGGACATATTGGCAGCCGCACTTAAAATTGTATAATTACATAAGCTTGATGCAATCATAACAAGGCTTGTGATTGTTCCTTTGATCTTCGGGAACAGTTCATTTACAGTAGCTGTTGCCATCTGAAGAACTCCTCCTGCTGCTGCATAACCGATTACAAATGCACCGATGTAGCAGATTGCAGGTGTCTTGATCAAATATACTAACACCAACATGATTGTCGCAATCGCCGGATAGATAACAAGAAAACGTACTTGTTTGAATTTTGTGATCAAAATACTTGTCACAAACAACGCAACCAAAGTTCCTGCTGAGTAGTATGTCTGCATTACAGATACCGATTCAGACGGGATTCCTGCGATTTCTTTTCCGAATGTCTGCGCACAGTTTAACCATAACTGGAATGTAGCTGTACTTGTGAAACCGATTAAAATCAAGGCTACACTTTCCAATGAGAAATTTGCATTTTTCAGGTTACTGATAAATGACTCTGATTTTCCGCTCTCAGACTCTGCCGGAAGCGGTGCAAAAATTGCCAGCACACCGAGCACTGCGATTATAATACCTGCTACAAGTGGAAGTGTCAGGTATGACATAGATGTTCCTGCCACAAGTCCTAAGAAGAATGGCATTAAAAGCTGTGCTACGGAAATAAATAACTTAATTCCCATTGTCGCAATACCTGTATACTTGTACATAATCTCTGCAACTGCCGGATATGTAGCTGTATCTAAGAAGGAGTTTGCGATACCTCCGAGAACTGCTGCAACATATGCAACCTGTACGTTTGGTGAAAAAGCAATCCCTACGAAGAAAATAACATAAGATGCCACACCAATCAATACCGAAATTCTTCTTCCAAGCTTATCCGATAACGGTCCTGCAAACGGAAGTGAGATCAAACGTCCCAATCCCAATGCGGCTGCGATTGCAGTTACTTTCATCGCATCGTTCATTCCCCACTGATCTGCCAGCATCTCTTTTACAACCTGCTGGCTCAATATAGAACATCCAATACCATGGATAAAATAGTTTAAGTACAAAATCAATGCACTTGGTAAATATTTCTTATTCATCGTCTTTTCCTCTGCACTCCTTTTTTCTTTTAGTCGTATTTGATATCTAAGATTTCTTTCATATATTCGATCGGCATTGGTTCTCCTGTCCACAATTCAAATGCGGCTGAACCCTGGAATAACATCATTCCAAGACCGTTCATTGTCTTACATCCGACTTCTTTTGCCATCTTCAACAGCGCTGTTTCTCTTGGAGCATATACAACATCTGTTACGATCAGGTCTGGTCTTAAGAACGATTTGTCCGGAATGTATGTCTGACCTTCTAATGGTTTCATACCCATGCCTGTTCCGTTTGCAAATAAATAGCTGTCTGCAATCTCTTCTTTTAATTTGTCAAGATCTGCAAGATCATATAATGTCGCTTTACAGTTTGTATTTTCATTGATTTTCTTTACTGTCTCTTCTGCATTTGCCCAGAATTTATCTTTGATGTTAAAAATAGACATCTCTGCCACACCGTCAAGCGCTGCCTGAATTTCAATTGCTGTTGCAGCTCCACCCGCTCCGACAATTGTCATTTTTTTGCCAATAACATCAATGTTGTTGTCTTTTAATGCTGCCATATAACCGATACCATCTGTAATGTGACCTGTCAGGTGTCCATTGTCATTTACGATTGTATTGACTGCACCACACATTTTCGCTGCCGGTGACAACTCGTCTAAGTATTTATGTACCACTGTTTTGTTTGGCATAGATACGTTAGAGCCTCTCATCTTTAATGCACGAAGTCCTTTGATCGCATCTTCTAATGTATCGTTGTCCACCTCAAATGCAAGGTATGCATAGTCATATCCTAATTTTGCAAATGCTTCATTCTGCATTGCCGGTGAACTTGAATGTCTGATTGGGTAAGCCATTAAACCGATTAATTCTGTGTGACCTGTAATTCTTTCTGCCATGATTTTTCTCTCCTTTTAATTTGAATTGTTTTTTCTTTTGCCCATTTGTTAAATTTTAAACAACCTCTTTACTGTGATTATATACGATTTCAATCAATACTTCCAATACATCTTTTGTTATTTTTTGATAGTTTTTTTCTATCAATTGTGATATACTGTAAGGTAGAGAAAGGAGTACATGCTATGACATTAAATCAATTAACATATTTTCAAAAAATTGCCCAGCTGGAACATTTCCGCTTAGCCGCCAATGAACTGAATATTTCCCAGCCAAGTCTCAGTCGTTCTATGGATACGCTAGAAAATGAACTCGGTATTCCTCTTTTTGAAAAAAACGGACGAAACATCACACTCACCAAATACGGTAAGATGTTTTTAGAACACGTTGACCGCATTTTAGAAGAGGTTCGCACTGCGGAACAGAAAATGTACCATCTGACACAAGAAGGGGGACACATCGACATCGCCTATGTATCCCCTCTCGCTAACCACTATATTCCGCACACGGTGCGTACTTTTTTGAATCTTCCGGAAAATAAACAAGTGACGTTCAGTTTCAGTCAGGCACATACAATTGACCTGATCCGCGGGCTGAAAAACGACATGTATGACGTTGTTTTTGGCGCATATGTGGAAGATCAGCCTTCCGTACAGTTTACTCCAATCCTGCATCAGGAGATGTTACTCATCACCTCGTTAAACCATCCGCTCGCAAATGAAAAAGAAGTACCTTTTCAAGTACTGCAGGATTATCCGGTGATCGGATATGACCGTGATTCAGGTCTTGGACTTTACACTCACAAATTATATCGTAAGCACCAGATCCAGCCGGATATTGTCATCGACTGTCCAGACGAATATTCTATCGCAGCACTTGTGGCAGAAGACTTTGGAATCGCACTCGTTGCCGATGTTGACACGATACGCGATGCAAAGATTGCCAAAATTCCGGTTGCCGGCGAAGAACTCATCCACACGGTCTACATGGCTCATATGAAAGACAAATATATGATTCCCGCCACAAACCGGTTTGTCAAATTTATCAAAAAAGATTCCGGTCTGACCTAATATTCTTTAACTTGCGCTCCTTCCTTTAATCACTGTCCTTTGGTATAATTGCTTCGCCATTTTCATCCAACAGGTAAATTGCAAAAACGGTTTTAATCCGAGCCGGATAAGTCTCCAAAATTTCTCCATTATATACGATACATACCTCTGTTCCCTCTTCAAGTTCCGGTACTTCAATCTTTGATACAACATCCGTTGTAACCGTAATTTCACCTGTTGATATCTCTTCATTTTCAAAAGGTTCGACTGAAATCGTATTTTCACCTATTTCCAAAACAGTTGCGTTAAATGTCGGATTCCCTTTCGGCGTTTCCGTATCTTTACATCCTGTTAATGAAAACGCAGCAAAAATACAGGCACCTAATACAACAGATCTTTTTCTCATTTGATACACCTCCAACCCTTCATTTTCATTATGCTACCGAAAACAACTAATAATAATCCAACAATACAACTTCCGATTCCTAACACTTCTCATGACTCTTTTTCCTCCCATCTTTCCTTCTCATCTTTACAATCGCAATCTCGCTTAACCTCATCCAAAGATGTGATTGCAAATAAAAATGCGACCACAAGTATAGATAATAACGAGGCAGACACACTTTTCATAAAATGATCAACAACTACCATTGCAATCGTAGTTGCTGTAGTGTCTAAAAAAACAAACAAAACTTTCGCACTCATAAAAGAAATCCTGTCTAATGACAGCAGTGCATTCGGCAACGCCTGTGCAAACACTTCCATCGGAAATCCTACAATTGCAAAAATAAGAAAAAACAATATAATTTTGCCAACCGATTCATATCGAAACCCAAAGATTTTCATAATAGAACCACCGACAAGAGCGATTACCGAAACAATACCTAAAACAACTGCCACGCAAATAATAAAGCCCAAAAAATCTAATACTTTTTTTCTCATTTTTCACGCCTTTCCAAACAAAAAAAGATGTACAAGGTATACTATTTCAACTTCTACCTCATACATCTATTTTAATCTGTTCTTTAAATTATGTCCAATATTTCTTGCAATTTACTAGGCTATATGTTACAGTTCACTCCACGCCATTCGCGAAACGCACTTTCAGTGCTTTTCCGCTGCAAGCAGCTATTTTTGCTCATAAACAGGCGTTAAATTCTATAAATAATCTCTTTTTTCCAAAACTTCAAGGATATTACGCCCTTCCGTTGTACCCTCAATAATTCTTCTTGCACGGACACTGTCACCGATGTTCATAATCTCTACATCTCCGCTGTGTCCAAATGTATTATACAACGCATCTAAGATCGGAGCATTTGCTCTCATACCAAGACATACAAATCCGTAATCAAATGCGAGATCTTTCTCTTCTCCATCCGGCATTTTCACAAGGAATGCATCGCTCTTTACTTCTAACAAAGCTGTGTTTGGAAGCTGTTGTACTCCATACTGATCCATCATCGTAAATGTTCCAACTTTAGAAACAGGGTCAATTCCATTTCCGATAACCGGCATCATTTCTACGATACTCACATCCGCATGTCTTGGTGCGAAGAATTCCACTACATCAAGACCAACTGCTCCTCCACCGATGACTACAACTTTCTTTCCAGTCAAGTCTTCCGGATATTCTGTAATGTGGTTGATCATATTTGTGATAGAAGATACTTTTCCGCCTTCTTTGTTAATATTTTCGTGTAATCCTTTGATTGGCGGAAGAAGTGGATTCGATCCTGTCGCATTGACAATAATGTTCGGATTCAGGCTTTCAACCAACTCAATTGTTGCTTCTGTATTTTTAAAGATAAATAAGTTTTTCAGCTTGCTTGCACGGTGAATCAGATAATTCGGGAAATCTGACAGTCTCTTTTTATCCGGAATCTTGGAAATCTCCGCTGCAAGACCTCCAAGATTTGCCTTTTTCTCGATCAAGAATGTTGTACATCCAACTTCAGCTGCTGTACATGCTGCTTCCAGTCCTGCAGTACCTCCACCGATTACAACAACATTGCAAGATTTCTTCACGCGAAGTTTTTTGTATCCTTCTCCTTCATTCACAGCCGGATTGATTGTACAACGGATTGGGCGGTTTACTCCGATACGGTTTCCTGCACATCCGATGTTACATGAGATACATTTACGGATTTCTTTTTCATCGCCAAAGCTTACTTTGTTTACCCATTCCGGATCCGCAATCAGACCACGTCCCATACCGATGAGATCTGCATCTCCTCTTTCTAAAATATCTTCTGCAACTTGTGGGTCTCTGATATTTCCCATTGTGATACAAATTTTTCCATATCTTTCTTTGACTGCTTTCGCCATATAAGAACGCCATCCGTCTTCCAGGTAGTTAGCATCAATCTGATATTGGATAGAGCCATTCAAACCACAGGAAACGTCAAATACATCTACCTCTTTTTCAAAATACTGAAGATAATCCAAAGTATCTTCCAATGTGTTTCCGCCTTCTAAAAATTCATCTGCACTGATTCTTACAAAAATCGGGAAGAATGGACCTACCTGTGCACGTACTTCTTCAATAACCATTTTTGCAAAACGTGCTCTGTTCTCTGGGGAACCTCCAAATTCATCCGTTCTCTTATTTGTTATCGGTGACAAGAACTGGCTGAGTAAGTAAGAGTGTCCGGCGTGAATCTCCACTGCATCAAATCCTGCGATCTGTGCTCTCTTTGCAGCTTCTCCGTATTTTTTTACAATGCGTAAAATCTCTTCTTTTTCAAGCGGTCTTGGAATCTCTCCACCTGCTTTTGACGGAATATTCGACGCAGAAACCGGCTGCATATTTGTTCTTGCAGACTGCGCAGAAGCTCCAGCATGATTGATCTGGATTGCAATACAGGCACCATGTTTGTGTACTGTCTCGCTCAATTTGAATAATCTTGGAATATAGCTGTCGTGGTCGATACGAAGCTGTGTTGTTCCATTAGATCCTTCCGGTGAATCTACACTTGCATTTTCTACGATCAAAAGACCTGTTCCGCCTTTTGCTCTCTGTTCATAATAGTTGATATGAAGAAAACTCATTTCTCCATTCTGTTCTCCATAGTTCGTTCCCATTGGTGTCATAACAATTCTGTTTTTCAGTGTCATGTGCTTAATTGTAAGCGGTTCAAAAATATGTGTATATTTGCTTTGCATTTTTTCCTAACTCCTTCTAAATGATTGTTTCAGATCCATGTGAAACGAGGTTGTTGACATTGCCTTGGGCGCCGGCCTCTGTCTTTTCTTAGCTACTATTATAAGCACTCTTCATCCATAAAACAAATTGGTATTTTCATCATTTTTGATAAATTTTCTCTATAGATTTAAAAAAGTAACTGCTCAAAGAACAGTTACTTTTTCCGTTTGTCTTTCTCTTTTCGATAAAAATGTAATACAATTTTTTCCAAGTATCGTTTCAGAACAATCTGAATCTCTTCTTTGGGGTGAATCGGCTTCACAAGTATATTTCGGATTCCCGCCCGTTTTGCGCCATAGACATCAGTAAACAGCTGGTCCCCGATAAAAATTGTATTCTCTGGTGTTGTGCCCATAATCTCCATCCCCTTTTTGTAATTTTTTGTAGATGGTTTGTGAGCATTAAAAATATAGTTCGTCTGAATCTCTTCATTGAACATCTTTACGCGGGGTTCCTGATTATTCGAAATCAGGCAACTGGAAAATCCAATCGCCTTCAGTCTCGCAAACAGCGCTTTTGCCCTCTCATCAGCCGGTGCACCATGCGGAACCAATGTGTTATCAATATCGAAAATCAGTCCCCGATAGCCTTCTTCATATAATTTTTCAAACGGAATAACATAGGTCGATGCGACATAGTCATCCGGAAAAAAACGTTCAAACATAATCTTCATCCATTTCTCTTTTTATTCCATAAATGCCAGCACATCTTCTTTTTCCGGCATTGAACGAATCGCGCCTTTTTTAGTCGTAATCAATGCTGCTGCCGCATTTGCAAACGAAAGCATCTCTTTTAAATTTTCCTCTGTCAGATTCTCAAGTCCATGTTCTAATACATAGTTGATCGAGCTTCCACAGAAAGTATCTCCTGCACCTGTCGTCTCGATTGCCTTCACAACGCGTCCGGCAACTTCCACTCTCATATCTTTGTAGTAAGCACGACTTCCATCTTTCCCCATAGTCAGAAGAATGAGCGGGATCTGATATTTCTCCTGCAGATACCGGATTCCCTCATCGTAATCCTCTTTTCCTGAGATAAACTGAATCTCATTATCTGAAATCTTCAAAACATCGCAATATGCGAATCCATACTCCATCTGCTCTTTTGCAAGCTCTAATGAGCTCCAAAGAGGTGGTCGAAGATTCGGGTCAAATGTAATGACCAGCCCATTGTCTTTTGCAATTTTCAATGCTTTTTTTGTGGCTTCTCTCACTCCGTCATGAGTCATAGACAATGTTCCAAAATGGAATATCTTTGCCTTTTTTACAAATTCTTCATCTACTTCATCAGCTGTCAGCATCATATCAGCTCCCGGATTCCGGTAAAACGAAAACTCCCTGTCCCCATCCGGAAATGTATGCACAAATGCCAATGTGGTATTCACCTCTTGATCCATATATAAAGCGGAGGTGTCGATTCCAACATCATCCAGTGTAGCTTTCAACAGTGTTCCAAACTGGTCCTGTCCTACTTTCCCCAAAAAAGCCGTCTTCTTTCCCAACTTGTTCAGCATTGCGAGCACATTACAAGGCGCCCCACCCGGACACGCCTCAAAAAGATTGTTTCCCTGTTCACTCTCCCCGTGCATCGTAAAATCAATCAATAATTCTCCCAATGCGATTACATCAAATTCTTTCTGCATTGTAAAACCTCCCTTATTTTCTCCATCTATTATAGCCGACACACTTCTATTGTTCAATTTCTATTTTATAGTTTTTTTGAACATATTGCAGAAATTGCTTTACAATCGGCGATAAATATTTGTTCCGCATGATCGCCATATAAATATATCTTCGATACGCCAGCTTTTCAATCGGGATAATCTTCACCTGCAGGCTCTTCAAAATCGGAATATTCGGTACAATCCCGACACCAAATCCCTTTGCCACAAGTCCGGCAAGTGCGCTGTCTTCGTCCACCGTGTACTTGATATCCGGAGTAATATCTGCGTCTTTGAAAAGCCCGTCGATCACCGCACGAAGTCCACTCGTTTTATTGAAAAAAATCTGAGGATAACTGGCAATCTCTTCAAATTTTACACTCTCCCGATCTGCTAATGGGTGTCCATATGGCACAATTGCTGCAAGTTCTTCTTTTGTAACCGGGATAAATTCAATATCCGGCTCATTTTTCATATAAGAACAGAATCCAAGGTCAAAACGTTCTGATTTGATACCTTTCACAATCTCCTCTGTCACTCCATTGTTAAAGTGAAATTGGATATCTTTTTCTTTGTTCTCGTCCAAAAAATTTTTAACCAGCTCCGGTATAAATTCACTCCCCTGTGTATAGATGTATCCGATATCAATCTCACCGCTTGTCTCACTTGTCATCGATCTCGTCTTTTTAATTCCGGTATCCAACACCCGCAAAGACTCCTCGGCATATTTCAAAAATACTTTTCCATATTTTGTAAGAACTACGTTCCGTCCTTGTTTTTCAAATAAATAAGTCCCCAGTTCCTGTTCCAACATACCAATTGCATGACTGAGGCTTGGTTGCGTGATAGATAGTTGCTTCGCCGCTTTCGTATAATGTTCCATATAGGCTAGTGTTACAAAATAATGCAATTGATTTAAATTCATATGCCTCTCTCCTTCAAATAAGTTTTGTTAAGTATATCACAATTTCTCTCTATAATCTATAGATAAAAACTATTATCTTTGCTAATAAGTAAGTTAACCGCACATGATAAAAAGAGTCCGAGTTGGACTCTTTTACATTTTAGCCAATACAATTTTTACATCTTCCCGAAACTTTTCCCATGCCGCTTCATCTTCTACAAAATATTTCGGACAAATCTTGCCGGTAATATCATAATGACGAATTACATCTTTTTCGGTCAAATCAAATTTTTTACATAACCATGCTGTCAGCTGTACCATAGATTTGTAGGTTGCCTGTGTATATTTTCCATCTTCATTCGGATGACATGTCTCAATAGAAACCGTGTCAGGATTCCTGTCATTGGATGCGTATGCTTCCTCCCACGTCGGAATACACTGCACAATCTCTCCATCTAATCCTACAATAAAATGGCTGCTTGCCTTCGTTATGTGACTGTCTTTTAAGCCTTCAAAATAATTTCGATTCTGCATAGCAGTCGATCCGGGATTCGCCGTATAATGAATTACAATTCCATTGATTCGCTCTGTCTTTGTCCCCGGTCTAGAATATTCATTTACCGTTAAAAGTTGCACATCGATATCCGGCTTAGCAGCATCTATATCTGCACCTGTAATTTCCATATATCCATTACCCAATGGTCCAATATGAAACACTTTCATTCCCCCAAGCACAACCGTAAGCAAAATCAGACAGGCCGCGCCAACTCGTGTATAGAGTTGGATTCGCCGTTTCATTCTGTTCTTACTTCTCCCTTTTTTTCTTCTGTGATTTGCTGTCATACTACAACCCCCGTATATCAAAATATGATATATGATTCTAACATATTTTTCTACGGATTATTTCAAAATTTGCTTAGTTTTTTCTTAATTACTTTTTTCCAAACGTTCAAAGTAAAGCTGCACGGCCTCATACTCTTGAATATTTCTCGGCATTGGCAATCCACCATACATCAATGCGGCTCCGGTATAAATTTTCCCATTTTCTTTGTCTTGATAGAATGCTTCCTCCTCCAAATTTCGCAAATACAAATAATACACTTTTTCATTCGCATGCTTTTTCGTCAGCACATAATTTACAAGCACCTCTGATTTATCTTCACTTGTAAATTGCCATGCTGTATACGTATGGTTTTCATAAGGATTTGACAAACGGTCGTATATTCCGTCATGAATCAGGCTTTGGTATTTTTTATAAGCTTCTATTTGATATCGAATCTCTTCTTTGTCTTTTTCGCACAGCTGGTTCACATCTAATTCATACCCAAAACTTCCAGCCATTGCGACAACTGCTCTTGTATACATCGGTGTGTTTCTTCCTGTCTGATGATTTGGACAAACCGACACATGAGATCCGACTGTGCTAATCGGATAAGCGAAAGAAGTCCCGTATTGTATAGATAACCGCTCAATTGCATCTGTGTTATCACTACACCATATCTGAGGTGTATAATAGAGCATCCCGGCGTCAAATCTCCCGCCTCCTCCGGAACACCCTTCAAACAGAATATCCGGATATCGCTGAATCAGCTTTTCCAACAATTCATACAATCCGAGTACATAGCGGTGGTAAATTTCTCCCTGTCTGTCTTTCGGAAAATATGCAGACCACACATCACTCAGATTCCGGTTCATATCCCACTTCACATACTCTATATTTGCAGAATCTAACACCTCACACATAGCTTGAAACAGATATTCTCTCACATCCGCTCTCGCCATATCCAAGATCAATTCATAACGGCTTCTGTTTGGTTTTCGGTTTAAAATGGCAAGACACCAGTCCGGATGTGCCCGATATAGCTCACTGTCCTCCGAAACAGCTTCCGGCTCGAACCAAATTCCGAACTTCATACCCATCTGATTAATACGTTCTACCAGCTTTCCAAGCCCGCCTTTTATCTTCTTTTCATTCACAAACCAGTCTCCCAGTCCAGAGGTGTCATCTTCCCTCTTTCCAAACCAGCCATCATCCATAACGAACATTTCTACGCCAAGTTCTTTTGCCTCCTTTGCAATTTGAAATAGCTTTTCTTCATCAAATTGGAAATAGGTAGCCTCCCAGTTATTGATTAAAATCGGGCGTCTCGAAAGTTTATATTTTCCTCTGCATAGATGATTCCTATATGCCTTGTGAAATGTATTAGAAAGTTTTGAAAACCCTTCTCCACTATAACTCATTACCACTTCCGGAGCATCGAACACCTCTCCCTGTTTTAATTGATAAGAAAACTGCGTAGGATGAATTCCCATAACCATACGTGTCTGTTCAATTTGATCCACTTCTACCTCAGCAAGGAAATTGCCGCTATACACAAACGACATCGCATAACAATCCCCTGTCGTTTCTGTTGCATTTTTACTGCATAAAATCACAAACGGATTGTGCTGATGGCTGGATGTCCCACGCACACTTCCAATGGACTGCATTCCATGCCTTATTGGAAGACGTTCCAGTTCCCGCTCCATCGCATGTTTTCCATGAAAGTGTACCATATCAAACTCTTTGTGGTAAAACTCCAAACATGCTGATGCCACCTTTTCCAATATAATAGTCTCTGTTCCCTCATTAATTACAGTGACAGCTCTTGTAATGATGTCTAACTCATGAAACACGCCATAATACAATATGACCGCAACATTTGTTGTGAAATCTTTAAGCTTAATTTCTAATGTATCCGCTTCCTCTTCTTTCGCATACATTGCAGGAAGCCCGCAAATACTATATTTTCCCTTGTAAATCTTATGCGATTCATAACGAAGGTCAGCACCATATCCTCCATTCCCATCTATGATACGCAATGACTCTGTACGATAGTCACCTGTTCCATATGTGGAATACTCCTGAAGCAGTGTATCCATCGAAAATTCCCGGCGATTACCCGCATCTGGTATTTGTCCAGAAAATCCTCTATCGTACATCTGCACTAAATAAGACATATCACACTTACCGACCCGCTTTCCATAGTATAGATGTTGTAATACTCCATAATCTCCTATCATAATTTGATATGCAGTATTTTTACTCTCTAATGTAAATATATTTTTTTCTTTATCAAATTGAATTGCCATGTTCTTTTTCCTTTCTCGGCAACAAAATTGTAATTGTTGTCCCTTTATCTTTTTCACTAACAATATTGATTCCGTAATCCATACCATAAATCAATTTAATACGATCATCTACATTGTTAATTCCAATCCCTGTAAAATGTTCACTTTTTTTATCTTTTTTATTATTCAAAGTATATAACTGCTCTGCATCCATTCCTACACCGTTATCCTCAATGTCAAATCTCAGATATTTCTTTTCTTCTTTTATAAAAACGGAAATTTCCCCCTCCATTCCTTCTGGAAATGCATGAAAAAATGCATTCTCTACGAAAGGCTGCAAAATCAACTTTGGAACGAGATATTCTTTACATTTGTCCACTACATAAAATTCGACTCCGACTGCATCTCCATATCTCGTCTGATTAATCAAAACATAATTTTTCAAGTTTGCCACTTCTTGTTCTACTGTCACAAATTCATCCGTATTACTTATCGTATTGCGAAGCAAGGAAATAAAGGCATCGATGACTGCGGTCGATTTTTTCACATCCCCCTGCCATGTCAACCACTTTATACTTGCCAATGTATTATACATATAATGTGGATTAATCTGCATCTGCAATGCGTGAATTTCCGCGTTTCGTTTTTCTTCCTGAATTTTCATGCGTTCTTCTATATATTGATTGATTCGCTCCAGCATCGTATTATAAGCTTTCGAAAGTTCTTGAATTTCTTCTGTTCCTTCCACATCTACATATTCCTGCATATTTCCTTCCTGCACAAGCCTCATCTTATCTGCCAGTTTTGATAATGGTCTCGTCTGTTGTTTAATAAAAATAAATACAAACAGTCCTATCAAAACCGTAATGCCGAGCGTGAGAAGTATATTGCTTTTCAGATGATACTGCTGTATGAATGCAAAATCCGGATCTATAACGCCGACCATCCGAAAGTTTGTACCTTGAAGTTTCTGCGTCAAATACATCTTTCCCAGACTCTTCCCTTCACCGTCGACTTGATCCAAAATCATCTCCAATTCCTTTTTGCCTTCACCGTTTAAATATTCTCGCTCATTTGAAGAGATCACCTTTTCATTCTGATTCAAGATAATAATATCACTTGTATCCGATGTAAAATAATCGTACATTTTTTGAAACTCAGATTCTTTGATCGATATAAATATAATTCCATCGCAAACATCCTTCTCACTGTAATTCAGACTCTTTGCCATCACCAAAACCGGCACATTTTTTTGATCGTCGGTGTATCCTTTTTCTTCATACTCGCAAATCAGCTTTCCTGGATTGCTCATCGCCTTTTTCGCCACTTCACTTTGCAAAATTGCCTCCGCTGAGATATCTTTTCTGGCATTATTCAAAATATAATTTTTCCCGTTCATTCCCATCAGCATTACACCAAGCTCACTGTGCTCATCTACTTTTGTCTCTTTCATATGTTTCTGCATATAATATATCGTTTTCATCTCTTCTTCATCTGTCTGATTCTGTGTCGTTAGATATTCCCGAACCGCCCAGCTCATATTTGCTTTCGAGGTAATCTCAATCACATCCGAAAAAAACTTATAAAATTCTTTGTCAATCTGCTTGAAAATTTTTCGCTGTGATTCTGAAAAATTATTTACAAATACCTTTTTGGAAATAAATAAATTCAATGTACTAAGAGCCACCGAAAGACAAGTGATTCCCACAATCACGGTGCATAAAATTTTTACAAATAACATATTTATATGGATTTGCCTCTTCATGTGTTACTCCTTTTTCATCTGTCTTTTATAAGAGCTCGGTGTATTTCCAATCATTTTTTTGAATACTCGGCAAAAATAACTATGGTCCGAATATCCGATTGCAGCACTGATTTGTGATATACTCATATCTCCCTTTCGCAAAAGTTCACAAGCCTTCTCAATTCTGATTTTATTCAAGTATCCGCTGAATCCTTCTTTTGTATGTTTGTTGAAATACGAAGACAGATAATGATAATTAAAGTTAAAATTTTCTGCAATTTCCGAAAGTTCCAGCTGCTCCTGATAATGCTCTTTAATATACTTTTTCATTTTCGAAATTTTAACATCTTCTGCCTCTAGCTGATAAACTCGCAATGCTTCCAATTTTTCTATAATATCTTGAAACACCTGCACAAATTCTTCGATATAGTGTGTATTGTCAATCCAGTTAAAATATTGTTGCCGCAATTGCTCGCTTTCCACTTCATACCGCTCGATTTCCATCAGATAATTGTATAATAAATTCTTGGTCAAATTTTTCAAGCGGTACTCCTCTACCTGTCGCTCTTTCAAATAAAACACATATTTTTTGAGCATCGCAATTGCATCTGCAAAGCGACTATGAAGTAACAGTTCTGAATAATCCGCAAAGGGAAACCGTTGTTCTTTTTCCAAAACTTGTGGCATCTCTAATACAAGCAGTGATTTTTCCTTAAAATAAAACTGCCTGTTTACCATATCTTTGATTTCTTTCTGATAACAGTCCTTTATGTTCTTCATACCGGCAAAACTTTTTCCCACCACAAAAAATACATTTCCATACATTTTCGCCATCTTATCGACACAGCTTTCAATATCAGGCGATACCACATTGAGACCCCGCAAGAAAACGATAGTTAATTTTCACTCTTTGCTTACGATCTTTGCCGGTTCCCTCTGCCTGATATACATAAATACTATCAATCAGCTCCACCAGCATAGAACGGTTCAGTTCTGTTACTGTTTCATACTTACGAATTGTTTCCAAAAATTGATTGGTACTCTGTGTTTTCTTTTCTTCCGCTCTGATTTTAGTTCTTAATTCGTCTCTTTTTTGAGCAAGTTCTTTCTGCTCACTTTCATAAGCTGAGGACATCTTTTCAAAGCGTTCATCAGAAATCTTACCGAGTGCATTCTGCTCAAAGAGCTTCATAATCACACTATCAATTTCTGCAATCCGTTTTTCTGCTACTTCCAAGTCTTTCTCGAACTGTTTGATTTTCTTACTGCCGCCTTTTTCGCTCAATTCGTGCATTTCCTGTATAAACTGATCTCCTAAGGCTTCCATATTCTTAATATGCTTTTGAATATCACTCATAACAATCTGTTGCAACGCCTCATAAGAAATGGCATGTGTTGTACAAAGATTGCTATTCCTTACATAAGTTCTGCAGCGAAAGCGAGGCTCCCTTCCATTTGGATTAGAAAACGCCATGTTGCGACCACAATCCGGGCATTTCACAAGACCCACAAATATATTAGGACGTCCTGTTTTATTCGGCTGTTTTTTTACACTGATGAATTTCTGCACCAGTTCAAAGGTTTCTTCATCAATGATCGCTTCGTGGGTGTTCCGTACTATGATCCATTCTTCTTTCGGAACTGCAACCGGCTTCTTATTCTTAAATGATTTGGTCTGTGTCTTATGAGAAACCATATGTCCCAGGTACACTTGATTCTCCAAAATCATCTTCACATTCTTTGCTACCCAATCCGTTGGAAACTTAAATCCTGTACTTGTTTCCAGAGTGCCGTTCTTCATTGCCCTGTATGCTCTCGGAATCAGAACACCATCCTCGCACAAGGTTCTCGCAATCTGATGAACGCTGTTGCCCTGTTTCGATAATTCAAAAATTCGTTTGACAATAGGTGCTGTATCAGAATCAACCAATAGCTTTCTTTTGTTCTCTGGGTCCACCACATAACCATAAGGTGCAAATGAACCGCAGAACCCACCACTCAATGCTGTTGTCTTTTTTACGCTTCGGATTTTCTTTGATGTATCACGAGCATAATACTCATTCATAATAGATTTAAACGGCATCATCTCGTTTTCATCAAATCTTGTATCGACATCATCATTCAAAGCAATAAACAAAATATCATTATTAGGAAAGATTTCTTCCACATAATACATGAACATGGCATTGTTACGTCCAAAACGTGACATATCCTTTACCATGATACCGCTCGGTTCCGGATCGTCCATAGCATCTTTAATCATACGGTTCAGATCCGGCCGGTTGAAGGTGGTTCCAGAATAACCATCGTCCACATATTCGCCTATCACTTCAAATCCTTTTTCCTTAGCATTGTACCTTAACATCTGCAACTGATTGGTAATGCTGTTGCTTTCCTTATCCGCATCCCCATCGTCTTTCGATAAACGTGCATATAATCTAACTCTTAGTTTTGTCTGCTGTTTTAACATTTCTGCTCCTTTCCAACAGCAAACAAACTGCTTTGTACTTTATAATTATAACACGTTTAAGCACTCTTTTCAGCAATTTGCTCTACTGTTTTTTTCAATCAACGGGTATTGTTTTCCTGCTCAATTTCTTTCTGGATCAGTCGTTTAATTAAATACTCCAACTGAACCGTACCGGAAAAAACGGAAGTTACATAAAACGTTGTATTCCCAATTTGGACTGCATTCTCCTGTTTAGGATTTTCCATGTGCTCACCTCATTTCCGGGCAACAAAAAAACACCATCACTGGTGTTTTTTTGCTCCTATATATTTACAATTCTTCGTGCATATACTCCGCTTTTTAAATCTATCTCTGCATAAACCATACTACTATCGCCAAACTCTGTCTGCCCTGGCTGAATACAGGTTGTAGTACCTATCTGATTCATCCATGATCCTTTTTCTGTATCAGGACTTTCGTGAATATGCCCGTGCAGAGAAAGTAACGGCTGTTTGGCTTTAAGGAACTCATAAATATCTACTGATCCTATATCCAAATCCTGATATAGAAGCTGTCCCAAACGCAATCCGGCAGGAGGCATGTGCATAACATATACCGTTTTCTTCGGACTCTCCGGTTCAGGCAGTTCTTTCAAAATTCCACACATCAATGGAAGTTCTGTTTTGGAATACTCCAACCAGTCAAAAATTCTGTCATAACCATATTCATTCGATATACCGGCAAAAAGGCTAAGTTGTCTTTGGGGAATATAATCTGTCTCTGTAACAACTCGATCCTTACATCCAAAGGGATGATCCAAAATCTGATTCATTCCAATAAATTCATATTCGTCAATGCGGATTTTTTTACCTGCTATATTATGAACATTTGCGAATCCCCCACAAGTCTGTTCAAAAAGATTATCCACAGATAGCAAATCGTCATTCCCCAGCATATTAAGGTATGTAATGTTATGTTCTTGCAATATGGAAAAGTAATTACTTAGAAATCCTTTGATAAATAACGGTTGTTCTGTATGTCTTTCTCCCAATTTTGGAAGCATATCTCCACCATTCACAATAACTCTGATCTCTTGTTTCATAGCTATTTCTAATGATTTTCTGTATTTATTTTTATCTCCATGCAGGTCTGTAACATAAAGTATTTTCATGCTGTATCTCACTCCTTATATCCTTTAAGCATTTGCATCTTGATTGATTATAACACACAGCAACAATACTTTCAGCAGTTTCCGCCGCTATGTTTTCCACCTGTAGTATAGATCACTTTCTTCCCACATTTTTATATCTTATCATCAAAACCACATGAATAGGTCGGATCTATGGTTATTGCACACATAAATCCGGCCCATTATATCTGATTTCGATTTTACTGCCGTATTTGCCACGCACCCCGGCAAGTCCTTCTGTTATAAGGACGGGGCTGTTACAGGCTGCGGGTAGCGTCACCGCATCATAGTCCCACATACGCCGCCGCTTTGCCAGAGCAAGCAAACGCCGCAGGAACTCTCCCCAAGTCTTTAGGAAGCTGTGAAGAAGTACCATTATGATCTGTGTCGTTATCGCGTCCGGCCTGCCACAGCCGGTTTCGTAGGTTGCGTTTATCGCTCGGACAGCCTGGATTCATCACCTCCTTAGGCCGCCTGTCACCGCGCCGCCCCATCTGCCGCTCGGAACACAGAATGAAGTACCTGTAACAGCGTATATTCGGTTGTCAAGGAACAAGCAAGGGGCATGGCAGACAAATTGATATTGCAGTTGGGATGGGAGGATGTATATGCTTCCTTACCACACCCGTCCAGCTTGTCCCGCCGAATATGTCCCTCTACTATTCAGTACATTTTTAGGGGCAAAGTTGCCGTCTGTTATAAAATTTCTTTGAAATATTTTTCCAGACTACGCAATCCGGCTTCGATAGAACGGGTGATCCGGCTTTTGTGTGTTCCTTCCGCTTTGGCAATATCTGCTTTGCTCATGCCAAGAAAAAAGTGTGCATAGATCCGTTGGCGCTGCTTTACCGGAAGTTTGGAAAGACCTTTATAAATCAACTCTGTCATTTGACGCTGTTCCCAAATTTCTGCCGGGTTAAGAGGCTTTTGCAATATCTCACGCTCAATACCTTCGTCTCGATCCAGAGAGTAAAATGCTTTATAGCGGTATGTACGAATCCGATAGGCTTCTTCCAACAACATATATTCCCGAAGCAACAAAGCAACTTCATCCGGCACCTCAACGATCATGTCTTGTGTATAATACGGGTAATAATCCCGAAGATTGATTTTTTTCATAGTAATTTCCTCCAATTTCGATGTTTGAGTTGATGGTAAAAATCGAAATCAGAGGGTGGGCTGCGGCAGTGATAGTGTCTTAGACTCTTTCTGATTAAAAAAAGGGTACAAAAAAGCGCGCCCGTACAAAGAACAGGCGCGCCAAAGCAGCAATATGAAATTTCTCCGGGAGGCTGACAGCGAAAATGCTCTAACTTTGTCGAAACCAAAAACGCCGCAATCCATACGAACTGGACTACGACGTATAGGTGACCGAATGTAAAGCAGTTTATTTGCAAATCTGTGTTGCATAGACGCATAGGCATTTCCTCCCATCATGGAGGAACCTGAATCGGCTGCTTGATACCTCCTTGGGAGAAAATTATATCGGTTATGTTTCCTGTATCAGTCCGCAGACATTCGCTTTTTACTCTTTATATTCGCAATTTTCTACATATTCTGCTCTTAGAATATATGCTGCAAAAAGCAAGCCCACAAGGGGAAACAACACCTTGTGGGCTCATGTTATAGATGTTCAAATTTATAGCCGATCCCGGCGACACTCTCAATGTAGTTTGGAAGATCCGGTTCAAAACGCAATTTCTTACGCAGCTTACTTATATGATTATGAATCGCTTTTCTCGAATAGAAATCACAATCCTCTTTCCAAACCAAATCGGTAATCAGTTCGTAAGTAAAAACACGTTTGGGATTGGCAATGAGCAATGTCAGTATATCAAACTCCTTACTTGTCAAGTTGATAATCCGTTCCCTAACCCTGACAGTGCGGTGTTCCAGACATAGATAAAGCTCGCCTTCTTGTATTTCTGTAAGAGGATTCTTCTCTGCTGCGGAGAAAGTGTGACAGGAATTGAATACTGTTCCATGACTGACTCCTTGTTCCAAAATATATTGCATTAGAGCATTCTTTTGTTCCTCGTTAAGAAGCAGAAATAACTTTTCACCAATCTTCTTGCCGGATTCTTCAATATCAAAAACAGCTAATGTCCCATCACATCATCACCTCCATATTTTGATAAATTTATTGATTAGAGCTCAATTCTTGCTTTCGATGGCTTATCTTCCCAATAGGTAACTTTAATCGTTGTTCCCTTGTCAGGAACGTTGTTTCCTGCACCAATCCATTTTCGGCAGATGTAATCTTTACCGTCTATCGTATATTTGACCTTGATAGTATGCGGAAAGGCTGCGCCATCCATAGCATGAGCGCGGACAGGTTTACGATTCACTTTTAACCACCATTGTTTTGTAACTGAAATTACAGTTCCCATTGTTTCTTTTTCCATAAGTTACCTCCAATGATATTTTTGATTGATAATACCTATTTTCTATTCAACCTTTTCTTTGTTTGTAGTAAATGCGGGACGCTGCTGCGCCAGTGGCTGCCAACTGAACCAGAATTAGAACAGCAAACAGACCGAAGCTCTCATAATAGAACAGCTCATCCCTAAATAGAAGGACATCACAGAGCGCAGTCAAGGTAAGTGTCACAAAGTAAATGATATAATCTCGCAGGCTTCTGCGGATATTTTGAATTGCTAACTTCCAGTACATCATTACGACCTCCCTTCCTTTAATGTTTTTCTATGTTCCTTTGAAACAGGTAATAGGTTGACACAAAATAACATCCAAAGACGATTATAAAAGAGATATAGGATAGGGTCAGGATTATTCCAATTTGCGAAGGCAAAACATAGGCGATAATCTCATTGTAGTTGCTCCAAAGCAAATAGGAAAAAACTCCAATACTTCCAACTATCGCCATCAGAACCGGAAGTCCAAACCAGAAATACATTTGCCGACGAGCAGTTTTCTGGCATTCTTTACGCTCCACTCCTAATTTACGAATGATGTCAAAACGATGTTTTTGTTCAATAGCATCTGTAAGCTGTTGCACCGATAACATAGTAAAACTGCTTACTAACAACACAAGCGCCGCATAAGTGCCAATCAGTGACAATAACAGCATATTTGAAATACCCTCATTGGACTGTAAGGTATTCAAACGAATAAATGCAGACTCCGGCGGGAAATTCCCAAGTTCTCTCTGATATGTGCCCATATTTTCTTCAAATTGTTTTGCAAATTCATAAGTTAAAGGCTTATCGGTATTTGCAGAATAAAATGTGGTCGCAATCCGAAGGTCTGAGATAGCTACGTCCGGCAAAACATAAACCGCTTTTGTCCTGCTGGTAAACAGGTTAATTCCTATCGAATCCTGAAAGTCGGCGTCCTGGGCCTTATTAAGAACAATGCCATTCACTTGGATCTGACGGATATTTCGGTCAATTTCCTGCATCTCCGTTTCTACTGCTTCCCGGTTCCAAGAAACCCCAAATGTATCATTGGGCAACACAGCCGGTTCCAGACCAGACAACGCCCTCAATTCATTATAGTCAGATAACGAAACCGCAAGAAACGGAATTTTCTTTTGCCCGTTACCAATATCCTCATTCGCAAGGAAGTAAAGCTCTCCCTGCGCCTTTCCAGTTACAGAGTATCCCCCTTGTTCCAGATAGTCGGTAATCGCATCATAGTCCAGAGTCCCTGTTGGTAACAAAGATTCTTCTGCCCGGTACATCGTCCCTACCTGCACATCGTATACAGAAAGAGCGAGCTGGTACGATTGAATCCGAAGCGCCAGAACGGGAAGATAGGAAAAGAGGACCAGAGCTGCTGTCAGGACGCAGGAGATGACCCCCATCGTCTTGGAACTGGTTCCCATTCTACTCTTGATTTGCCCAAGCCAGAACAGATTCCGATAGTATCTGGCAGAAGGCTTACGAATCATTTTTGATAGCCACCAAGTAAGATTGCTAAAAAAAGCAATCAAGGAAAATACAAGAAGCAATAGTGCAAAGACTGGTGGCATCGTCAAATACGCCTGTATCGCTATTCTTTGGCGTACCAACGAATCAAAAAGCGGGGAAAGAACCAAAAGAGCAATCCCTTCAGCAGCTCCAAAAATTGTGAGTGCCATTAGCGGACCACTTCCATCTCTTTTCTTTCTGCCGGCAAGAAAGAAAAACACAGCTGATACCAAAAAGCCAGCAGCCAGGAAAGTCAGAAACAATACCCTGAAAAGAGCTGCCGGATAATGTAAAACCAAACAGCTTAGAGCAGCCATCATCCCAAGGATCACAGTTGAAACTGCGGTACAGACCACCACCCACTTCCCAACCTGCCTCGTTAAAGGAATATTTTCTACACCTTTCTGGCTATTTTGCAACATCTGAATGATTTTCAGTTTTCGTACAGCAAACAGGTTCTTAATTCCCAGCAAAAGTACAATCGCACCAAAAAAGATAACAGTTCCAAGAAAAGTGTCCGGAAACAGAGACAAATGCAAATGGTAATTCTCACCGAAAGATTGAACAACAATCACACTGATAATCTGAGAAAGCAGCATTCCCAACAGTACACCTAATAAAATCGCAGCAGCTCCCATAACAGAAGTTTCCAAAAAGAATAAGAAGGCAACTGTTTTCTGCTCCATCCCAATAATCGTTTCAATCGCAAATTCCTTCTGTTTACGCCGAAGCATATAGGAATTAACATAGGACATCAAAAATACTACAAAAAGTCCCACCAATGGTACCGCGATCCGCATCATTTTCTTCAGTACATCTAAATGGATGGGTACGGGAAGTGTCGCATTGTAATAGGGACTTACCAGAGAAAAGAATCCATAAAACATTCCAACCGACAAAACCAGTGTAACCACATAAATCAAGTAATCTCTGGCTGTTCGGCGGACATTGCGAAGTGCCAGTTTAGCGTACATCATTCATGCCCCCTCCCATCATGGTGAGGACATCCAGGATTTTTTCAAAGAAAGTCCTGCGGGAATCACCACCCTTACGGATTTCCGTGAAGATCGCGCCATCCCTCAAAAAGAGAATGCGATTGGCGTAGCTTGCCGAGAAAGCGTCGTGTGTCACCATCAGGATCGTGGCTCCGAGATCTTCGTTGATACTCTGAATCGTAGAAAGCAGCATCTGGGACGAGTGACTGTCTAACGCACCGGTGGGTTCATCCGCCAAAATCAGCTTAGGCTGGTTGATAATGGCTCTGGCACAGGCGCACCGCTGCTTCTGGCCGCCGGACACCTGATAGGGGTACTTATCCAGAATATCCGTGATATTCAGCTTTCCGGCCATTTCCCGCACCCGCCCATCAATCTCGCCTGCGGGAACCTTGTTGATGGTCAGCGCCAGGGCTATGTTTTCCGAAATGGTCAGCGTGTCCAGCAGGTTAAAATCCTGGAACACAAATCCAAGATTTTCCCGGCGAAACCGGGCAATCTGTTTTTCATTGATTTCCGTCACATCGGTTCCATCCAGATAGATATGTCCCGCACTGACCATATCAATGGTGGAAATACAGTTGAGCAGGGTGGTCTTGCCGGAACCGGATGCTCCCATGATTCCTACAAATTCTCCCTCTTGAACGGAAAAGCTGATGTCCTGAATTGCTTTTGTAACATTCCCGCCATTTCCGTAATATTTTTGGATATGATCCAGTTTCAAAATTTCTTTCATTGTTATCACCTCTGATCTCTATTGTAAAATAAGAGTGGCTTCGTTTGTATCAAGTTTTCTTACAAAGTTCTAACAAAAATGTAAGAAGTGCAGGACCGCAATCAGCCCTGCACTTCATGGATCAGACAGTTGATGTGAAACGCCAGGGAAATAGCGGTTCCTTGTTCCGATGATTCTGCCGCAATGCCAATGCCCAGCTTTTCACAGAGCCGTTTGCATAGGTACAGGCCAATGCCTGTGGACTGCTGGACCATACGACCATTCTGACCGGTAAATCCCTTTTCAAAGATACGGGGCAGATCGGACGCAGCAATCCCGATTCCATTGTCCTCCACGACAAGAACAACCTGATCCTGCCGTTTATGAGTAGAAATGCGGAGAACCGGCTGTTCCGTACGATACTTGACCGCATTGGCAATCAGTTGGTTCAGAATAAAGCGCACCCACTTTTCATCTGAATAAACCGTGTCCTGCATTTCCTCCACTTCCAGACGCATACCACTTTGGAGCAGCAGATATTTATTATTTGCAATCGCCTGATGCACCACTTGGGACAGTGCCATTTCCCGGACAGAATAATCTTTCTCTGTATGCTCACTGCGGGCGTAATAAAGAGCTTGTTCGGTAAAGCGGTTGGTCTTTTCCAGTTCCAGCAGAAGTTCCTTTGTCCAGTCCATCCGATGGTTTTCACATAGGAGTTTCATGGCAGTAATGGGCGTTTTGATTTCGTGAATCCATTGCTCAATGTATTCTTTGTACTCCAGACGTTCTCGCTCGACTTCTCCAATCTGTTCCAACATGGATTTTCCAGCCATTTTCAAAAGCTGATAGTAAACCTGTTCCTCGGCCTGTTCCGGCAGCTCCATCACTTCGGAAATGAGGTATCTTTCGGAAAGCTGCTCCGCCATATCCAGAAGTTTTTTCATCTGCCGCTTCCGTTTCCAGTAAGTGAGGACAAGTCCCGTCAGCAAAATCAATGCCCATACAATCAGGATCAATACTACTGCGGAAACCGAATTGCCGCACACCAGCAAAAATACAGTGAGTGCAGCCATACAAACAAGGTTCGTCAGCAGAAATGGTAGCCTGTTTTTCCAATATCGTCTGCTGTTCATATCGTGTACCCCTGTCGGTGCTTTGTCTTAATAAAATCCGTCAGGCCGATGCCCACAAGTTTTTCCCGGATGCGGTTGATATTGACGCTCAAAGCATTGTCATCCACATATAGCTGATTGTCCCACAAATACTCAATAATATCTCCACGAGAACAGATTTTCCCTCCATTCTTGAAAAGGTAATAGAGAATTTTTAATTCGTTTTTGGTAAGTTCTATGCTCTGTCCATTATAGCCCAAACTGCTGGATTCCAAATGCAGCACCGCATCTCCATAGACGATCTGTTCCTGCTGCTGTGCGGGATAAGCTTTTTTCAGTAGGGAAGCGATTTTCGCAAGCAGGATTGCTGTGTTATAGGGCTTCGTGATAAAAGCATCGCCACCCAGCATAATGCTGTTTAATTCATCCATATCTGTATTACAGCTCGTTACAAAAATGATCGGCACCTCGGAGAAGGTACGGATTTTAGAGCATAAAGCAAAGCCATTCTCTCCGGGCAACTTAATGTCCAACAAAATCAGATGTGGCTTTTCATCCTGAATCTGTTCTATCACAGCAGAAAAATCCTTTATGCCAATCGTTGCATATCCATTTCCATTCAATAATGTTTGCAATTCTCCCTGTATCACAGGATCATCTTCAATTATCATAATTTTATATCGTTTCATGCTTTCTGCACCTTCCTTGTTTTGTCCGGCCATCAATCGGCTTTTCTGCAGTTTTGGGAATCAGCCAAACACCGGCCATCTTCACAGCGCCGGAGATACGCCCACCGGCACAATAATAATTTACTCTACGAGGTGTCACGCCCCACTTCTCGGCGGCCTCTTTCAATGTCATATATTCCATATCGCACCTCCATAGAATCTATTATAGTTCTTTAGCTCGAACAATACAACCTTCAATATTAAGTGTTTGGAAGTGGACGTTAAAAAATTAAAGCCACAAGAAAATCTCGTGGCTTTAGATTACAAGTGTTCAAATTTATAGCCGATTCCGGCGACACTCTCAATATAGTTTGGAAGATCCGGTTCAAAGCGCAATTTCTTACGCAACTTACTTATATGATTATGAATGGCTTTTCTCGAATAGGAATCACAATCCTCTTTCCAAACCAAATCGGTAATCAGTTCGTAAGTAAAAACACGTTTGGGATTGGCAATGAGTAATGCCAGTATATCAAACTCCTTACTTGTCAGGTTGATAATCCGTTCGCGAACCCTGACAGTACGATGTTCCAGGCATAGATAAAGCTCGCCTTCTTGTATTTCTGTAAGCGGATTCTTCTCTGCAGCAAAGGAAGTGTGACAGGAATTGAATACCGTTCCATGACAGACTCCTTGTTCCAAAATATATTGCATTAGAGCATTCTTTTGTTCCTCGTTAAGAAGCAGAAATAACTTTTCGCCAATCTGTTTGCCGGATTCTTCTATATCAAAAACAGCTAATGTCCCATCACATCACCTCCACAAAAGCATTTTACAAAAAATATATCATTTATCTCATTTCCGGTCGAAGAATAACCCGCTTGAACAAAAACATTGTTGCACCAAAATAGGTCAAGTAGATTGCACAGAATAGCAGGATTGTAACCAGACCATAAAAAGGTACCAGTCCCTCCTGTAAGATTACCTCTCCGAAAAGGAACTGCACATCCACTATCTGATACTAATATTTTTTATAAATGTATTCAGTAAAAATACGATAAAAACAATATACAATCCAAACTACCCAAGTTATTTCCCACCTGTGTGATATTACAGAAATCAGCAAATAAAGAATAGCCACGGTAATAGCGATAATCCAATTTGTTATTTTTTTCTTCTTGCTTATTTCATTAGCAGATACTTTCACAACATCTGATAATAAACTCTCATACTCGTGATCAACATTATTTTCTGCCTTTTCACCCTTGAATAATTCTGCTATGGTAATCCCCAAGGATGTAGCTAATGGCTCAATAAGAGATACATCTGGAAATCCGATGCCTCGTTCCCATTTTGAAATAGCTGCACTTGATACACCTAATTCATTTGCCAAATCCTGCTGAGTACGATTTTGTTCTTTCCTGATAGTAGCAATTAAACTGCCTGTTTTTTGAACGTTCAATATTTTCACCTTCTTTCTATCTGCTTTTACAATATCACAAAAAACACTGTATTCAAGAAACGCTCCGTTGAAATGCTAAACGCTACATTGAATTTATGTAAAGATAATCTTTCTCTACACAATCTCACACACGCCGGTATGGTATTCACCTCCGTAAAATTTTTCAATTACTCCACAAAGAACAGCACCCGCCGGATCAGCTCTGGGATATTGACCGGGGCGGTGATATAGTCGTTCACGCCCTCATGCCGGTATTCATATTCCGTGGCAAGGTCGTTGTTCTCGGTGAGGATAAAGAACAGAAGAAGCCGGACAGGGGGATTCTTCATTTGGAACATCCCCGCCACCCGCCGCAGCGTATGAAACAACTCCATTGCTGTGCCATCCGGCAGTTCCAGATTGCACAAGATCAGTTCAATTTCCTTATCCTCAAAAATATGGCGCTTGGCCTCCTCAATCGAGGAAACCAGAATCAGGTCAAAGCCCTTTTGCAGCATAGCAGCCCGCAGCACTTCGGCGTTGGTATCTTCCGTATGGACAAAGAGCAGCTTGTGAAAAGTCGGGGCCTTTTCGCCGGATAATTGACGGTAGGCATATTCCACCAGCTTATCTTGCAGCAGCAGCCCTTTCATTTTGTCCATGCACAGCGTCGCGCCCCGGCGCTTGGCCTCCTGTTCGTAGTCCTCTTTATCATGGCAGGACGCCAGAATAAAAGGCAGCTCCTTGTCTGCGGCCCGCACCTCGTCCAGAAAGTCCATGCCGGAACCGTCCGGCAGGTCGAGATCACAGCAGACCACCAGCGGCATTTCCTCTTGGATGGCGGCCCGAGCTTCTTTCAGTGTACAAGCCGTTTTCACCGGGTAACCCCGGTGCTGTAAGTATTTTTGCAGACACCATGTATAGGTGTCGCTGTCGTCGATCAGCAGTATCTTTTTCATGTATCCTCACCCCCAATATTGATTTACCACAAGCATAAACTACAAATGTTACACAAATGTCCGAGGTACCTTTGATTTCGACAGAAAAACAGGCTGAATTGTTACAACGCTCGGACATTTCAAAAATTTCTTTGAGAAATGGCGAAAAAAGCGGGGCAGCATACGCCGCCCCGCCAATCTCAAAAGGTCATTCCATCGTCTTAATGCGGTCTACAAGAGATTGCTTATGGCAATAGCGAATGGCTAAAGTCGAATATATCAATGCAATTACTACGAGGACTGCAAAAAATAGAAGCACTTGCAAGAATGGGAAAGTATAATGCAATTTTCCGAACACTCCAACTTGATTAAATATCTGGCATAGAATATAACCTGCTGCTGTGCCGAAAATAAATGTTATTGCCATTGTCCCAAACACATAATACAAACATTCCATTCTCAACATCTTATATAATTGCTTATTTGATAGACCAATAGATTGCAATACGCCAAATTCTTGTTGTCTGGATACAAGGTTCGTCATCAAGGTATTGCAAAGGTTGATAATACCGAAAATTGCAATAAAAACAATTAACCCGTAGATCGGAATCTGATACCCTGTCATGTGCATTTTTATGGAAGATAGTGCGTCATCAAAGCTATTAAATTGAATATCAGGATTGTCACCGATTGCATTTAAGACAACATTTTCTGCCGCAGGAAGCTGGTTTACATCTGCATTTATAACAAATTCAGTATTAAAATTCTTCTTCTTTGGATATATCTCGGATAGTACATTTTCCGGGACAAAGAAATATGTTCCGTTGTAGTCCGTATCGCTCATATCAATAGTTCCGACGACAGATAATTCGATTTTCTTTCCAGAAGCAGATACTATTGTTACCACATCTCCTAAAGCAACACTATAATCTTCCCATGACTTTAGCATACCGGCTGTGTCATCAATTAAGATACCATTTTTCCCGACAAGTTCTTGGTAGCTTATTTCCTCTGATAGTAGGTTATTCGATAAGCCGGAAAATTCATCGTCCGACAATCCTATAATTTCACGGAACGAGGACGGTTCTTTTTTATCTGGAAGCAAAATGTCTGCGGAACATCCCTTTATAGATTTAACATCTGTGATATATGGAGAATCTGTCAAAAGATTCATCATGCTATCGTCCAGTGGATTATCTTTCAAGGAATTGCCGCTATATTCATCGGAAAGTGTAATCAAAAATTCCTTATCACCAAATGACTGTCGGGCCATATCTTCTTCATCAATAGAAGCCAGAAATGTTGCTGCACTCATCAGCAAAATTCCTGAAAATCCCAATGATATTAAAGTCAAAATCACTTTTTTGTGGTTTCGCATAAAACCGATTTTAGCCAAATTTTCAGGAGTTAGTTTTCTCCTTAATTTTTTGGTGTTTAACTTTTCGTTTTCAGTTGTCGTTGATATGCGTACAGCTTCAATGGGAGAAATGCTTGCTGCAATTTTAATCGGCTTGCGAATTGATAGAACAACCGATAATTCAGTCAATATGGAGATAACAACGATAATTGCCAATGTATTAAGCCAATTCCAGCCTTTGGGTACAAGCACATATCCTATTAAGCAGCCAACTACAATCCCTAATGGAATTGAAGTGCGGGATAATTGCCAGCTTTCTCTTTTTACCATGCGTTTAATCTGTTTTTGGGTCATGCCAATTACCCTTAAACGGCCATATTCTTTGACTTTCCCAACGACTGAAATATAAAATAGGCTGTATATAACGGTGGAGCAGGCAATCACAATTAGAATACTAATTGCCGCTACGCCCAGCATATCTCGGCTTGAGTTATCAACACTATCAAAGTAAGACGAACTATAAGCGATCTGTTCTTCTCTGATTCCATAAGGGGTCAAACAGGATTTAATCAAATTTTTCAATTCGTCCTCTTTGAATGATCCGCTTCCCATTATCCGTAGTGTAGCATTATAAGGGATGTGATCTTGAAAATACGATTGCAGAAAAGAATCAGATACCAATACTTGATATCGCCTATTTGCACCATCGTCATGTAAAAGACCGCATACAGTGAAATTTGCATTTTTCCCATTTTGCAACGGTAATTCGATTTCTTGGTTCAATTCAACAGGGCGGCCAATATGTTTCAAATAGGCTTCTGAAACTGCAACTTCATTTTCCTTATCAGGTAAGTTCCCAACAAATTCTGTGGAATACAAATACAGATTATTCCTGTCCCGAAAATTAACATTCAATGTATAATCATCAACACGGAAACTATCAACTAAAGCCTCTGTTCCTACCATTTCAATGTTAGAATCTTGCCTTAAATCATTGATTGTTTCCAAATCCACATCAATAACTGCCGCTTGGTAGCGCCCCTGTAAGAATGTTTTCAATTCATGTGATTTTCCAAATGTATAGAGCGCAAGAACGGTCATAAGGCAAGCAGCAAAAGCAATCGTTACAATAATAAAGATGTTTCTTCGCTTATCTGCTTTAATGCTTCTGTTTGCCAGCTTCTTTGTAATGGCGCTGGTATCATTTTCAAAAGGCCATGTCATAGCTTGCCACCTCCTTACTCCACAATCTTGCCGTCCTCAATGCGGACAATCCGATCTGCAAGGCGGGCAATGTCGTTGTTGTGGGTAATCATCACGACAGTTTGCCGGAACTCCGCACTGGTACGCTTGATAAGTCCCAGCACCTCGGCGCTGGTCTTGCTGTCAAGGTTGCCGGTCGGCTCGTCGGCCAGTACAATAGCCGGTTTGGTAATCAAGGCGCGTGCGATCGCCACACGCTGCTGCTGTCCGCCGGAGAGATTGTTCGGCATATTTTTCAGTTTATCTTCCAGTCCCAGCAGGTGAACAATCTCGTCCAAAAACTTCTGATCCACCGTATCCCCGTCCAGCTCCACCGGCAGGACGATATTCTCATACACATTCAGGATGGGAACAAGGTTATAGTTCTGGAAGATAAAACCGATGTTGCGGCGGCGGAAGATGGTAAGCTGTTCGTCGTTCTTCTTTGCCAGTTCTTCGCCTCGGACAATCACGGTTCCGCTGGTGGGATTGTCCAGCCCGCCCATCATGTGAAGCAGGGTGGACTTGCCGCTACCGGAGGTTCCCACAACAGCCACAAACTCGCCGTCCTCCACAGAGAAGTTCACGCCGTCAAGGGCGCGGGTGATGTTCGGCTCTGTGCCGTAATACTTTTTCAGATCAATCGTCTGCAAAACGCTCATACTCAAAACTCCTTTCAAGGCTTTCTGCCTGTTGATAAGGCTATTGTAAAACCCAAATGTCCGCGAAATGTTACAGCGGCCAAAAAAATTCATTGAAAATCGGGGTGAAATGTTACAACGCTCGGACATTTCAAAAAATTTACGGCGGGCAGCCGGGAATGGCCGTCCGCCGCGTTCTATTTTGTAGGCAGCATAATGGAAAATTCCGAACCCCTGCCCGGCTCCGAAACCACTTTGATATAGCCGCCCTGCCGCGTTACGATCTCGCGGGCCAGATACAGACCAATGCCCACGCCCTGCTGTTCGTGTACTTCTTCCTCACGATAGAAGCGCCGGAAGATGGCAGCCTGATTGCTTTCGGAAATGCCCTTGCCGGTGTCGGTTACTTTGATCTCCACATACATTTCCCACAGCACCACCGACACAGAGATTTTCCCGCCTGCCGGGGTGTACTTCACCGCATTGTCCAGCAGGTTAAAGAGGGCTTCCGATGTCCACTTGCTGTCATGGGAAACGGTCAAATCCTCCGGGCAGTCCACGGACACGGCGATTTCCTTTTTCTCCGCCGCATACACGATCCCACTCATGGCCTGCGCCACAGTATCAAAAAGACGGCCCAGCTTCTTATCCAACTGGATCACGCCTGTTTCCAGTCGGGAGGTTTTCACAAGGGCCTGAAAGAGAAAGTCCAGCTTATCCGTCTGGCTGCGGATTCCCCGGATAAAGTCGGTGCGCTCCGCCTCGGTCATAGGCTTTTCCAGCAGGGTGTCCGTCGCCATTTTCAGATTGCTTACCGGCGTTTTCACCTGATGGGAAATATCCGATACAAGGGTCTGCAACTCCTGCCGTTCCTCGTCCACCCGGCGGCGGTTCTCCTGCATGATCTGGTAGAGCCTTGCCAGCCGGTGTCCGATTCTGGCAAGCTGGGTTTCGCTGTCCTCCGGGCGCTGGGGTGCTTCATTCCCGGCGATCATGTGGTCTAAGGTCTGGCACAGGTCAGCGGTAAACTGCGACAGCCGCTTTCCAAACGCCTGTGTCAGTACAAAAATCCCCACAAGGGCGCACAGCAGCAGCGCCCCGCCCGTCAGCAGCACCGCAATCTGTTTTGTCACAAGAAACAGGACTATGGTGATCCCGGACATGGAGAGGACAAGTCCCATTGCCACCCAGCCAAACAGCCGCTTTACCGAAAGGTTCTGAAACTTCATTTTGCCTCGCCTCCCGTCCATTGATAGCCCATGCCGTAAACGGTCTTGATGTAGGGCGCACCGCCGTCGGCTTCAATCTTGCTGCGAATCCGGCTGATGGAGGTTGTCAGGGTGTGTTCGTCCACAAACCTTTCGTCTATATCCCACAGCTTTTCCAAAAGCTGCCCACGGGTCAGCACTTGCCGGGGATTTTTACGGAACAGGTTCAGCATTTTGTATTCCATCGGGGATAGGGTCAGGGGCTTGCCGTTTAAGGAAGCTGTCTGCTCGGAGAAGTCCAGAAACAGCCGCCCGTCGTCGTAAATGTCCTTGGCCGGTTTGTGGTGTTCCAGCATGGCGAACATGGCTTTGATTTTTCGCTGCAAGGCCCCGATCACAAAGGGCTTTGTGATGTAGTCCACCGCGCCCACCTCATAGCCCCGTATCTGGTCGCTCTCCTGATCGTTGGCGGTCAGGAAAATCACGATGGTGTCCGGGTGCTGGGGCTTTATCAGTTTGCACAGCTCAAAACCATTTCCATCCGGCAGGTTGATGTCCAGCAGCACCAAATCAAATTCCCGCTGGCGGATGGCGTCGGCTGCGGTTCTGGCATTTAGGGCAGAAGTCACGCCGTAGCCGTCCGCGGTCAGGTTATAGGCCAACATCTTATTCAAAAAACTGTCGTCCTCGACAATTAAAATCTGCTTCATATCCTCACTTCCTTTGCTTTTTGCAGATAGTATAACAGGCAAATGTCCGCGAAATGTTACAGCGGACGGATTTTTTCAAAAAATCTATCAGCAAAATATAGCTCTATTAAAAAGCAGCACCAAAGAAGATATTTTCATATTCCTCCCGGTGCTGTTTATATATTATTTCAGCTCATCCTTATTATCTTCTTGTTTCTTTTTATCCCGATATTTCCGTATGAGTTTATTACGGATGGGAACGCCAACACCAATCAAAAGCACAACTGCCAAAATTGTGAAATCCATACAATCACCTCACATTTCTTTGTTCTTCATAATCCGAATGGACAAGAAGATTGAAACCGCATACATCACGACAATAGCAAAAACCACAAGCAAAATAAGAAGTATCGGAGACGATTCAACGACTGAAATAATTGAGTTCCCGATAGCTGGCATTTTAGAGAGAAGAAGTAAAGTAACCAAAAAACCGGCCACTGGAATATACATAAATACCCGTCCTTTGATTGAACCGTACTTGTAATATCCCGGAATCTGGAACACAGTATAGAGTGCAAATAAGAATACTCCTGCAATAGCGGCGGTCACAATGTCAAATGCGCCAACTGTTTCACCCAGCACTTTCAAGACAAGCGGCTGTGCAATCAAAGAAATAATCAGGGAAAGAAGCCCCATTGCAAGGACAAAAACATAGCGTCCGATCACAAGCTCGCTTTTACGAACAGGTAAAATACCAAACAGACGATCCATGCTGTTTTTTTCTGTGATGGAAAAGGTATATCCCGTCGTCATGGCAATAAAGCACATAGCAAATGATACCCCTGTCAGCAAAGAACGATTGATTGCGGCAAACACAATCGGCAGGAGCAGGGTAAAGCAAATCGTCTTAAAATATGGTTTTACCAATGCAATATCTAATTTTGTGGATTTCAAAAAATTACTCATAATCGTCACCTTTCTTGCTTGTAAACACTACAATTTCATCAATGGTGGCAGGATCAACGGTCAGGTTAGGGAAACCGCTAATATCTTCGGTTTTCATCAGAGCCTCAAATCCCGTAGGGAATGTACGAATACCAGCCGCCTTATTTTTCAGATCATCGGACAGTTCCTCAATTCCACCTTTTACAATGCGGAACATATCTACAAAATCATCTTTGCTGCCAGTAAAGTACAGCTCGCCATAACTGATGTAGGTAATATAATCGGCTGCACGCTCCAAATCGCCTGTGATATGGGTGGAGAACAAAACACTATGCTCGCCATCTTCAATATACTCTGAAAGAATTTTCAAAAGTTCATCTCTGGAAACCGGATCAAGTCCACTGGTCGGCTCGTCGAGGATCAGCAGTTTGGCGTCGTATGAAAACGCACAGGCAAGCATTAACTTCATCTGCATACCTTTGGAAAGTTCTTTTACCTTTTTGGTTGGTGCAATGTGAAATTTCCGTAACATATCCGCAAATTTCTGGCTGTCCCAATTTGGATAAAATACCGAAATGGATTTTTCAACCTGCGACACTTTCCAATCATCACTGAAATAATTTGTATCGAAAACAACGCCCAGCTCTGATTTTACTTTTTGTTCTTCTGCGATATTATCCAGCCCCATCACTTTGACTGTGCCGCCGGTGCGCTTGAGCATATTCAAAATCAGTTTGATTGTCGTTGTTTTGCCAGAACCATTCGGGCCGATCAAGCCCATAATATATCCCTTTGGCAAAGTAAAGCTGATATTGTGAAGCTGAAAAGAATCAAAAGATTTTGAAAGATTCGTTACCTCTAAATAATTAGTCATCTGTTTTTACCTCCGTTAAAATGTCCAAAAGGCGATGTAATTCCTCTGTGGATAGATTTGCCATTCTTGCAGCTTTTATTGCTTCGGTAAGATTGTTTTCTACTTTGCAAATAAGCTGCTCCTTAATCAGTTCTGAACCAGACCCCATTACGAAACATCCACGCCCCTGCACATTTTTAACAAAGCCCTCTTGCTCTAATTCTGTGTATGCCTTTGTCACTGTTAAGACGCTGATCTTTAAGTCTTTGGCAAGTGTTCTAAGGGAGGGCAAAGTTTCTTCGGCTTGAAGTTCGCCCGATAAAATAGCCGCCTTGATCTGCTGTTTAATCTGCTCGTATATGGGGACGCCAGATACATTTGAAATAATCAGTTTCATTGCTGCATCCTCCGTGTGTTTTAACTGTTATGCTGTTGTGTATAACAGTATAACACAAGTGAGGATAAGATGTCAATACATGGGGCTAAACTACTGGCAAGCAATGCAATCTTACGTAAGATTGCGTATTTAGCAGAAATCCCGTTCCCGGAATTCCTGCTAAATGCTTGTTGGTGACATATCCCCAAACCCCTGAAATCATTGCCGGTGGCAATGGCTGCGCATTCCGTTGGAACGCTGAAAGCGAAAAGCAGACAAACCTTATTGACGGGATTTTTCTGTGCTGCGCTGCGGTTGTGGCGGGGAAGAAATCTCCAATAGATATTCCACATTGGCCCGAACATTATGAAGTTCTTTCATATCATTTTTGGCCTGCTTATAGGCAGAATAGGCTTTCCGTTTTTGTTCCAGAAGGTCGGTGTATTCCTCCCGGAGAGATTTGACAGAGGGGAGCTTTTTGATTCCCAACTCGTCAAAATGATTCTTTGCCGCCTGGTGCAACAAAATTTCAGCCTCATGTGCTGTTCGGAATTTTTTGCTGTACCCGGCTTTGCGATATTCTACATAGACAGCCCTCGTTTTCGCATAGTTTACGATCTGCTTTTGCAGCTCGGCATTGGCATTCATTCTTGACTCCAAATCTTTAATCTGAACGGATAAGGTATTGAAATTAGTGGTAGCGGCGTTGGCTTTTTCCAGAAGATCCTCATAACCCATATCGCCATGTTCTTTTAAGTAGAGCACTGCCTGAGAAAGCTGTTTTAAGTTGAACACTTTTGCCCAACGCTCATAACCGGGACCTTTGCCGGAACGGATCGCAGCTTCAATATCAACCAGCAATCCAACTTTGGAAACCGGTTTTTTTGAAGAAGCATGGCGGAATTTTACTGTCCGTGTACCAGCAATCCGTTCTTTGATGGCCTGTTCTGTATAATCGCCTTTGAGCGTATCACATCGGGTATAATTTTCCTGTCCCGGAATTCGGAAGCGAAAATGTTTTCTTTCACGGTTAACTTCAATCCCGGCAGCTTCCAGCTTCTTTAGAAGTTCCTCAAAATCTTTTGGCTTTTCCTCTAATGCAGCATCAATAGCAATGCGTATCTGTTCCTGAAAGGATGGCTGCTTTTTATTTCCCAGCCATGTGCCATAATGCTCCCGGCTGGGTTTCGGATTTTCTACAATCGAAAGTCCATGCTCTAAACACAGCTTGTCATTCATTCGCCGGATTGCCCAGGTAGAGCCCCAGAAGTTGCGAAATTTTTTCTGACAGTCCAGTGTAGTAGAGTTGATAATGATGTGATTATGGACATGGTGCTTATCTACATGGGTGCAGACGACAAAGGCATGGTTTCCTTTTGTGAGCTTCAGCGCCAGCTCCCTGCCGATCTGATTGGCTTCTTCCGGCGTAACTTCGCCGGGCTTAAATGCCTGACGGAGATGGTAGGCGATCACATCGTCCGCACCCTGGTTTCTGCCGGTCAGATTTGCATACTGTCGTTTGGAAAGAAGAAACTCTGCATCAGCAAGCCGGGTATCACACTCATAGCCATAAATGAATTTTCCAAAATCGGTTTTCTGCGGATTTTCTACATAATCAATAATATCTGCAATCGCAGTAGAGATATTCCGACCTTTTCCTACATGCAGAGGCATCAGTCTTGTGGTCGCTATTTTCGTCACCCCCCTTAACTTAATTCCAATCAAAGAAGTTATAATTGCAGAAAAAGAGCGGGGCTTCCTATGCGCCCCGCCAAATCTGCTTAACCAAATATAAAATCCTTTAAGGCACTGTTTGCCCCACCAATGATTCCTACCAGCCATGCAGCCGCCAGAGGCAGACCATATGGACTGATAAGAAAGGCGATCATAAGCCATGCAAGACCCGGCAAAAATCCTGCGACAAAGAACAGCACCAATGCCGCCAGAAAGATGATCCCGGAAAGAATCCCAAGTACCGCACCGGAAAGAACCACTAAAAATTTACATACCAGATAAAGAATCCCCGTAACCAGCATAAAGGGAAGTGCCAGTAATTTACCTATCAAACGCATACGCTTTGCCTCCTTTCAGAAGGGCATCTGCCCTTATAAAAATTTTACCGTGACGGCAAAAAGAAAGCAACGGCTTTCCGGCTGTTTATGAAATGTTTGCAAATCCCCTGATCAGTTTATCCATGCCATCTTAAAGGCTATTTAAACAATCGAAAAAAAAGTGTTATAGATAAAATTGGCTTATTATATTCTATATTTCCGATTTTTCCATCTATTTTCTTTAGTAATTCTTTTACAATATACAATCCCAAACCGGAACCACCTTTGGTGCGTGATTTATCAACGGTGTAAAACTTGCTGAATAATAAATTTATATCCATCTCATCAAGGGATTGCGTTGAATTTTTAATCATGAACACGCCTTCCTGGTTAATGGACACTTCAATATAGTTATCAGAATAACGGATTGCATTTGTAATTAGATTTTCAATAATACGTTTACAAATAAGGTTATTGCCATATATCCACACCGGAGATTTTTCTGTTTGAATAATCGGCTGGATTTCCCCAAATTCATAATACTTTTCAATTAAGCAATCTGTAACAATTCTATTTATATCAACCTTCTCACATTCAACATCAAACTGCTCATTTTCCACCACAGATAAATCATAAAATTCTTGCACCAGATCTGTGAGATAATCTGTTTTTGCTTTAATGATTTCAATATATTGGTCTTGCTCCTGTTTATCTTCACATTCTTGTAAAAGTGTTAGATAACCCTGTATAGATGTTAATGGGGTTCTTAGATCATGGCTTATATTAGATATAGATTGCTTTAACTGATCTTCTTCTTGCTTAATTTGAACTTGCAGTTTCTTATGCAGGGTATCTTTTTGATTGATCGCATAAGCTAACTCTTCAATATCTCTATTTGATAAAGATACTCTTATTTTTCGTTTTTCCTTTATCTGCTTATTTATATTGCGAATTGTTCTAGTAATAGAAAAAAGGGAACATGCTAATATGAATATAGAACATATCAATAAAAAATAGAACATATCCGCATTTCCCCTTTCTGTTGTAATTAGTGTATTTCTTGTTTTCTCAATATCAATGCTGACACCAGGAATGTAATAATTACAGTTCCTACAAAATAAAGTAAGATATTGATTTCCAAATGATTTACCATATTATAAGAACACGTATTCATCCAATAATACATCGGATTGATTTTTAAGTACGTTAGAACTCGCCACGATTGAGCAGACATATTATCCCATGTCATCATATAAATAAGAGGTCCGCTAAAAGTAAATAATGACATAGTTCCTACCACAATAGCTGTATGCTTAAATATCACACACAGCATGAGTGTAATACCGATAAAGGCTCCCATAACCATGCAATTTAGCCCTGCAATTTTCAACATTGGAAGTAATTGTATCGGCACATTGTATTTTGTACATTCAATTATAAATGCAACCATAATAAATGAAAAATATAAAATGATGCTGGTAACAGTAATCACGATATACTTTGCAATAAAGAATTTTAGTCGGCTTTGTCCACTTGCAATCGCAATTTTAATCGTTGAATCTGTATATTCTCTGGAAAAGAAAACAACAGAAAATATAAGAACAATCAGCCAGAAAAATACCGTATAAGACGTGGCAGTCCTTATAATTTCTTCAATCATTGGATGTACCTGATCACTATATGCACGAGCAAGAAATCCTACGGTTTCTCCTATCTTCCATGTTTCATCTACGCTGGAACTAGATACTACAAATTGTTGCTGACCTCCTATGGAAAAGATACCAAAAACAGCTAAAATCAATGCAAATGTTAGATATAACGCCTTTGTATGAAATAATTTATAAAATTCTGCCCGTATTTGATTATACATTTTTTCTACCCCCTATTAGATTTTCAAAGTATGTTTCCAAATCTTCTCCCTGAACAGAGATTTCATCAATGATGATTTCATTGTCGGTTAGTAATTTGGAAATCATTCTTACATTATCTAAACAATCATAAATCCGAATAGAATTGTCTGGATAAACGGAATAGTTTTTAATATTAGCTTTTTGTTCTAATATGAGAGTGGTTTTCTGTATATTATCTGTTTTCAAACAAATATACCGTTTACATTCTTCATTCAATTTTTCAGCAGAAATTTGTTTTAAAAGTTCTCCCTTATGAAGAAAGCCATAACAAGTGGCGAGCTGGTGCAATTCGCTTAATATATGGCTGGATATTAAAATGGTGGTTTCCCGTTCTTTCACTAATTTTTTAAGAAGTTCCCGTAATTCGATAATTCCCGTAGGATCAAGTCCATTGACAGGTTCATCCAATATTAAAAATTCTGGCTCACCTAATAATGCAACGCCCAGTGCAAGCCGCTGTTTCATCCCTAATGAAAAATGCGCTACTCTTTTTTTACCTGCGTTCGATAAGCCAATCAATTCTAAAGTATCAGCAATGCAGCTTTTATTCGGAATACCTCTCTGTATTCTTTGCACTTCCAGATTTTGTGAAGCAGTCATATCTTTATATAGTGCCGGCATTTCAATCGTACACCCGATTTTTAATCGTTCGTATTGCAGATTATCATTATGCCCAAATAGAATAATTTCTCCTTCACTTTTAAAATTAAGACCTGTCAATAATCTGATTAGCGTTGTTTTTCCTGCTCCATTTTCGCCCACAAGTCCATATATTTCGCCTTTTGGAATAGTTAAGTTTACATTTTTTAAAGCATAGAAATCTTTATATTTTTTGCTCAGGTTTTTTGTTTCGCATATAAATTTTGTCATCCTAAACAACTCCTTTCCATGCCACTATATATGATAACTCTAAAGAAAATCTAAAGATTATTTCATTTTATATCCAATCCCCCAAATAGTTTGTATATAATCTTCATTTGTAATTGATTTAATTTTCTTACGAATATGACTAATATGAGTATTGATTGTATCGTCATCATACGCATAAGGTTCATTCCAAATGGATTCATATAAATTTTGTTTTGAAAATATTTTCTGTGGGTATTGCAATAGCAATTCTAAAATGCTCAATTCTGTTGATGTAAATGGTACTAATACTCCGTTTATATAAACCAAAGAGTTATTGATCTTTATATTTTTGTATATCAAAGTATTATTATTTTGATAAGGATTATCGACAGTCCGTTTTAAATTTGCCTCAATACGTGCAAGAAGCTCATACAAATCAAATGGTTTTGTCATGTAGTCATCTGCCCCTATTTTTAATAATTCTATTTTGGTCTGAACCATTGTTTTTGCTGATACAACAATAACAGGAGCGTTTGTAAATTTTCGCAATTTCTGTAATACATCATCCCCATTCAGCCCTGGCAACATAATGTCAAGTATTATCAAGTCCGGAACAAAAGATTTGCACAAATTTATTCCTTCTATACCATTTAAAGCATATTGAACACTATATTTATTATTTTCCAAGAATTTTTTAATCATATTGCAAATATCTATATCATCTTCAATAATAACAATTTTACACATTTTTATTTACCTCCATGCCAAATTATTTTATCATAGGAACTTATCGTTATCCACATAATAATATCGTCGATAAAAAACTGTTAAGAATAAATGAACCCATATCAAGATGCCATTTCAAAATTAGTTTAATATTATGAAAGATTTGCAAATCCCCGGATCAGTTTGTCCATGCCATCCCAAAGGCTGTCCAGACGGGTGCGGATGTCATCTATATCTGCGGCATAAATATTGCCGGTCTCATTGGCCCGTCTGGTATATTGGTTTAAGTTATTGGAACAAATGCGGAGAAGCCGGATCATTTCCTGAATATCTCCCATATCAAGGTGAATGATGTAACCGTCTACGGCCATCTTTCGCAGATATGCCGACAGGTTGGTAATGCCAAGTTCCGCCATGCGTTCTTTTACCAGTTCGGCCTCCGGTTCGGACATGACAAATTCGACGCGGACGGATTTTTTGTTATGCCCGCCCTTCATCGTTCCAACCCTCTTTTATGAGATGAGACCTCCTGTGTTGAAACCACCGTCTTTGCTCTTTTGAGTTTTTCCCGCAGGGTGGTCTTTTCCAGCTTATCAAGATATTCCTCCAGATTTCCGGCTGTCGCATGATAGCTGCGTTTGAAGCGTTCCCGTTTTAGAATCATCATCAGCTCCGGCTCATTTTCCGGCAGATAAGTCATTGTTTTAGGGGCTCCATGCTCTGGCATAAACCGGTTCATAAGCTGTCTCCGTTCCTGATAGGGAATCGTGATAACATTTCCATCCGCAAATGCAACGGCTACATTTCCGATTGGACAGGTCAGCTTTTTCATCCGTTCCACATGTTCTCTATAATTTAGCGGATAGAGATTGCCAAATATTTTTCCGTCCCTGACTTCTTTCAAAGAGATGGCATAAGCCAAAACGGGATCATTTGTCTGTTCCTGGTAAAACCGCCACACTTTATTTTCATGGCTTCCATCCAGATAAACTTCCCGTTCGCGCAGGGTATAGGTTCCGCAAGGGCGTGACATCCAAAGAAGCTGTTTATCCTCTGAACGGTCTGACACAGCCAGTTTTGAAATCAGTTCCTTATCCAGGTCAAAGTCCTCTTTATAATGTTGGGTATGAAGATCTACGATACGGGAAAGAGCACCCAAAAGATCTACATCCTCAAATCTTACCCCGGCCATCAGCGTTCCCTTTCCGGCACAGGAGGGATCATCTGCCTTGCTTCATGCTCCGGTTTGTCTGCTTTCAAACGGTCCATCAAAGACGGCTTTGCTTCCGGCACCAGCTCCCGGATTTCTTCATCCGTCTGTCCGTCTGTCAGATCCGGGCGCACAGGAGGTTCGTTGTTCAGCCTGCCATCCAGCATATTGTAGTTCCCGGTTTGTCCTTCCTCATAAAGTTCCGCATTGCGAAGATAACTTTCCGGCGCCTGAAACGGCTGTCCGGCAAACAGAATTTCTCTTTGGGTGGTAAACTGTGCAAGGACCCCATTTTGCAGTCTCGCAAATTCTTCATACTGGCGCAAGGTAAGCCCTCGTTCCAACATTTCCGTCTGGGTATGCGCCCAGCCTTCTCCATAAAGAAAATAATACATATCGGGCTGATCACAGACAAAACACAGGGAACCGTCCTGATTGTCATAGTAAGATGGCTGCATATCCTGGTAATGGCAACGTTCCTCACGGCCCAAATACACACGGTTGTCCGCACCCAGCATAGCGACCATACCCGCGTAATTACTATGGACCGCAGAGCGGATTTCTACCAGCGGATCTGTTTGAGAAGGGATCTGTCTGCCCGGAATCTCGTTTTGTTTTTCCGCTGCATCATTTCTTGGTATTACTTCTTCATGGCTGCGCGCATCCAGTTCCGGTTGAGATGTTCCTTTCCGAACAGCGCCGGGTTCCGGTTCTTTTTCTTTCACATAGTATCGGACATTTGCTGTCGTATGCTCGTTGGCTTCCTTTGCATAGTTTTCAGCGTCGGCTTTGCTATCAAACTCCAACGGTTTTCCATTTTCCTTGCACCAGCTTTGTGCCGGTCCGAAAATAGAAGTGCTGCTTCGTACTGCCCATACACCATAGGTCCGTTTCCTTTCCATTTCGCATCCCTCCTTATCGTTCCTGCTGTTTGGAAGTTTGTTGCTTTTTTACTGGGTCTGCCGGTTTTGTTGCCTTTAGCTGCTGACGGAGAGAATTCTTATGCTCCGGTTCGGAATCTGTGATGTTGACATATTCGCCAATGATACAGAGCGCTTCTCCATAACTGCCGGAAGCAAATACCCGGTCAGACATTTCTTTTGCCTGTTCTTTTAGACCATGCTCCCGCAAAGTACGGGAAGCAATACCAAGCAGATTAAAAATGTTCCCATCTGCTCCGATCAGAGGGCAGTCCGGTTTATCTGCCAATGGTTCCGGTGTTTCTATAAATCCGCCTAAATAATTCGGCACAAAGTCCGACAGCCATGTGCCGCCATAGACTTCATGGGTCTGTAAACGCCACAGGGCAAGTTTCCCTATATCCAGTTTCACATCATCAAAAGGGTAAAGCAGACAGGTCAGTTCTCCGTGCTGAAAAGCAAACACATTTTCAAACTGGCTGCCATCTTTCAATATGCCTGCATTTGTCAGCATTTCGTTGATCCCGTCCACCCATTCTGTCAGATCTCCGCCGCAGCCCTGTAAAATCAGTCCTTCCTTATCCGGCATACGGCGAAGATCCTCTGCAGTAATCGTGTTGATATTCAAAAAATCGCCTCCTATCGTTTTTGTTAAAATATAAGTTTTGTCCGCAACTTAACCTCATTTCAAAGCACCGGAGTATTCTTATACAGCTCCCTTAAAAACAGATGCGAATAGCCATTGAAAATCAAGGACTTTTGGGGCTAAGTTGCGGACATATCATGGTTGGTTTTGCCGCTGCCGGCGTTTGCGTTTCCGCTCGGATTTCCGTCTTGCATAGACCCGGCAGGCATCGGAGCAATATGCCTGGCTGGTTATAGGAAGATATGATTTTCCACACACAGAGCATATTTTCTGTCTCATGGAGGTGTCCTCGCCGGTAATGGCTGATTCCAGTGCTGCATCCACCGGCAACACCGCTTTTTCAAAGTACCGGCAATAAGCACCGGTCCACCATTTATTCAGCATGTAGCAAGGGCTGTCCAGGGGAAGGCAGATCTTATCCTGAGAGTCATAGTTGGCGCAAAGCTCTGTAACCAGCTTTCGGATTGCAGACTGCTCCGAGCGTTTTAATTCCCTCTCTGCCATAATGCCTACCTTTCCGGGTCACTGCTTTGTCTGCCGCCGGAAATTCCGGTTGCATCAGTAACATTCCTGGACTGTGAAAGGGCATCGGCGATAGAGTTCCGCTTTTTCTGTTTTGGTTCATGGTAAATAAAAAGTTCGTTTTTTCCCGGTACATACAACAAGCCATTTTCTTCGCAGCGGAAAATATCACATTCTTTGTCTGTTGAAACGGTATAAAAGTCTTTGTAATCATAAGGTGCTTTTTGCCGATCCTGATAGGTACACAGCCCTAAGTTGGGGTCACTTGCCAGCCGTTTCGATATGGCGAAAAAGTCGCCTTCTTTTTTGTGAAATTTTCGTATGGGCGTGAAGTGATAACCGCCATATTCAAAGGTTTTTCGATCGCTCATTTACGCCTGCCTTTCTTTACTGGAAATTCCAGCTTGAAATTCACATATTTACCGCCGGTATCATCCAGAATCACTTCCGCATCATAGGTCTTTCCTGTTTTTTCACTGTAAAGCCCGGACATAGAAATACGGCCCTCTTTCAAAAGAGCCGCTGCCACAGACTTTGTGATGGATTTTTTCTTGCTGGAAAAGAAACGGTTATCTTTCCAAAGAGCAAAAGAACATTCCCTGTTGTCGCAGAAAAAACCTTTCTTTCCTTCATATACCGGGGCTCCGCAGCGAGGACATACCCCTACGGCTTCATGTGCAGTTCCTCTGGAAGAAGGAAACAGATCCGCAAAACGTTCTTCCGGGGTAGTATGTTCTTTTACCAGCGTCCGGCTCATATCTGCAATCTGATCCATAAAAGATGTTGCCGACAGTTCGCCATGTTCCACTTGTTTCAGCATGGATTCCCATTCTGCAGTTAAGATGGGAGATTTGATATTGTCCGGCAGGACTGCGATCAGGTTCTTTCCTTTTTCCGTAGGAATGAGCTGCTTTTTCTTTCGCTGTACAAATCCGGCAGAAACCAGCTTTTCCAGTGTTGCCGCACGGGTAGCCGGAGTACCCAATCCTTTACGCTCGGCATCTTCCGGCATATCTTCCGCACCGGCAGTCTCCATAGCGGACAGCAGTGTGTCCTCCGTATAGTGTTTCGGCGGTGAAGTTTTCCCTTCACGGAGACTTGCTGATACAGCTTCAAAAGTCTGTCCTTCCTGCAGCACAGGGAGAGCGACAGCTTCATTTTCTTTGTGTTCCGTTTCACTCTGCCTGATACTCATACGGTGAATCCGTTCCACCTCTTTCCAGCCGGACTGTAAAATAGTCTTTCCTTTTGCCGTAAAAGTATATCCCTGGCAGTCCAATATAGCGGTGACCGCTTCAAATCGGTGTACCTGCGTTGTGGCACAAAGCAGTCTGACGGCAAGCAGGGTAAGCACATCCCGCTCCCCGGAAGGAAGCTCCGACAGGTCTGTCCGTGCAATCTCCACAGTTGGGATGATGGCATGGTGGTCGGTCACTTTGCTGTCGTCTGTTACCCGGTCAATGTCCGGCTCTCCGGCGCAGCCTTTTCCAAAGGGCATATTGTCACGCAGCCATAGGATCAGGGAAGCGGCGGTTGCCTGCATGTCCTTCGTCAAATACTGGCTGTCCGTTCTCGGATAGGTTGCCAGCTTCTTTTCATAGAGAGATTGCACATAATCAAGGGTCTGTTGAGCCGTATAGCCATAAATACGGTTACATTCCCTTTGCAGAGTTGTAAGGTCATAAAGGCGGGGAGGCTGTATAGTTTTTACCTGCTTTTCCGCAGAACGCACAAAAGCGGAGTTGTGGTCACAGTCCATACGGATTTTTTCAGCCTCGGATCGTTCCGTCATTTTTTCGCCGGAAGCAGTAAAACCTCCGCAGGTGATTTCCGGCACATAAAAAGGCTTGCTGATGAAGGATTCAATATCCGACTCACGCTGTACCAAAAGTGCCAGCGTCGGTGACATAACACGGCCGACATTTAGTGTGACACCATACAGGACAGAAAAAAGCCGGGTGGCATTGATCCCGATCAGCCAGTCGGCTCCTGCCCGGCATACTGCCGCATCATAGAGTTTATCGTAATCACTGCCGGGACGGAGATGGTCAAAACCCTCACGGATCGCCGCATCCTCCATACTGGAAATCCAAAGGCGTTCCATAGGCTTATTACATCCGGCATATTCATAGACCAGACGGAAGATCAGTTCTCCTTCACGCCCGGCATCCGTAGCGCATACCACAGAATCAACCCGTTTGTCCTTCATCAGCCGGCACAAAAGGGCAAGCTGCTTTTTCTTATCCTTTGGAACTTCATATTTCCAGTTTTCCGGTAGGATCGGAAGGTCCTCATACCGCCATTTGGCGTACTGTTCTTTGTAAGCCTCCGGCTGTGCCAGTTCCAAAAGATGTCCCACGCACCAGCTCACCAGATAACCGGAACCTTCGAGATAACCGTCTTTTCTTTCCGTTGCGCCTAATACTGCTGCCAGTGACATAGCAACAGAGGGCTTTTCTGCAATCACAAGTTTCAATTTTTATTCCTCCTTCATAGTTTCAAATTCTTTATCCGCAAGTTTTCCGGTTTGCATAAGACACATCAACATAACGCCGGAAGCCATTCCTCCGGCAAAGGTAAGGAAATGTGAAATCAGGTTCCACATAAGCATTCCTCCTAAAAATGGGTAAAGAAAAACGCCCACTTCAAAGTGAGCGCATCAACAGGTATCTATTTTGTTTTTGGTTTCAAGTGATCCGGCAGGACGATCTCTCCAACCGGGATTTCCCGCAGTTCCTTTTTCATCCGATGGGTGAAGCGGATCGTCTTTGCCGTACCGCCGGTTTCCCGTCCGTCATATACAGCGATCACTCGGTCGGAGTGCTCCACCATATAGCGGTTTCTGTGGGAGTAGACGCTTGGGAGATATTTTTCCTGTATGACAACAACATCCGCACAAGCCTCCAGCAGTTCACGGGTTCTTGTTTTCTTATTCAGGCTGTCCAGACGTTTGCGGTAAGGGATCACTGCGATCAGCTCCAGCGCCGGATTAGTCTGCTTTCTTTCCAACACCAGCTCTGCAAAATACTGATCCACGCCATCTGCAAAGCCACTCATAAAACAGGTAAATCCATCTGTAACGGCAGCATCGATCTCATGTTCCAAAGCGGCTTTTATTTTGTTGATCTCATTCTGCGGCAAATCCCTGTGTCCGGTAACACAGCAAGTCTTTCCTTTCATCGGTCATCCCTCCATCTGATAGGTAAATTTCTTCACTTTTCACATAGTAATAGATTTTATTTAGCAAGTCAACGATAATACCCTTTTTCTCTTTGCGGATAATAAAGGGGTGTAAGGTACAATCTATTACAGAATGGGAGGTGAAGGCGATGTATGAAGATTTTGTCCCGGAACGATTAGCGAAGCTGCGGACACAGAAAGGAGTTTCCGCACGCGATATGTCTTTATCGTTAGGTCAGGCAAACAACTACATCAATAATATTGAGAATAAAAAGTCACTTCCCGCTATGCAGTCTTTTTTCTACATCTGCGAATATCTGGGTGTGACTCCGCAGGAATTCTTTGACGAAGGAAATACTTACCCGGAAACCTTGAAGGAATTCATTGCAGAGGCAAGACAGCTTGATCCTCAATCCATGCAATATATCCTTGGTATTATGAAAGAACTCAATAGCAGAAAGTAGGCGGTCACGGTAATGGCCGCTTTTTTCGTGACTTTCTTTATTATATTTTATAATGTTCTCGAAATGTCCGCTCCCTATACCGATAAGTATTCAAAAACTGTTCCCCAAACAGCCTTTTTCTATTCGCCGGTACTGCCAAAGCTGCCGGTTCCTCGCTCTGTTCCCAGATCTGTTACAAAATCCGCAATGACAGTCGGCGTGATCACAAGCTGCCCGATACGGGCTCCCTTAAAAAGAGACTGCGCCTGATTGCTTACATTGCTGATGATCGCATGGATCTCTCCTCGGTAGCCGGAATCCACAGGCGGCAGTTCACAGACCAGACCTTTTACCGCCATACTGGTACGGGGAAAGATATATCCCGCATACCCATCCGGTATTTCCAGTCCAAAGCCAAGAGGAATTTTGGCGATTTCTCCGGGCTGTAAGGTGCAGTCATAGGGCAGATAAACATCTGCTCCGGCATCATTGCCATGAGGACGGTAAGGACGCTGGTGCTCCGGCACGCCAAAATCGATTAGTTTTATTTTCATCGGCAGCCTCCTTCCCAAAGAGCGGGATAGTCTTTTTCTAAAATATCCTCTGGCGTCATATCTGCCTGCAGTTTTCGCCCGCAGGTCATTTTCCCTTCCAGACATCGATCCAACTGACAGAAAGGCCCGGTCAGTGACGGGGCAAATAAGGCAGGGCTTAGGTCATAAAGTTCTTTCCAGACCTTTAACAGCACGATCCTTGTTTCATCTGTATTTCTTCGGCATACCCGCTGGCCGATGATATGTTTCCACTGATAAGGGGTGGCGCTGATGAGCAGTACATTCCGTAATCCCTGGGGCGTGGCATAGCCGGCCGCATCGTGCCCGCTTCCGGCAGTGCACAGGGCTTCATAACATTTCATGCTTTCATTACAACTTTTTAAGTACAGCTCCCGTACCACAGCCGGAGCCGTCATAATAGAATACGGGACAGCGAAATCCGCCTGTCCCGTATAGTTGCTGTACTGCAGCGATGCACTCATAAATTTTACTTCGTTCTGGTGGCGGGTGATCTGCGCCAGAAAACGCCTGCTGGCGCCGACAATGGCTACCGTGATCACCGCAAATTTCTGGATGGTAGGATGGGGAAGCGCCCCCATAGCTGCTACTGTCTGAACGCTGAATGATTTTTCGTAGAGCTCCATCAGGTCGTCCATTGAGGCAATCTTATGTCCCTGCTGGGTAAGTCTTGCCGCAAAGACCATGTTTTTTTCTGCTTCCGCTACCGCCTGGCAGTTCAAAATTTTTACTTCAATCTGTTTAATTGGTATGTCCCTCCTTTACAATCGCTTTCAGTAAGAACAGATAGTTAAGACTGTCTGTGATCTTTTCGTCCCATGTGTCCATCGGATAAACTGTTTCCTCGGCAAAGCACATATCGTATAGAGAAACAATATGCTTTGCCAGCATACCGGCAAGGGCACGCTGGGGCGTTGTGTGCTGTAAAGTTGCCGCTGCCTTAAATGCACCCAGCCGGTCCGGATCATCCCCGGTGTATTCTTTGGTTTTCCGTTTCAAGGTATCAGCACAGAGCCGCACCTGTTCGTCAAAAACGGCATTGACTTCATTTTGCGTAATATAGCATCCCTCCTTTGAAAACAAGAAACCGGCTATTCTAAAGCATCTTAGAATAACCGGCAAATAAATGGATATGTAATTGTTATAGTGTATTGATCTCTTTTTCCAGTTCCCGGACCGCTGCTATGACTGTCTCAAATGTCGGAACATCCCCATACAACATATCCTGCATAGAGTTATAGTCCGCTTCCAATGCTGCAAACCGATATTCCGGCGGGAGTAATTTTAATGTGCCCGGCACAGCCTCCGGGTACTTCGCCCATGCTCTGGGATAGAATTTCATTTTGAAATCTACAACTTTCTTCAGGAGGTCAAGCCTGGAAAAAGCAGCTTCTTTGACCGGTGTTGCAGCCATGCGGTAGAGATCATAATAATGTCTGGAATACCGCTGCGGCATTTCCAAATGTTCCGGTCTGTTCGCTTCATGGTGCAGGATTGTGGCTTTTTCCCAGAAGGTCCGTTCCGGGGCAACGGTAAGGATTGCGGTTTCTTTTTGCTCAAAAATCTTCGGATAATATTTTGCCGCGTATGGTTCGATCTGCGCTGTTTTTGCAGGAGTCCACGCTGCCAGCGCACCAATCTCTAAACGGATCACCTGTAAGGTCGCCGTATTTGTAAAAAGGTGCGGATAGGCGAAAATGACCGTCTGTTTATCCTTTTCATCTATGTAGACATTTGCTTCACAACCGATTTCCTGGGATAAGCCGGCTTTGACTGCCGGGCAGAATGTTTCGGACAGAAATACTTCCGCACGCGCATTGGCTTCTTTGTTAAAAGCATCCTGTTTTGTATTGGAACGTTTCTCCCATGGTTCATCTTTGCCATATCCCAATACACGCCAGTCCAGAATCAAATCAATATCTTCTGAAAACCGGCTGATCAGGTGAAAGGCTTTTGAAAGGCTGGTACCACCCTTAAAGGTGATGGACTCTTTCCATAGTGAGCGGTGAAATAAATAATCCAGCGTAAAACATACCCAAAAGTCTTTTTCCACGATGGCATCATTCAGCCCCATTTTATCTGCTGTATTTCTGAACAGCTCCCTGCGGTCGTTATCTGAAAGTCTTGCTATATTTCTCATTGTACCTTTTCACCTCCACAAATCTGCCGTATCGTATCGTAAACCCAATCCGTAGACTCTGTTGCTTCTTTCAAACAAGCCTGTTTATCCTTGTCTGTCAGTTTTTCGGAAAGCATCTGTATGACTTCTGGCGTAATATTCGATCTGCCAAGCGTTTTTAATGCCTGTATAACCAAACTTGTCATATAGGACAATCCGGTAATCTCTTTATTGGTCCGGTGCTTAAATTCCAGCTTTGTAGAGTTCCACTCGTAGGTCTTATATGGACCATCGCTGATATAGGACCATACTGCTGTTACCTGTGTTGAAAGACCTAACAGGTTCAATGCTGTATTCCCACATGGAGCAATCGTCCAGTGATAACTTCGTGCCAATGCGTTCGCCACTGCTTCCGGGTCTGCCGCCACATATTCATCCAGAAGTTTGCTATATTTTGGTTTTTCATAAACACCATTAAGAATCCGGCGCAATATTCCATCTTGAATAAGCCGATATAAAGCGGAGCGCACTGTATTTGTGTCTGCAATATCCGCAAAATCAGAAGTTGAAAAAACACTTCCTTCCTCCGCAGATAAAATCCTTTCACGAATTTCCTGCATATATCCTTTTGCCACTGATTTGCACCTCCTTTGCAACGAATATTATATACTATCCGTTGCATTTTTTCAATCATCTGAGGCTCCTATTTTTTAGTGTTCCCAAAAAAGAAGCCTCTGATACACAATAACAGAAGCAAAAGGTATTTGATTTGCAACAAATTTTATATATTTTCCGTTGCATTTTAAGCACTCGGCAGGTAGATCCAGTCGTGCATCAGGCACACGCTGGGTTCATCCTCCCTGGGAACCAGACGGTAGGTACATTCCCCATAGACCGTGCGTTTATCCTCGATCTCCATGCCATAGGCTTTATAAAAGCGGTATTCCAGATTGGAGATAATACAGCGCAGGGTTTGCAGAGCCTCCCTCTGAGCTGATACAATCAGGTCACGGTCAATGCTGCGCTTCAAAAACAGCAGCGATTTGTAAAGCTGTACCTCTGTGCGGTAAGGGCGGCAATCTTTCGTTTCCAGCCATCCGCAAAAAGCGACCGGTCCGCTCTGGATCACACTGCGGTCCGGGTGATAATACTCATAGCAGTCCAGGTTTGCCGTATTCAGAAGATAGAGCATTTCCCGGACTTCATTTTCCGGCATGTCGTAAAACCGCAAAAGCGAGCGGTAAAGATGGACATAGCCGGGAATGGAAATCATGGTATTTACCATAAAATAAAATCCTCCTTGTAAACAGCAGGTGCGGGAGCTTTTGCCCCCGCACCGCCTAAAATCTATATTTCGTTATCTACTTTCACGAGTTTTCCCATGACAAGGAAGCGTCCTGTGCCGCCCGGCGTACAGGTAGAAAGGGTCAGTACCTTATCACTGCAGGTCACAGTCACATCACTTTCCACCGCGGAACGTTCCTTCATAGCTGTAAGCCAGGTAGTATAAGCACCGTCATCCTTCCAGGAAAGCTGCCAGGGAGAGGTTTCACTGCCGGATTCTTCCGGCTTTGCTGCAAACGCCGCAAAGATCTCCATGACATAACCACCCTTCGGAGTAACGAGATACATCTGCCTGTGGGTATCAAAGTAACTTTGTTCATCGTACCGGTTCAGCAGAGCAAACATGGAACCATCCCGCATATTATGACCGTAAATGATCGTATTGCGGTCTGAAAAATCTGCCTGGTTTTCATAGTCGGCAAACAGGCAGCCAACCTTGTTATAGGTCCCGTCATAAAGATGGTTCAGGTAATACTCGTTGTTGTCGGTCTGCGTCACCGGATAATTGAGCACCGTATCAGGAAGGGAAAGCCATCCGATGATGTCCGGTCCATTTTCACGGAGCGCTTCAAAGTCTACCGAAGGCAGGATAATATCGGTATCGTCCCGTTTTGGTTCTGTCGGATCGGGTGCCGACTCCGGGGAAGCTGTCTGCTCCGGCACTTCCACATATCCGGCAAGATCTCGATAGGCATCTTTACTCTCAGCATACTGGTTCAAGTCACGGAACACCAAAAAACCGCTGCCAAGAGCCACCAGAACGCAGAGTGAAAGGACAGAAACCCCGACAGCCGTTCTTTTCAGGGAAGTCCTGCTGTATTTTCCCTTTTTGAAATAATACACAGCAAATACGCTGCCGCCGATCAGTGCGGCTGCCAGCAGTCCGCCATACAGGAAAATATACGGATCATCCCCGGTCTGCGGTACCGGCTTTTGAGGGGTGGAAGGATTGGAGGGAACAGAAGGCTTTTCCGGGTTCTTTGGGTTATCCGGCTTTTCCGGTTTTTCATTAAAGAACTGGACCGTAGATGTCTGATCTGCCTTGATCTCCACCGTAGCGGCATCAGGAATGATGTAATCCTTGCTTGCCCGGTTTGCAACTTCTGTTACGGTATAAATACCGACACGAAGGCCCTTAACTTCAATCACGCCGGATTTTGGAGTGGTGAATGTCTCGCAGTAGGAGCCGTCCGCACTCTTAACCTCGATGGCAAAACCATCTTTGCGCCCGTCGCTGGAATCCTTTGTGATCTTTAAGTTGCCGCGGTAAGCCTCATTGGTAAATCCGTGCCCGGCTTCTCCATTTTCCACAACTGCGACCTGTCCATCTTCTGTGATGGAAAAATAGTAAGCGTTTGAGTCAGGCTGATAGCCCTCCGGCGCTTTGCTTTCTTTGATAAAGTAGCCGCCAGCCAGAAGGTTTTCCGCCGTATGATAGCCTGCATCGGTTTCTTTCAGCGTACCGATCTTTTGATCGTCAGGATCATATTCCTGGTTGGCGTTGGAATCCGCATACAGGTCGAACACTGCACCGGGCAGGAAGCGCAGGAAAGAATTCTTGTCTTTCTTATCCTCCTTTTCCACAGGGGACGGTTCCTCCACAGCTTCGGTTTTAGTTACCTGCACACTGCCGCGGATCAGGGTGTTTTCCACACGGATCTCGATATGCTGTCCGTCTGCACCGATATATACATGGTGCTGCTGCGGGCTTACCGTATAAAGGTCAGGGGCAGAGATCTCCTTGACGATCCAGTGTCCGTAAGGAATGTTCTCAAAGGAAAAACTGCCGTCTTTTCCGGTAATAGCAGTAAGCAGCGCATTTTCTTCAGTAAATTCTTCGGTATCAGGTCTAAACAG